>JBHOQO010000096.1:0-89960 GCA_042408925.1 Chloroflexota bacterium | reverse complement strand
CTAGGAGCGTGTGTCGCTAAGCGCGACGAGCTGGGCCAGCATGGGCCGCGGCCTGGGTCGAAGGAGGTGGGCGCAGGCCGCCAGCCACCGCTCGGCGGCCCGGGCGCGAGATCGAGCGACTCCGGCGAGGCAGTCGGCCAGCCCTGTGGGCCGGGCAGGGTGCCGGTTGCCGCCGCCCGAGCCGGCCTGGCCAGCCCGAAAGAGCTTGCCCAGGTTGTGGACGGTGCAGACGAGGTACCACTCGGCGGTCACCTTCTCGCGGCCCCGGAGATGGAAGCGACGGAAGCCGCGGGCCTCCTTGGTCTGGCCGAAGACCGGCTCGACGATCGCCTTGCGCCGCCGGTACTCGGCCCGACCGCGCTTCGTGGTGAGCTTGCGGGCCATCCGCTCGCGCCGGTTCAGCCGAGCCGGGATGCGGCCCCGCGGGGCTCGTGGAGTGGGCCTCGTGTGGCGATCCCGGCGGGTCGCGACGTAGGCGTCGATGCCGCGCGCCTCGAGATCGGCGAGGTTCTCCTCGGACGCATAGCCGGCGTCGGCGAGGAGCCTCCGGGGTCGCCGCCCGGTGTTCGCCTCGATCTGGTCGACGAGGGTCGGCAGGGCCCGGCTGTCGGTTGTCTCGGTCGTGACCGTGGTGGCGACGATGACCTGGTGGCGATCGTCGACGGCGAGCTGGACGTTGTAGCCGTAGAGGAAGCCGTCGGGCTTGCTGGGCATGATCCGGCTGTCGGGGTCGGTGAAGTTGCGCTGGGCCTTCGGGTCGGGGGTCGCCGTCTCGTCGCCGGCTCGCTCGCGCGCCTCGGCTTCGAGGGCCGCCTTCGCCTCGCGGATCCGCGCCAGGCGCGTCTCCCGGCGGCGGAGCTCGGCCGGCAGCTCGTCGCCCCGCGCCTCGCCGAGCGTCGCCTCCTCGGCCCGGTCGAGCGCCTCGGCCTCTTCCAGGATCGAGCGGACCTCGGCCGCCAGAGCCGCCTCCCGCTCGGCCATCCGGCCATAGCTCATCGCCTTGTGCCGCGAGGCGTTCGCCTTCACCTTCGTGCCGTCGACGGCGACCCGGCCGAGCCTGACCATGCCCGCCGCCCGGCACAGCTCGAGGACCTCGAGGAAGAGCCGCTCGAAGGCCGCCAGGTGGCGCCGGCGGAACTCGGCGATCGTCTTGTGGTCGGGCCGGGCGAGCCCGGCGAGGAACATGAAGTTGACGTCCGAGCCAAGCCGCTCCTCGATCCGGCGCGAGCTCCGGACGCCCGTCGCGTAGCCGTAGAGGAGGATCTTGAGCATGAGTCGGGGGTGGTAGGGCGGCCTGCCCCGCGGCTCGTCGTGGGCGGCCAGGAAGGGCGCGAGGTCAAGCTCGTCGACGAGATCGGAGAGGAAGGCGGCGAGGCCGCCGGGATCGACCCAGTCATGGAGGCTGGGCGGCATGATGAGCAGGCTGTCCTGGTCGTACGGGCGGAAGGTCTTCGAACGCATGCGCGATTCTCGCATGCCGGAGCCCCTGCCGGCGGGCATTACCGACACACGCTCCTAGCCGAGCCCGCGGCAGCGCCGGCGCCGACCCGGGTCGAGTCGGGCGCCCGGCCAACCACCCTGGATTGACATTCGGCGTGCGGCTTGTTTATCGTCGGGGGCAGTCGCAGCTGCAACCGCAGTCGCAGGTCGGGGGTCGGCATGTCCAAGGCAGGCAGGCGAGCCGAAGCGCGGGTCGAGCGGGCGGTCCGGGCGGTCCTCCCGCCCGGTGCCCGCCTCTACGCGAACCTGGCCTGGACGGCTCCGACTCGGCCGGGCGGCCCGGCTCGGGACGGTGAGGCGGATCTCGTCGTCATCCACCCCGAGCACGGCCTTCTCGTCGTCGAGACGAAGGCGGGGACCCTCGCCCGCGACGGCAACGGCCACTGGTACGCCGGGGATCGGGTCCTCGACGACAGCCCCTTCGCCCAAGCGAGGAAGTCCGCCCACGCCCTCGTCCGCCTCATCACCGCCGACCCGCGCTGGGCATCGCGCCTCGGCTGGGACTTGCGAGCCCTTCATGCCGTTGCCTGTCCGGACGTCGACCGGCTGAGCCTGGTCCCCCGCGGCGCCGCCCTGGCGACCGGACTCGGGCCCGACGCCCCCCTCGACCTCCTCCTCGATCGGGCCGATCTCGGCAGTCCGGAGGCGACGACAGCCGCCCTCGAGCGGGTCTTCCGGTTCTGGTCGGGCGACGGTTCCCGGGACCGGCGGCTCAGCGACGAGCAGCTCGAGATCATCGACGCCGTCATCAGTCCGGCCGCCGCGCTGCGCCCCCTCCTCGTCGGCGACCTCGACGAGGGCGAGCGGGCGATCCTCCGGCCGACGAGGGACCAGATCCGCATCCTCGACGTCCTCCGCGGCGTGCGCCAGGCCTCCATCGTCGGGCCGGCCGGGAGCGGGAAGACGGTCGTCGCCGTCGAAAAGGCCCGCCGCCTGGCCGAGGCCGGGCTCCGGGTCCTCTTCGTCTGCTTCAACGCTCCGCTCGAGGCGGCCCTGGCTCGCCATCCCGACCTCGAGCCGTTCCTCGCTGACGGCCGACTGCGGATCTCGACCTTCCATGGGCTCTGCGAGCGGCTCGGGGCGGCGGCCGGCGTCCTTCCGCCGCGGCGCGCTCACACCGACGCTGAGTGGTTCGGCCTCGTCCTCCCGCAGGCCCTCGACGAGGCTATCGACCGTCTCGGCGGCGGCTGCGACGCGGTGGTCGTCGACGAAGGCCAGGACTTCGAGGTCGGCTGGCTCACCTCACTCATGATGCTCCTCGACGACGCGAAGAACGGGGTCTTCTACCTCTTCCACGACCCCGCCCAGGCCATCTATCGCCCCGACGAGATCGAGCGGCTCGGTCTCCGGGAGTACGCCCTGCCCGGCAACTGCCGGAACGCGCGGCCGATCCACGATCTCGTCTTTCGCTTCTACCGGGGCGACGTGCCGGCCGACCCGATGCGCGACGACGGCCGATCGCCGGAGGTCCTGGCTGCGGAGCCGGGACCGGGGACGACGGCCGTCCTCGGTGACGTCCTCGGCCGGCTCGTCAAGGAGGAACGGGTGCCCGGCGACCGGATCGCCGTCTTGACGGGGGTGAGCCTGGCCAAGTCGACGGTCTGGCGGCAGCGACGGTTTCGGGGCGGGATCGAGCTCTGGAACCCGCTCGTCGACGAGCGGGGCGAGCGGCGGCCGGCGGCGGCGCCGAACGGCCGGCCGGCGAACGGGATCGTGACCGACTCGATCTACCGTTACAAGGGCCTCGAAGCCGACGTCGTCGTCCTCGTCGAGCTCCGTCCGGACGACGAGCGGCTCGACCAGCTCCTCTACGTCGGTGGCTCGCGGGCGAAGCACCACCTCGTGGTCATCGCCCCGCCGGAGCTGGAGCAGCGGCTCGCGGGGCAGGGAACGGGATGACGATGCCGAATTTCTCCGGGAACCGCTGCCTGCCTGGCCCATGTCGTCCCGGAGTGTCCCGTTCGGCTGATGTGGCGCGCCGGTTGAGTCCTCTATCCAGCGCTGCGCAGGCGGAGCCGCCGCGGGCCACACCCGCGCGAGGGAACAGCGATGAATGACGGGAGATCAGGGACACAAAGGCGGGACGAGGACTGGCTCGACCACCTGATCGATGCGGGAGTCTTCCAGGAGCGCGACGTTGTCGGCGTCCGGACGCTGCCGCGGCGTGCGCCGAGGTACGCCTCGGCGTTCCCGAGCGGCCTCCACTCGGACGTAGTCCGCGCCGTCCAGCTGAGCGGGATCGAGCAGCTGTACGAGCACCAGGCGGTGGCAATTGAGCGGATCTTGGCGGGGGATGACGTCATTCTCGTCTCACCGACCGCTACCGGGAAGACGCTGTGCTTCAACCTGCCGGTGCTGTCGCGGCTCCTCTCCGACCGAGGACGGCACGCACTCTACCTGTACCCCACGAAGGCCCTCGCCCACGACCAACTGCTGGCGATCAAGGCGATCACCGAGCGTCTCCCGTCGCCGCATTCCGTGAGCAGTTGGGCGTTTGACGGGGACACGGAGCAGGAGGAGCGACGACTCCTTAAGGCGCAACCCCCAGACCTCCTGGTCACCAATCCAGATGCAGTCCACCACTCCCTGCTGGGCTGGCACGAGCAATGGGGCAACCTGCTCCGTGGGCTCGCCTTCATTGTGGTCGACGAGGTACACGAATACCGTGGCTTTTTCGGCACCAACGTGGCCTACGTCCTCAGGCGACTGCTCGCTCTCTGTCGGCGTCTTGGGTCTGCCCCCCAAATCATCTTCTCGTCAGCGACCATTGCCAACCCAGAAGAACACGCTCGGGCGCTCTCCGGTCGCTCGGTCTCGGTCGTTCGGAGCGACGAGACGCCTCAACCTGAACGTCGCCTTGTGTTCATCAACCCGGAGTACCCGGAGTTCCGCTACGAAGAGCTGCTGCTGCGCCGGCTGGCTGATCTCGCTGCTGAGTCCGTGGCCTCGCGCCGGTCGACGATCGTGTTCTGCCCGACGCGCCGGATGGTAGAACGGGTTGCAAAGAAAGCCCGGGCGGTCGCAGCCGAGCGAGGCCTGGAGCGGGAACTGGTGGCGCCCTACAAGGCCGGCTACACGGCCGAAGATCGGCGGAAGATCGAAGCCCAGCTCAAGCGCGGGGAGACGCTTGTCGTGTTCTCGACCAACGCCCTGGAACTGGGGATCGACATGGGACGGCTCGACGCCGTCGTGATGGTGGGCTTTCCTGACACGGTGATGTCAGCCTGGCAGCGCGCCGGTAGAGCTGGGCGCAGCTGGGACCGTACCGCCCACGTCATCTTCATCGCCTCACGTCGCCCCCTCGATCAGTTCTACGTCGAGAACATCGACCTGTTCATGAGTCGGGAGCTCGATCGACTCGCCGTGAACCTCGAGAACGAGGAGGTTCTGCGACCGCACGCGTTGTGCGCGATTTTCGAGGCCGAAGGTCGTCCCGAGTTCCTCGATCCCTCGGTGCTGGGAGACGCCCTCGTCAGTCGCGGCAGGACCTTGACACCGGACCTCGGCATGCTGCGTGTCCGCCGCCCGCATCGTCGCGTGGACCTGCGATCGATCTCAGGCCAGACATACGTCATCAAAGCTGGCACCGTTGACATTGGAACCATTTCTGGTGATGCACTTTTCAGTGAGGCTTATATTGGGGCCATTTACGACCACTATGGTCAGTCCTACCGGGTCCGCTCGCACGGAACCAGCGAGGTCATGGTTGAACCCAATGACCAACCCCACTACACCAAGCCGGTCCGCTTCTGGACGATTACCGAGGAGGAGCTCAGTGACGGCTTCCGCTGGGCCGACGGCCCGGCGCAGCTACGTCTGTTCTTCGGCAAGGTTCAGGTGAGTGATCACCTCACCGGCTACCGCGAGTACGACGACCGGACGGATGAGCTGGTCGACGAGGTCGAGTACGACAGCGCGCAGGTGAAGAGCTATCGGACCGACGCAGTCTGGGTCGAGTTCCATGGTGCCGCTCTTGGCTCAGACTACAGAGCGGCGCATTCCCTCGAGCACGGTTTGAAAGCGACGGCGCCCCTCATGATCCCGTGTGATCCGTTCGATTTGGCGGGGCTGACCCAGCGGCAGTCGGACGGTCTGCCCAAGGTCTACGTCTACGACGCTGTCAAGGGCGGGATCGGCATCTCACGCGAGATCTTTCGCGACTTCCAGAAGCTCGTCGAGATGGCTCGGACCCTGATGGCCGGTTGTCAGTGTGACAACCGGTGTCCTCGCTGCATCTTGATGTCGAGGTGCCACGATCCGACGGCCGAGCTGGACCGGCATGATGGCGCATCGCTCGCCGCTAGCTTGCTCGACCTCCTCGGACGGCCGCCCGAGCGATTTGACCCCGAATCGTACGAGTGGCACCCCGTTTGACTCTCTCTCTCTCAGCCGTCCGAGAACCGCCCGCGTCAGGCTAGCTGACGCAGGCGTGGTCGAGACTCGGGACCGGTGGCGTCGCGGAGGGGTCCTCGGCGACGGAACCGGGGGGCTCCGGATTGCCGAGGGCTGGCCGCGGCGCCACCAGCCAGTGGGGTGACCATCCCAGCACGGCGCCGCCGACGCGCTCGCGCGGTCACCGCAGAGGGCGGGTCAGCCGCCGGTCACGAACACGGAGCCCTGCATGTCGCGCGGATGGAGCGAACACTCGTAGCGGTGGAGCCCCGGGGTCGTGAAGGTGAAGCTGGCCGAGTCGCCGGGCTTGAGTGTGTAGACGACCCCGTCGTCGTCGAAGAGGTGGATCGTGTGGGTGAAGTTGTCGTGGTTCGTCCAGGTCACTGTCGTCCCGGCGGGCACGGTGATCGTCTTCGGCTCGAACCGGTAGGACTTCGGAAGGTCGACGGAATCGGTGGCGACCGGGCTCGGCGGTGCGCCCGACCCGCCGCAGGTGGCGAGGACGAGGGAGCCGAGGACAAGGACTAGCGAGCCGAGCCCGCGCAGCCGCGCGATTGGCCGCGGGGCGACCGATCGTCCGCCCGGAGTGGTCCGTGGCCGGCTGGCAGGGCGGGCGGTCCGCCGAGCTCGATCGCCTGCCACCGTCAGCGAGCCCCGGCCGGAGCCCCGACGATCGCCCGCCGGGTCGCGGCGGCGAAGACGAGGATGAAGGCGACGAGGTCCAAGACCTCGCTCACGGTGTGGGCGAAGAGGAAGACGGTCCAGTCGAGGTGGTACGTCATGTAGCTGATCTCGGCGAGGGCGAAGAGGGTGAAGCCCCAGCCGAGGAGGCTGGCGCCCGACCCGAAGGAGCGCCAGGCGAAGTACGCGCCGATCAGGAAGGCGACGAGGTGGATGAGGAGAAAGATCGGGGCCGGGATCTGGTTGACGAAATCGCCGAATGGCATCGCTTGCCTCCCTTCCTCTGGAGCGAACTACAACGAACCGTGGCTGCCGGGGTCGGATCCGGCATCCCTGGATTTGCGGCGGCTCCCGATCACCGTTGACCGCTGCGGTCGTCGCCCGAGGCCTCGAGGACCCTCGTCGGCGCCATCGGCCGGACCGGCCGCGGTGGCCCCGACGGCACGCGACTGCCCGTGGGGGGCCTTGGGCGCCGGGTTACCCTCGTCGGACCGCCGCGCTCGTCGACTCGTTGCCCGCGGCCGGGTGTCCCGGAGGACACCGCCCAGCACGACGACCATCCCGGCCAGCACGCCGAGATGCGCGAGGAGCTGCCGGTCGCTCGCCGAGCCGCCGGCGGTCACCGGGACGCCGACGTGGGCGACGACGTCGGCGAAGCCGAAGAGCCCAAGGACCGCGAGCCCGAACCGGGCCGTCCATGGCAGGCGGCGCAGCTCCACGGTTGCCCAGCCGACGAAGCCCCGAGTGGCTGGTGTTTCGACGACGGCGGTCGGTACGGGATTCGGGACGTCGTGGTCCGAGGCGCTCTGGCCAACGCTCTCGTCCCGGACCGTGGCCCGTCTATCACTAACATGTGTTATACGTACACTCTAGGATGTCGCGCGTCAAGGGTGAACTTGGTGTCGAGCGCAAGAAGGCGGGAACGCCTCGGCCGGTGCGCTGGGCGGACGTCCGCGCCGCTAGACTTCGGCCGATGGACGACGCCGACGAGCTACGGGTCGAGGCCGGAGCGCGGGGACGTGCCCGGGACGGCGCGGCTGACGATGCCCTGACGGCGATCGGGCTCCTCGATGAGCCGGTCCGGCGCCGCGTCTACGAATGGGTCGTCGCGGCCGGACGGCCGGTTGCCCGGGACGAGGTCGCCGCCGGGGTCGGGATCGGCCGACCGCTCGCCGCGTTCCATCTCGACCGGCTCGCCGCCGCCGGACTCCTCGCGGTCGAGTACCACCGCCGGACCGGCCGGTCGGGCCCGGGTGCCGGCCGACCGGCGAAGTTCTACCGTCGGGCTGCGCGCGAGGTCCGGGTCTCCCTACCGGAGCGTCGGTACGACCTCATCGCCGAGCTCCTGGCGGAGGCCGTTGAGGCGACGGCGACCGTGGTGCCGCCGCCGGAGCTGATCGCCGCCGCCCGCGAGGCAGGTCGGCAGGTCGGGACGGCGGCCCGCGCCCGACCCGTGACCGATGGGCATCCGGTCGGGGCGACGGTCCCGGTCGAGCCGCTCGGTGAGCTCCTTCCGGTTCTTGCCGCCCACGGCTACGAGCCGTCACGCGTCGGCGACGACGCCCTCACCCTCCGCAACTGCCCCTTCGATGCCCTCGTCCCCCGCCACCGCGACCTCGTCTGCGGCACGAACCTTGCCTTCGCCGAAGGGCTCCTCGAGGGCCTTCGGATCGACGGCGTGGCCGCTCGGCTCGAGCCGGGAACCGATCGCTGCTGCGTCCTCTTCGAGATCCGCGGCAACCCCCCGGGTCCGCCGCGCGTGGGCACGCTGGGGCACCCGCGATGAACGGCGCGAGCCCTCGGCTCGTTGCTTCAGCCGAGCTTCGGGCGGTCGAGCCGGCTCCGGAGGCCCGCACGACGGACGACATCCGCCGCCGCTTGTCGCGAACGCTCGAGGATCGCCTCCTCATCGAGGTCCGTGAGGACGCCGTCTCGCATGAGGACGCGACCATCGACGACGACGCTCATCACCTCGGTTCCCACCGCTGCGTAGACGAGTGCCGAGACCGGATCGTGAACCGGCTCGACGAACGGCCCGTGGAGCCGAGCGACGACGACGTCGGCCCGTTTGCCCGCCTCGAGGGAGCCGATCTCCCGGGCCATTCCGAGGGCGCGGGCTCCACCCAACGTCGCCAGTTCGAGAACCTGTAGAGCCGTCAGCGCTTCCGGATCTTCCTTGGCGACCTTGTGGAGCAGCGCGGTCGTCTTGAGCACCTCGACCATGTTCTGGTTGTTGTTGCTCGCCGGCCCGTCGGTCGCCAGCCCGACTCGGAGTCCGAGATCAAGCATCGCGGGCACCGGGGCGATCCCCGCAGCAAGGTACATGTTGCTGACCGGGTTGTGGGAGATCGCGACGTCGTGGGCGAAGAGCCGGGCGAGGTCGTCCGAGTCGACCTTGGTGCAGTGGACGGCCAGGAGGTCCGGACCGAGGAACCCGAGGCGTTCGAGCAGTTCCGTCTCACGGACGCCGTATCGACGCACCGCGTACTCGACCTCGAAGGAGGTCTCCGCGAGGTGATAGGTAACGAGGACCGAATGCTCGTCAGCGAAGGCTCGCGCCGCTCGGAGCGTGTTCTCGTCGACCATCCACAGGAGGCATGGGGCGATACCGATGCGAACGCGACGGTCGGGGTGTCCGTAGTGGCTGACCAAGTCGGCGGCGTCGGCCAGGGCAGCGTCGATGTGCTCGACGAGGACGGGTGGCACACCTAGATCCGTGCCGGCAGTGACGAACCCTCGGGCAACTATGCCTCTGAGCCCCGCCCGATCGAGCCCTCGCACGACCGCAGCCGTCAGGCCCGGCCGCGGATGCGCGTACATGAAGTCGACGACCGTCGTTGTGCCCGAGCGGATCGCCTCAACGGCTCCGTGAAGCGCTGCCACCTCGCAGGCCTCCTCGGTTAGGTGAGTCGCGGCCGGGGCGGTCATCTCCCGGAGCCAGCGGTAGAGCGGCCGATCGTCGCCAAGGCCCTTGAGAAGCGTTTGAAAGAGGTGGTTGTGGGTGTTGACGAAGCCGGGCAGGATCAAGCCGCCGTCGGCATCCAACCACTCGGCGGACGGACTCGCGGCGCGGAGATCGGGTGTTCGTCCCACGGCGGCGATCTCCCGACCGCGGACGAGGACGGCGCCGTTCTCGATGATCCGCCGCAGTGGGTCCATGGTGACCACGGTGCCACCGCCGATGAGCAGCTCGTTGGTTGTGACCGCCAGCGTCACGTCCGCCTCCCGTAGGTTCCCGTAGAGTCCTCGTTGTCGGCGCCGGGGCCGAGCCACCGGCTCTTGATCGCCGCCCCTCCCGCACTCCCGACTCCGAGCCCCGTTCCCTGAAGGCTCAGCCGACCAAGAGGAGCACCTTGCCCGTCGTCCGCCGAGACTCAAGAAGGGCGTGGGCCGCTGCAACCTTCTCCAGGGGCAGCTCGGCGGCGATCGGAACCCGCAGCCATCCGGCGGCGAGAGCGTTCTGGACGAATCGAACGCCGCGCCGCCATCGTGGTGACCCCGGCCCAGCATGGAGGACTTCGAAGCCGGCCATCCACGTCGACCGTTCGTACAGCTTTCGGCGGATCGGGAACGCCGGCTCGCCAGCGGCCTCACCGATGTTGATGAGGCGGCCATACACGCGCAGCGCGTCGAAGCTCCGCGCCAACACGTCACCTCCGAGCGAATCGATGACGAGGTCGACACCCCGGCCCTCGGTCGCGGCTCGCGCGACCTCGACGAAGTCTTCGCTGTTCCGGTCGACGACGATCGCCGCCCCGGCCGCCCGAACTGCCGGGATCTTCTCTGCCCGACCGACCGTCCCGATGACCCGTGCACCTCGAGCGCTCGCGATCCGACAGAGGGCCTGGCCGATCGACCCGGCCGCGGCGTGGACGAGAACCGTTTCACCGCGGCGAAGTTGATGGATCGAGTGGAGGAGGTGGTACGCCGTGAGACCGGCGAGGGTCGCGGCCGCTGCCTCCCGGAGCGGTACTCCGTCCGGCACCCGAATGACGAAGGGGCGAGGCACGACGACGAGTCCGGCGTAGCCGCCGAGGAGTCGTGGGCCGCACAGCGCGGCGACGCGATCACCGGGCCGTAGGTCACGCACACCGGGCCCGACGGCCGTGACGACGCCCGCCGCTTCCATCCCGAGGACGACGGGGTAGGGGACGGGGTCGGGATAGGTGCCAGCCCGCTTCTGGGTGTCGCCCCAGTTCACGGGCGCGAACTCGACGGCGATCGCGACGTCGCCTGGACCTGGTGCGGGAGCGGGGATCTCAACGAGGCGAAGGGCTTCGAGGCCGCCCGGGGCGTCTACTCGGACGGCCCGGATCGAAGCCCCACCGCTCCGGGCGCGAGAACGGGCCACGGCGCCGACGGTGACCTACCACTCCGCGATCGGCGTCGGGTCGTAACCGCGCCAGCCGTTATTCTTGCGGAGGAAGTATCCGGCCAAGAAGGTGAGCATCGCAGAGTTGAACGTTCGAGTCGTGATCTCGGCCACGTCCCGGTACGGATCGAGCTCGACGAAGTCGATGGCTGCGACCCGCGGATCCTGGCCGAGGATGAAGAGGGCCTCGAAGAGGTCGGTCGGATGGATCCCATCGGCCGTTGCAGCGGCGGTCCCCGGGGCGTAGCCGACCTCGAGGACGTCGATGTCGACGGTCACGTAAATGGCGTCCGTGTCACGACCCGCGATCTCGAGGGTCTCGGCGATGACCTCTTCGATCCCCCGTCGGCGGATCTCGCGGGCCGTGATGATCCTGGCGCCCTTCCCTTCCACCCAACGCTTGTAGTAGCTAGCGTTCATGAAGCCATGGATCCCGACCTGGACCAGATTCCGGCCGGACACCCGGACTCCCGAGGTGAGGATCCCGCGAATCGGGGTTCCATTTGTCGGACCGTGATCCATGACCCGAACGTCGTTGTGGGCGTCGAAGTGGATCAGCCCGACCTGCTTGTCGGGGTTGGCCCGACAGAATGCCCGAACGGCCGGGGCCGTGATTGCGTGATCACCCCCGATGATGACCGGGAGGAAGGTTTCGGGCTGTTCGAAGATGCCGCGGAGGCATTCTTCGATCTGCTCGATGCCCTGCCTGAGGTCGAGCACGGGCACCGCAACGTCGCCGATCTCCCGAACCTTGAGCGTTGCGAGATCCACGTCGTAGTCGGGGCTATAGGTCGTGTTGATCGCCCAGGACTCCTTCACTGAGTTCGGGGCGGCGTAGGCGCCGTTGGGAAAGATGGAGGTCTTGCTCGATGGGATGCTGATGAGACCGACGTCGATCGGCGATGCCCAATCCCACGGCTCGATCCAGTTGTTGACCCGCCACTCGTGAGGATCGTTCCAGTGAAGCCGCTTTCGCTTTTCCGGTACGAGGAGGTAGGGGATGTCCCGGGGTGGCTTCGGTGCCTCGTAGAAGTCGGCCATGGGGGTCCTCCTGTGACGTGTGCCGTTGGGTCGACGGCTATCGGCTGGCTGCCGCTGTGGTGTCTCGTGGCCCACTTCCGTCGCGATCCGTCACGCTGTCGCGAGCCTCGATGAGGAGCCGGCTCGTCCGAGCGAACAGGGCCCAGCAAGCGGCCTCGGCACGGGCGACGTCCCCCGTGCCGATCTCGGATACGAGGTGGGCGTGCTCACCGACGAGGGGCTCGAAGGCCGGAACCAGGCGCGTCGTCTCGAGACGGATGAGCGCCCGGAGGAGCCCAACCTGCGTCTCCCAGATCCGGTAGAGCCGAGCGTTCCCCGAGATTCGACAGAGCGTGCCGTGGAGGGCGAGGTCGGCATCGACGAGGGCGAGCCGATCGCCGGCAGTGGCCGCGACGCGCATCGCCTCGAGGGCAGCTTCCAGCTCCCGGCGATCGCGGGGATCGCCACGGGCTATGACCAGCCGGGCGGCGGCGCTCTCGAGGGCGGCTCGGACCTCGTAGATCTCCTCGATCTCCCGGGCGTCGAGGATGGCGACGAAGGAGCCGCGGCCCGGCTCCTCATGGACAAGCCCTTCGGCTCGAAGCATGGCCAGTGCCTCGCGGACGGGCCCCCGGCTCGTCTGGAGCTGTCGCGCGATGTCGGCTTCGACGAGGCGAAACCCAGGCGGGAACGTGCCGGTCAGGATGCGCTCCCGGAGGAGCTCTGCCGTCGTCTCGGCAAGAGAGGCGCGGGCGAGAACAGGTAGCTGGAGCTCGTTCACCACACCGTCGGCTGTTGACTGTTGACAGCCAACACCCTATGGTGTTTGGGCGCAGATGTCAACGTCCGGCGGTCGCCCCGTCGGACCCAGGTGGAGAGGGCACGTCGGTTGGGAGTCACCGTCACCGGTTCGTCTCCGAACGAGCTGCTCCGCATGGAGGGGATCACGAAGCGCTTCGGTCCCCTCGTCGCCGACGACCGCGTGGACTTTGACGTCCGTAGCGGCGAAATCCATGCCCTCCTCGGCGAGAACGGGGCAGGCAAGACGACCCTCATGAAGATCCTTTACGGGCTCCTCCTCCCGGACGAGGGACGGATCGTCTTCGATGGCCGGCCGGTGAGCATCAGCTCGCCCCACGAGGCGGTTGCCCTCGGGATCGGCATGGTCCACCAGAAGTTCATGCTCGTCCCGAATCTCACCGCCCTGGAGAACGTCGTCCTCGGCCTGCCGACCCGCCGGCCACCGCTCCTCGACCTCCGGTCGGCCCGGGCCCGTCTCGTCGACCTGGCGACCGAGTACGGGCTCGCCATCGACCCCGACGTCCCCGTCTGGCAGCTTTCGGTGGGGGCTCAGCAGCGGCTCGAGATCCTGAAGGCCCTCTTTCGCGGCGCGCGCCTTCTCGTCCTCGACGAACCGACGGCGGT
This sequence comes from Chloroflexota bacterium, assembly GCA_042408925.1. Lineage (GTDB taxonomy): Bacteria > Chloroflexota > Limnocylindria > Limnocylindrales > CSP1-4 > BPIH01. The sequence goes on along the minus strand of JBHOQO010000096.1, from coordinate 76,570 downwards.
CCTCACGCCCCTTGAGGTCGGCCAGCTCTTCCGCGTCGTCCGGCAGCTCGCCGCCGAGGGCCGGGGGATCGTCTTCATCAGCCACAAGCTCGCCGAGGTCGAGGAGATCAGCGATCGCGTCACCGTCCTCCGCCACGGTCGGGTAACCGGCTCCCTCCCGACGCGCCAGGCGACGCCGCGCCTCCTGGCGTCGATGATGGTCGGCCGCGAGGTCTCCTTGGAGCGGCTCGGGCCCCCCTCCGTCGGCAGTAACCCGGTCCTCGTCCTCGAGGACGTCCGCTGTCTCACGGACCGCCGGACGCCCGGCCTGCGGGGCGTCTCGTTGACCGTCAGGGCCGGTGAGATCGTCGGCGTCGCCGGCGTGGATGGCAACGGCCAGCGGGAGCTCGTCGAGTGCATCGTCGGCCTCCGACCGACGACCGGCGGCCGGATCACCATCGCCGGTAAGCCTCCCGCGAGCGCCCTGCGTCACCCGGGACTTGTCGGCCTCATCCCCGAGGACCGCTACCTACAGGGGCTCGTCCCGGACTTCAGCGTCGCCGAGAACCTCGTCCTCCGCGCCCATGCCAGACCGCCCTTCTCGACGCTCGGCTGGCTTCGCTGGGCCGTCATCCGTCGCAACGCCGAGGAGCAGATCGTCCGCCACGACATCCGCTGTCCGGGGCCAGGGGCACCGGTTCGGCGCCTTTCGGGCGGGAACCAGCAGAAGGTCATCATCGCCCGCGAGACCCTCGACGAGCCTGCCCTCTTCGTGGCCGCCCAGCCGACCCGGGGCCTCGACGTCGGCGCCGTCGAGAACGTGCTCGCGCTGCTCCGGCGCCAGCGTGATCGTGGCGCCGCCGTCCTCCTCGTCTCAACGGAGCTGCCGGAGCTCTTCGCCGTCAGCGACCGGATCGTCGTCATCCACAACGGTCGCTTCATGGGCGAGGTGCCGCCCGACCCGGACCGGCTCGCCGAGGTCGGCGAGATGATGATGGGTCACCGGGTCGGCGACCCGTCGGCGGGGGAGGGGGTCGTCGCCTGATGTTCGGCAGCCTGGTCCGAACCGTCGCCGTCGGAGTCGCCGAGCGACTCGTTGTGCCCGTCGTCGCCGTCCTTGGGGCCCTCGTCGTCTCGGCCGGCCTCATCGTCGTCGCCGGGGCAAACCCGCTCGTCGCCTACGGGGCGATGTTTCAAGGGGCGGTCGGGAGTGTCGGCAGCCTCGCCACGACCGGTGTCCGGATGACGCCGATCCTCCTGACCGGCTTGGCTGTCGCGCTCAGCTTTCGGGCCGGTGTCTTTAACGTCGGGGCAGAGGGACAGCTCTACCTCGGGGCCGCCTTCGCGACCGCCGTCGCCCTCGCGCCCTTCGGGCTACCGGCTCCCCTCCATGTCCTCCTCGCCCTCGTCGCGGGAGCGGTCGGCGGGGCCGTCTGGGTCGCCGTTCCGGCGTACCTGCGCGCGTACCGCGGAGTGAGCGAGGTTGTGACGACGCTCATGCTCAACTTCGCCGGACTCTACTTCATTAGCTACCTGATCGACCCGATCACCGGTCCCCTCGGCGAACCGAATGCGTCCTATGCCCAGTCGTTTCCGATCCAGGAGTCGGCGCGCCTGCCGATCCTCGTTCGGGGCACGAGCTTGCACGCCGGTCTCCTCCTCGGCCTCGGGGTCGCCGCCGTCCTGGCGGTCGTGCTTCGGTTCACGACCCTGGGCTTCCGGCTCCGGATGCTCGGTGGCAACCCGACGGCGGCTCGCTTCGCCGGCCTGCCGACGGCCCGCCAGATCGTCGTCGCCATGCTCCTGAGCGGGGCGATCGCCGGGCTCGCCGGGGCGAGCGAGGTTCTCGGGCTTCGGCTTCGCCTCTTCGATCGCTTCTCGCCTGGCTACGGCTACGACGGGATCGCCGTCGCCCTCCTCGCCGGCTCGAATCCCCTCGCTGTCGTTGCCTCGGCCGGCTTCTTCGGCGCCCTGCGGTCCGGGGCGAACGCAATGCAGCAGGCGACGGGACTCGAAACTTCGGTCGTCCTCATCATCCAGGCGCTGACCATCCTTTTCGTCGTCTTCGGGCCGCTCCGAGGCTGGGTCGCCGAGCGCCAGGCCCGGCGGGCCCAGGTCGCCATGCCGAGCGTCGACGCGGGCAGCGAGACCTTGAAGGCCGCTCCTGTCGACCCGTCGGCCGGCCCTCCAACCGCACCGGCCAAGCAACCGGCGGATCCGCCGACCTCGGCCCTGGGAGGATCGCATGCTCCCTGACGCCGCCTTCCTCACCGACTGGGGGAGCGCGAGCATCCGGCTCGCGACGCCGCTCATCCTCGCCGTCGTCGGTGGCGTCTTCTCTGAGCGGAGCGGTGTCTTCAACATCGGGATCGAAGGGATGATGCTCGTCGGCGCCTTTACCGCCGTCGCCACGAGCTACTACCTCGGCCCCGTCGCCGACCCGCTCGCCGTGGCCGCGGTCTCGGCCCTGGCGGCGATGCTCGCCGGAGCTGGGCTCGCCCTCGTCCATGCCGTCCTGACGGTGACCCGGGGCGTCGACCAGATCATCACCGGCTTCGCCATCAACATCCTCGCCCTCGGCCTTACGAACACCCTCTTCCGGGCGATATGGGGCGAGACGGGCCGGGAGCGGGTGACCGGCTTTCCTGAGCTCCGGATCCCCGTCCTCGCCGACATTCCCATCCTCGGCCCGATCCTCTTCGATCACTCGGTCATCGTCTTCGTCGCCTACGTCGTCCCCGTGATCGCGGCCTTGGTCCTCTTCCGGACGACGTGGGGCCTGACGATCCGGGCCGCCGGGGATTTCCCGATGGCCGTCGACACGGCCGGCCAGTCGGTGACCCGGGCCCGGTACGCGGCGGTCGTCTTCAGCGGCGCCATGGCCGGCCTCGCCGGGGCGGCCCTCGCCCTCAGCGCCGTCCGCTACTTCACGCCGGGAATGACCGCCGGGCGGGGATTCATCGTCCTCGGGGCGATCGTCGTTGGGCGCTGGCACCCGGCGCTCGCCGGGGCGGCCTGTCTCTTCTTCGGGGCGGCGGATGCCTTCCAGCTCCGGGTTCAGGCCCTCAACCTGGGGATCCCGTACCAGTTCTTCGTCATGCTTCCGTACCTGCTCGCCGTGGCGGCGGTCGCTGGCGCAATCGGCCGGACGACGCCGCCCCAGGAGCTCGGACGACCTTACCGCCGGGAGGCGGCGTGACCATGGTGCAACAGAGCCGAGTGTCCGAGCCCGTAGCGGCTTCCCGGGAGCTTGTCTTCATGGCCGAGCTCACCTGGCCGGAGTATGCCGAGCGGGTCCGCCGCTCGATCGTCATCCTCCCCGTCGGATCGACCGAGCAGCACGGCCCGCACCTGCCGCTCGGGGCGGATGCCCTCCAGGTCACCGAGGTCGCTCGGCGGGTGGCCCTTCGTCTGGGGGCTATCGTCGCGCCGACGATTCCCTACGGCTATCGCTCCGCGCCGCGGAGCGGCGGCGGCGAGATCTTCCCCGGGACGACGAGCCTGACCGGCGAGACCCTCATCCTCGTCGTCCGGGACGTCCTCCGAGCCCTCGTCCGCCACGGGGCTCGCCGGATCGTCGTCCTCGACGGCCACTACGAGAACAACATGTTCCTCCACGAGGCGATCAGCCTCGTCCTCGACGACGCGCCTCCCGCCGACCTTCGGATCCTCAAGGTCCTCTGGGTCGACCCGATCCCGGCCGAGGAGCTCGAGCGCGCGTGGCCGCGGGGCTTCCCGGGTTGGGCCTTGGAACACGCCGCGCATCTCGAAACCTCGACAATCCTCGCCCTTCGGCCGGATCTCGTCGACCGGGCGGCGATCGCCTCGCCGGGGCCGGTCGACCTTCCGCCCTACGACGTCTATCCCCAGCCGTCGGATCTCGTACCGGCGGCCGGCGTCCTATCTGATCCGTCGACGGGTTCGGCGGAGAGCGGGGAGCGACTCATCGCGGCAGCAGTCGACGGCATCGTCGCCGTCGTTGCGCGGGAGCTGGGTGGTCCGCCCGGCTCCCCATCGGCTCGTCGAACGACGTAGCAACGAGAGGAGGCAGTGTCCATGAACCAGCAGCGGAGATGGCTGACCACCGTGGCGACGATCCTCGTCGTCGGACTCGTGGGTTCGGCATGCGGCAGCGGTGGGGCGAGCCCGTCGGCGGCGGCGAAGAAGGTCGCCGTCCTCTTCCCGGGTCTCGTCGACGACCAGTCCTGGAACCAGGCCGGGTACGAAGGGCTCAAGAAGGCCGAAGCGGAGGGCGTGACCATCGCCTACACGGAGAAGGTGACGCAGGACCAGCAGGTCGAGGTCTTCCGTAACTACGCCCAGCAGGGCTTCAACGTCGTGGTCGGCCACGGCGGCGAGTACATGGACGCCGCCCTCCAGGTCGGCTCGGAATTCCCGGAGGTCCAGTTCGTCGTCACGAATGGGAACAAGAGCGCCGCGAACGTCACCTCCCTTGCCCTCAACTACGGTGACATGGGCTACCTCTCGGGCGTCCTCGCCTGCTCGATGACGAAGTCGAACAAGATCGGCCTCGTCGTCGGAGAGACGATCCCGATCGCCAACGATGCGATCAAGGGCTGGAAGGACGGCTGCGCTCGGGTGAATCCGAACGCGACGGTCAACGTCAGCGTCACCGGTGACTGGGCCGACGTCGACAAGGCCCGCGAGGCGGCCCTCGCCCTCGTCGCGGATGGGGCCGACGTCCTCGGCCATCTCCTCGATGCCGCCGACGCCGGCGTCTTCGCGGCCGCCGAGGACAAGGGTGTCTATTCGATCGGCCTCTACGGCGACCAGTCGAAGCTCGGGCCGAAGACGCACATCGGGGCGGCCTTCGCCGACGCCGGGCTCGTCGTCTACAAGGCGGCGACCGAGCCGCTCGATGGCCAGGTCCACATGGAGGGCGTCAAGGAGGGCGTCGTCAGCTTCGGCGCCTTCTCGGACGCCGTCCCGCAGGCTGTCCGGGATGCCGTCAAGGCCGCCGAGGAGGACCTCCGGACCGGGAAGACGACGTTCTGAGTGATCGAGACCGGCTCCGACGGTCCATCGCCGGTGCATTTCCCGCGGCTGCCCCGCGTGCCCTCCCCCCACGCCGGGTAGCCCTCCCCGGGTCGGTCGTCTGCGGGCGTCCGGCACGCCCCTCGCGTGCGGGCGGCCGACCCGGGGGATCCAGCTTGCCGGCCGGAGGGATCGGGCGGTTCGGCGGGCCAACGGAGGTGCGTGCAATGGCGAGCGACGAGCACGAACGCTTCGCGGCGGCGATTGCGGCCAGCTACCCCTTCGCCGGAATCCCGACCTTCCTGCGAGCACCCTATGTCCGCGACCTCACTAGACTCGCGCCGGAGGTCGCGATCCTCGGTGTGCCGACCGACGAAGGCTCACCCTTCCTCCCGGGCTCGCGCCTGGGGCCCCGCCGGATCCGGGAGCACTCGCTGCGCTTTGGCGACCGCGGCTACTACGACGGCCGGGACGACCGGGAGTACCTGCGGGTCGAGCTCGAGGAGCAGCGAATCGTCGACGTCGGTGACGTCGATGTTCGGCCGACGAACGCCGAGGGGACGTGGGAGCACACGACCGCAGCAGTCCGAGGAATCCTCGCCGCCGGAGCGGTGCCAGTCGTCCTCGGTGGCGATCATGCCATTAGCGCCCCCGTCGTCCGGGCCTACGAGCGGCCGGTCCACGTCGTCCACTTCGACGCCCACATCGACTACTCGCCGTTCCGGCACGGCTTCATGTACACGAACACCCACCCGATGCGGCACATCCGGGCGATGCCCCACGTCGCCTCGCTCGCCCAGCTCGGGATCCGGAGCCTCCGGAACGGAATGGCCGACGTCCACGATTCCCTCGCCGACGGCAATCGGGTCGTCGGGATGGAGGAGTACCGGGACGTCCGGGGGCCGGAGCTCGTCGAGCAGCTCGTGCCCCGTGACGCCCCGGTCTACGTCAGCATCGACATCGATGTCCTCGACATGGCGCTCGTTCCGGGTTGCGTCTCAGCCGAGCCCGATGGGCTCACGTATCCCGAGCTTCGGGAGACGCTCGTCGCGCTCGCCGAGCACGCCGACGTCGTCGGCTTCGACCTGGTCGAGGTGAACCCGCTCCTCGACGTCGGGACGGGGGTCACGTCGTACCTGGCCGCCCACACGATCGTCGAGTTCCTCGGCCACATCTGTGCCCAGCCGCGCTGGCTCGGCCGTCGGGCCGAGCGCCAGGAGGCGGCCCTCGCCCGTCGAGCCGCAGGCGCCCGAGTCGGAGCCGAAGGTGATCCGCGATGAGTGCCCCGATCGTCGACTGCCACGTCCACTTGTATCGATCCGCCGAGGAGGGAACCCGGGGGAAGGTCGGCTACGAGATCTGGGAGTATGGGCCCTTCGACGGCGTCCGCTTCAGCAGCGCGTCGGGCGACGTCGAGAGCGCCATCGCGTCGATGGCGGCAGCGAAGGCGAGCTGGGTCGTGGTCACGAACCTCCACGACGTCCCGCGGCCCGGCGTCCCACTCGCCGACGACCTGCGGGCCTTCAACCACTGGCTCTGCGACCTGGCGGCGCGGGATCCACGCTTCGTCCCGCTCATCGCCGTCGACCCGCACACGATGTCGGTCGAGGAGAACGCACGGCATCTGCGGGAGATGGTCGTCGAGCACGGCGCCCGTGGGATCAAGCTTCACCCGCCGCTCCAGCACCTCGACTTTGCCGATCGGCGGCTCTGGCCGCTCATCGAGACCTGCGTCGAGCTTGACGTCGTCGTCCTCTCCCACTCGGGCCCGAGCCGGGACGGGAGCGGGATCGGGGAACCGAACGCCTTCCGGCCGCTCCTCGACGCCTATCCCGACCTGCGGGTCGTTCTGGCGCACATGGGCGGCGCCGCATGGCGGCAGCTGCCCGGGATCGCTCGCGACTATCCAAGCGTCATGTTCGACTGCTGCGAGATCGTCCACTGGCTTGGGGCGCCGAAGGCGCCGACGGTCGAGGCATTTGTCGATCTCGTTCGGGCCGTCGGCGTCGAGCGGGTCATGATGGGCTCCGATTTTCCGTGGTATGACATCGACGTGACGGTCGAGAAGATTCGTGGTCTCCCGGGCCTGACTGAGACCGAACGCGACGCGATTCTCGGCGGGAACGCCGTCCGGTTCTTCCGTCTCGGGATCTGACAGGCCGGGGGCTCATCCGGTTCGCGGGTCGATCAACCGGCCTCGTCCGCGCCGCGAAAGTCGAGCCCCGCCGAGCCGGCGACGAGCCGGAGCGTCGGTCCGTCGATGCCGTAGGCGACCGCCCCGGCACCGAGCACCGCAAGGACCGCCTGCTCGACCTCGCCGGCCGCGCCCGTGCAGGCGCGCTTCGTGAGCGCGAGCTCCCCGAAGACGATCCGGTCGCCGTCGAGCCGATACGATCCGCCGCCGGCGTTGCAGCCCGTCTCGACCGTGACCCGGCCGTCGTTCCCGAACCGGAGCCGGGCGACGACGCCGGCCGGGACGCTCGAGACCACGTCTCCCGAGAGGATCGACGTCAGCAGCCAGTCGGTCCCGACGAGCGCCAGATCCGGCTCGACGAGCTGATGCTCGACCATGGCAATGACCGTCGTGTCGACCATCAGCGCGAGTTCGGCATCGTCGAAGCTGATGACGGGCCCGCGACCGAGGATGCCGAAGAGCCACTCGTCCTGGGCATGGCGCGCCGGATCGCATCCCATCTCGGTGACCGCCGCGTTTCTGACGACGAGAACGTCACCCTCGAGGCGGTACTCGCCGCCGAGCTGGTTACAGCCCGCCGACGCCCCGATCCGACCGGCTCGGAACTCGAGCCGCAGTTGCGTTCCCGGAACGAGGGCGCGCTCGCGGCCGTCGACGAGGACCCGCGTCGAGACGAAGGTGTGACCATCGAGGCCGGGCGGTGCCGAGCCGTTGTCGGCACCCGCCGACGGGGGCGAGGGAGTGCTCGGTGAGGGGCCGGTCCCTCCGCCGCACCCCGCGCTGAGGGCGGCCAGGAGGGCGGTGAGGACGATGCCGGCAGGATGCCCGATCGATCGCCGTGGTGGGCGCCGGCTCCCCGTCGCTTCGCTCCGATCGCTCATGGTCATGGCACGGTGACGCTCCCCACCGTCGACCGGTTCCCCGGCCTGTCGGGGCCCGCCCCTGCCGTGAGGCCCGGCCGAGGTGTGCCGGTCGTCGTCGACAGGAAGTCCCCGTGGCTGATAGACTTACATTATAGATTTCTTGCTGCAAAGTTTTGCAGCAGCCCCGCCACGACTGGGGAGCGACCGATGACATCCACCCTGACTGCGGCGTCCCAACCCCCTCGGATCGTGGCGATCACCGAGACGATGCGGATCGGCGTCATGACCGGGCCGCGCGCCCTCGAGCTCCGGGAGATCGCCACCCCCACCCCCGGCCCCGGCCAGGTCCTCGTCCGCCTGCGGGCGACGGCCATCTGCACCTGGGAGCAGCGCTCGTACACGGGTGCCCAGGAGAACCGCTTCCCGTTCCTCGGTGGCCACGAGATGGCGGGGGAGGTCGTCGCCCTGGGGCCCGGGGTAACGAACGGCCTCGCCGTCGGCGACCGAGTGACCCTCGGGCCCTCGTCGTGCGGCCGCTGCCACTGGTGCCTGACCGGTCAGGACCGGGCCTGTGCCCTCCACTACTCGTCGGCCGTCCAGTACGGCGACGTCTGGGGCCCCGGCGGCTTTGCCGAGTACAAGGTCCAGCCGGCCGACGGCTGCTACCCGATCGGCGACGCCGACTTCGACGTCGGCGCCCTCGCCGAACCCCTCTCCTGCGCCCTCCACGCGACGCGCCTCCTCGACGTCCGGGTCGGGGAGGACGCGGTCGTCATCGGGGCCGGCGTCATGGGCCTCATGAACGTCGTCGCCCTCAAGAAGCGGGGCGCCCGGGTCATCGTCAGCGAGATCGATCCGGCTCGGCTCGAGCTCGCCCGGAAGATGGGCGCCGACGAGACGATCGACGCCTCCGCGGACGACCCCGTCGAGGCGGTGCGGGCCCGAACCGAGGGCCGCGGGGCCGAGATCGTCATCGCCGCCATCGGGGCGGCGACGGCGAACGAGCAGGGCGTGGCGATGCTCGCCCAGCGCGGTCGCTACGTCCTCTTCGCCGCCGCTCACCCGGAGCCGCCGCTCACGGTCAGCCCCAACGACTTCCACAACCACGAGCGGGGCGTCGTCGGCAGCGTCTCGAAGGACAAGCAGGACTTCTACGCCGCCGCCCGGCTCATCCGCTACGGCCAGGTCGATCTCCGGCCGCTCATCGACGCCCACTATCCGCTCACCGAGCTCAAGCAGGCGATCGAGGCCGCCGTTCTGCCGGGCACGTACCGGATCGTCGTCACGATGTAGCGCCGGCCTCCGCGCCGACCACTCCCGGGAGGACCAAACGACCGATGAAGCGCCGCATGCACCGCCTCCTCCGGCCCGACGGCCGGATCCTCATCGTCGCCATGGACCACACCGCCTTCATGCAGGAGCCCGTGGACGGCCTCGTCCGCTACGGTCAGACCTGCCGGGCGGTCGTCCCCGCCGGCGCGGACGCGTTCCTCTCGCCGATCGGCTCGATCATCCGCTTTGCCGACGACATCGGACCCGCGGCCGCCATCGCTTCGGTAGAGACCGCGCCGCCGTTCCTCGAGGTCGCCGTCGAGCGGGCCCTCGCCGTCGGCGCGGACGCCGTGAAGTGCATGGTCTATCCGTTCAGCGGCGACGAATCGGTCCACTGGGCCCAGCGCCTCGCCGCCGACGCCGCCCGCTATGGCCTCCCCTTCGTCGCCGAGCCGATCCCCGGCGGCTTCGCCCGGACCGACCTCCACACCCCCGAGAAGATCGCCGCCGGCGCCCGGATCGCGGCCGAGACGGGCGCCGACATCATCAAGACCTTCTACACCGGCGACCCTGAATCGATGCGGCGGGTCGTCGAGTACGCGATGGTGCCGGTCGTCATCCTCGGCGGGAGCAAGAAGGCGAGCGTCCGGGACCTCTACCAGGAGGTCTACGACGCCGTCGTCCTCGCCGGCTGCGCGGGAGTCGCGATCGGGAACAACATCTGGCGCGACCCCGACCCGGCGGCGATCACCCGGGGTCTCGCGGCGATCATCCACGAGAACCGCTCGGTCGACGAGGCCCTCGAGATCGCCGGCCAGCTCGTCGCCCGGTAGCAGGGCAGGGGAGGGCAGGCGATGGCCACCGACACCCGACCCGAGGCGGTCGACCGCTTCGCGGCCGATCCCCGGTGGGAGCTCGTCCGGCGCGAACCCTACCGCCTCCTCATCGGCGGCCGCCTCGTCGAGGCCGCCGACGGGGCGACCTTCCCGGCGATCTCGCCGCGGAACGATCGGCCGATCGCCTCGATCGCCCAGGCCGGGCCGGCGGACGTCGATGCCGCCGTGCGGGCGGCGCGGGCGGCCGTCGACGAGGGACCGTGGGGCCGGACGACCGCCCGCGACCGCGGCCGCGCCCTCCTCCGCGTCGCCGACCTCCTCGAGCAGCACACCGACGAGCTCGCCTTCCTCGAGGCGATCGACGCCGGGAAGCCGATCACGAGCGTCCATGAGAGCGACCTCGCGATCAGCATCGACGCCCTCCACTACTTCGCCGGCCGGGCCCGGACGAGCCGGGGCGGTGCGGCGGAGATGCCCGACGCCGCCGTCGTCCACCACGAGCTCCTCGAGCCGCTGGGGGTCGTCGCCGAGATCCTGCCCTGGAACGGCCCCCTCTGGACCGGCGTCCAGCGCCTGGCGGCGATCCTCGCCGCCGGGAACGCGGCGATCGTGAAGCCGGCCCAGCTCGCATCCCTCGTCTTCATGCGCCTCGCCGAGATCCTCCTCGAGGCCGACCTCCCGCCCGGGGCGGTGAACGTCCTTGCCGGTTCGGGCGGGGTCGTCGGCGAGGCCCTCGTCCGGCATCCGGGCGTCGACATGATCTCGCTGACCGGGGGGATCGAATCGGGAGCCCGGGTCCTGGAAGTCGCCGCCCCGACCGTCAAGCGCGTCAGCCTCGAGCTCGGCGGCAAGAACCCGAACCTCGTCTTTGCCGACGCCGACCTCGAGGCGGCCGTCTTCTGGAGCGCCCTCGGCGCCTTCGCGAACACCGGCCAGATCTGCGTCTGCGGCTCGCGGATCCTCGTCGAGCGGCCGATCTACGAGGCCTTCGTCGAGCGGCTGCGAGCCGCCGCCGAGGGCTTCGTCGTCGGCGACCCCCTCGATCCGGCGACCCAGCTCGGCCCGGTCATCGCCCGGAGCCACGCCGCCAAGGTCTGGTCGTACATCGAGACCGGCAAGGCCGAGGCGCGCCTCGTCACCGGCGGCGAGCCGTACACCGATCCGGTCCGCTCGGCCGGGCCGTATATCCCGCCGACGGTCTTCGCCGATGTCCCGCCGGCCTGCCGGATCGCCCGCGAGGAGATCTTCGGGCCGGTCGTCGCGGTCCTGCCGTTCGACACGGAAGACGAGGCGATTGCGATCGCCAACGACACGGCGTACGGCCTCGCGGCCGGGTGCTTCACCCGCGACCTCGACCGGGCCTGGCGGGTCGTGCGACGCCTCAAGGCCGGCCAGGTGTACGTGAACCAATGGTTCTCGCCGGGGGTCCTCGAGGCACCGTCCCACGGGTACCGCCGCTCGGGCTACGGCGGGGTCGGGATCGAGAAGTACATGCAGGCGAAGAACGCCTTCTTCCGGGTCGGCGGGGGCCGGTGAGCGAGCCCCCGGCCGCGGCGCGGCTCGGGACGTCGGTCGAGCTCCACGTTGCGGATCTGGAGCGGAGCCTCGCCTTCGCTCGGGTTCGGATCACGTCGCCCCTCCGCCGCTGACGGCCGAGGGCGACGATCAGCGGTCGCTCGCTGCTCGGGCCGCTTCGACCTCGCGCCCGACCGGGCGTCGGAGCTGGGCGACGACGAGTCCCACGACGACGAGGCCCACCCCGAGGATCATCGGTAGGCTGCCGACCTCGCCGAAGATGACGACGGAGCCGACGAAGCTGAAGACGATCGCCGCCGCGCTCACGACGTTCGTCGAGGCGACCGTCGTGTAGCGGACGGCGAGGGCGAGCGACGCGAGGGCGAGGGCGTTCGCGAGGCCGGCGGCGAGGACGACCCCGACCGTCGAGGCGGCCAAGCCGCCGACGACGGCCCCCGGCTCGAGGAGTTCGCGGCCGGCGATGATGCCGCCGAGGGGGACGAGCCCGCCGACGCTCGAGCCGGCGAGGGTGACGAAGAGGAGCGGCCGCCGCTTCTGGACGATCCGGGTCAAGGCGTTCGCGGCGGCGTAGCAGGTGCCGGCGGCGACGGCAAAGAGGAGACCGACGTACCAGAGCGGAAGGAGCCCCGTCGTCTGGGCGATGCCGATGGCGGCGAGCCCGGCGAGGATGATGGCGGCGCCAAGGCTCTGCTGCCGGGTCGGCGGCTCGCCGAGGGTGACCGTGCTCAAGACGATCCCGCCGAGGACCGAGCCGGCCTGGATGCCGCTCACCGAGACGCCGAGCCCGGCGGTCACGAGGGCGAGCTGGTAGGCGATGTTGCCGACGACGAGGCTGACGGCGCCCGAGGCGAGGAGGACCCAGAGGAGGTCGCGGCCGAGATAGGCCGGGTGGCCGGGGCGAAACTCGACGGCGCCGGTGCGGAGGACGACGAGCCAGGCGATGGCGGCCACCGGCACCTGGCGGAGGAAGGCCCCGAGGACGGGGTCGATGTCGGGAGCGGCGGCCCGAAGGGTGATGTTGACGACCGTGTAGGACGCGGCGGCGAGAAGGGCCCACCGCTCGCCGCGGCCGAGGCTCGGCAGGCTCAGGGACACGGCTCGGCTCCGGGCGGCTCGGTTTCGCGGGCGGCACGCGACGGCCCGGGCAGTGCCCGGGCCGTCGCACCCTGACGCGGGACCGTGGCCGCTACTGCTGCGCTCCCGGAGACGGGCTCGGCTCCGGGCACGGCCCGTACGGCTGGAAGACCGCCGAGCCGCACTTGTCGGTCACGTACTGCGGCGCCTCGCCGAAGAACGGGAAGGCCCCGACGAGGCAGATGACGAGGTAGACGACGAGGAGCCGGATCGGGCTCGTCCCGCGCCGGATCAGCCACCAGGTGAGGAGGACAAGGCCGAGCGGCAGGAGGCCCGGGAAGATCTTGTCGAGGAGGTCGCGCTGGATGTTCAGGCTCTCGGCGCCGATCGAGACCGTCGGGGCGACGTAGAGCGCCACGAACGTCGCCGCGAGGGCGCCGAGGACGAGGTTCCCGAGGACACCCGCGCCGATGATGAGCCGGTCGAGAGCGCCCGAGCGGAGCATGTCGGTGACGAAGTCGCGTCCCCGCTCCCAGCCCTGGAGGTAGAAGAAGTAGGCGAGGGCGAGGATGACGGCCGCCTCGAGGACGATGTAGACGATCGCCCCGAGGGGGTTGCCGGTCAGCTGGGAGAGGTCGGGCTGCGTGCCGGCGGCGGCGCTGATCCCGGCGATCCCGATCCCGAGGGCGAGGAGGAGCGGCGTGACCGTCCCCTGGCTGATCGTGTCGCCGATCCCGGCCAGGGGTCCCATGAGGCCGGACTTCACCGCGTTGATCGCGTCGTCGTCGATGTCGGCGCCGTTCGCCCGCTGCTCCTCCATGGCGATGACCGCGCCGTGGATGACGCCGCCGACATTCGGCTCGGTGTTGAAGAAGACGAGGTGGCGCTTGAGGGCCGCCGCGATCTCCTCGGGGGTGTGGTAGAGCTTCCGGATGATCGGCGTCATCGCGTGGGCGAAGGCCGTCGCCTGGAGCCGCTCGTAGTTGTAGCAGGCGTGGGAGAAGAAGGTCCAAAGAACCCAGGACCAGATGACGTCGCGACGGGTGATCTTGGCGCCCGTCGCCTCGACCTGTGCGCTCATCGCTAGACCTCCGAGCCCGACTTCATCTCGCCGGCGACCTGCTTCGTGGCGGCGGCCGCCGCGACGACGGCGCCGCGCTCGCGCTGCCCGACGAAGTAGACGTGGAGATAGGCGAGGACGAGGCCGATCGCTCCGATGATGACGATCGAGAGCGAGCGGTTCGAGGCGACCATCATGAGGTAGCCGAGGAAGAAGTAGGGGATGACGGCACCGCGGAAGATGAAGCGCATGTTCATGGCGATGCCGATGGCCGGCAGGACGCCGCCGGCGACCGCGAGGCCGTTGAGGACCCAGATCGGGAGGGCGTTCAGGATGTCGGTCACGAAGCCCGTCCCGAGGTAGGCGGCGAGGAAGACCGGGACGAAGGTGATGACGAAGAGGTAGATCTGCGGATAGAGCCAGTTTGCCCTCGCCACCTCCCCGATGTTCGCCTCCTCGGCCTTCCGATCGGCGTAGTGGACGAAGACGACGTTGCCGGTCATCCGGGCGTTCCAGATGACGGTCCCGAGGAGTCCGATCGGGACGGCGAGGGCGAGGGCGGCGCCGTAATCGAGGTTGCCGGCCAAGGCCAGGGTCGTCCCGACCCAGCCGGCGAGGGCCGGGTCGCCGGGGATGGCACCGCCCGCCGAGATGAAGCCGAGGTAGATGAGGTTGATGGCCGCCCCGATGAGCGTCCCCTTCGCCGGGTCGCCGAGGATGAGACCGACGAAGAAGCCCGCGACGAGCGGACGATAGAGGGTGAAGAAGCCCATGCCGAACAGCCACGGCCCCTGGGCCATGTAGTAACCGAAGCCGATGAGGGCCGCCTGGACGAGGTTGACCGTGATCTTGGGCCCGCCGTCCTGGGCGAGGACGGCGGCGGGCAGCATCGCCAGGAGCCCGGCTCCGACGAGGGCGACGCCGACGATGCGGCGGATCGGTATTCGCATCCTTGCCTCCTCCTGGAAAGGTGAACGGAGTGCCTCAGGTGCCTTTGTCGAGGCTGGCGAAGGCGACGCCCCGGTCGTCGGGAACGATCCGCAGCTCGACCCGGGTCCCGGAGCGCTCGAGGGCCCGCATCGCCTCGAGCTCCTCGGCGTTCGCCGAGATGTTCTTGTAGAGGGGTTTGCGCCCCGGTCCGGCACCGATCCCGCCGACGTTGAGCGTCTCGATCGGGATGCCGGCCTCGCGGAGCCGGAGCGCGGTGACCGGGGAGCGCATGAGGACGAAGACCTGTTCCGCGTCGCTCGCCGCGCGGGCGACCCGCTCAATGCCGTCGGCGAGGCCGTAGACCTCGACCGGTACGCCTGGCGGTGCCGCGAGGGTGAGGACCTCGGTCAGGAAGGCATCCTGGGCCGTCCGGTCATCGACGATGATGATCCGATCGGCCCCCACCGCCTTCAGCCAGACGGCGACGACCTGGCCGTGGATGAGTCGGTCGTCGACCCGAACGAGCTTCAACGCCATCGGATCCTCCCGCCGGAACCGCTCCTCCGTCTTCGGTGGGTGGGCCGCCACGGGACCGACGCTGCACACCTCCGGGTGCGGTCGGGATCCGGCCTCACGCGCTCGACGGTGTTCACGGCGCGCGGTCGGCGACGAGCCGGCGGACGGCGACGAGGTTGTCCCGGCCGGCGGCGACGAGGCGATCGAGGGCGGCGTCGTCGAGGGACTCGAGCGAGGTCGCCGCCTCGATGACGATCGCCAGGTTGATCCCCGAGACGAGGGCCGCTCGGGGATGGTCCCGGACGACGGTGCAGGCGACGTTGTGCGGGGTCCCGCCTCGCAGGTCGGTCAAGACGAGGACCGGCTCGGCGGGGTCGCCCATCGCCGCCCGCAGCCGGTCGCCGAAGGACTCCGGCGAATCGGCTGCCTCCAGGGGGACGGCCACGACGTTCGGGAGCGGGCCGCAGATCAGCTCGGCGGCCGCGAGGAGGCCGTGGGCGAGCGCGCCATGGGCGGTGAGGACGATCCGGAAGTCCGCCACGTTGTCGCTCCCTCGTCCGGCGGTCGACCCCGTCGATCCCGGCTCCCCGACGGTCGGGCGATCGACCGGTTCGTCGTGAGAATTTTCCCGTGGAATTCTTGCAGCCGGGACGCATCATCTATACTCCGCCCAGACCGCCGCTGTCAAGTTTAGGGGGCGAACCGAACCATGGAACTGACACGCGTGGGTCGAGGTCGCGCTGCCGGGAGCGATCGGGAGATGATGCGGCTCGTCGCCGAGCTGTACTACCTGCGCGACCTGACCCAGCCCGAGATCGCCCGGTTGACGGGCTTTTCCGTCTCGAAGGTCTCGCGTCTCCTCGCCCAGGCCCGGGCGAGCGGCGTCGTCCGGATCAGTGTCGAGCCCCCGGCCACGGCCGAGCCGGGCGTGGCGGTCGCGCTGGCGGAGCGCTTCGGGATCGAGGTCCACGTGACGCCGGGGGGCGACCCTCATCCCTCGGTCGCGGCCCGGCTCTGCGGCGTCGGGGCGGCCGACATCGTGGCCCGGGAGCTCCCGGAGTCCGGGGTCGTGGGGATCACCGGCGGCTACACCATCGGGGCGCTCGTCTCGGCGTTGCCGCGCCTCGACCGGCCGGGGCTGACCGTCGTCCCCCTCGTCGGCGGCTGGGATACCCGAAACCCGCATCTCGACTGCAACGAGCTGGTCCGCCGCTTCGCCGAGCGACTGTCGGCCGAGGTCCGCTTCCTCCACGCTCCGGGAATGCTCGATTCCGAGGAGACGAAGCTGGCGCTCCTGCGCGACAGCGGGATCGCCGCGACGACCCGCTACTGGGATCGGCTCGCCCTCGCGGTCGTCGGCACGAGTGGGGGGCCGCTCGCCCGGCCGGGCTACGGGACGGTCATGGACCGTCTCGACGAGGCGGGTCGCCGCCGGCTCGCCGACAAGGCGGTCGTCGGCGACCTCGGCGGCCATCTCTTCCGGGCCGACGGATCGTTCGTCGACGACGAGTGGTCGCGGCGGACCATCGCGATCCCGATCGAGCTGCTCCGGCGGACGCCGCGGGTCGTCCTCGTCGCCGCGGGCTCGAACAAGGTCGAGGCGGTCGCCGGGGCGCTCCGCTCCGGCCTCGTTCACGTCCTCGTCACCGATCGAATGACGGCCGAGGCCGTCCTCGAGCTCGTCACGAAGACCGATGCCGCCGCGGTCCGGCAGCGGCCGGCCGCGGTCCACCCGTAGCCGCGGCGCCGGCGCTCGAGGCCTCAGGGCCGCCACGAGGTCGGGGCCGGCCGGAGGGCCGCCGCCAGGCGGGCGATCACCCCGGCGGGATCGTCCTCGACCGCGATGCCGGCGAGGTCGCCTCGGCGCGGGACGAGCCAGCGCCAGCAGGCGGCGAGCCAGTGGTCCCATTCCGCGCCAAGGAGGACGAGGCGCGCCCGGCGACCGCCGAGCTGCCAGGCGAAGGCGACCTCGGCGAGGCTCCCGGCCCCGGGTGCCACCGCGACGAGGGCCGGACAGGCGCCGAGGGCGAGACACTGGGCGTAGGAGTCGGGGACCCAGCGGACCTCGGTCAACCAGGGGCTCGGTTCGAGCGGCCAGGTGCGAACCGGGTAGCCGACGGCTCGTCCCCCGGCGAGGGCGGCGCCGCGACTGACGGCTCCGGCGAGCGCTCCGTAGCCGGTCGAGACGACC
Organism: Chloroflexota bacterium; assembly: GCA_042408925.1. Taxonomy (GTDB): domain Bacteria; phylum Chloroflexota; class Limnocylindria; order Limnocylindrales; family CSP1-4; genus BPIH01. Next base: position 59,124 of record JBHOQO010000096.1, on the reverse strand, counting down.
GTGTACCCGTTCGATGCCAGGAGGGTCCCCAGGCGCTCGGCTGTCTCGACGCTCGGCCGGCCGGCGGGCCAGGAGATCCGGGCGAGGACGCCGACGGCCGGAGCGCCGGGCTCCCGGGGCGCCGGTCCCATCGGTGCGGCTCGCGTCGGCTCGTCGGGCATCGGGTTCGCTCGCTGCGAATCCTGACAGAAGGTTCGTTGCTGCGCCCGGGGGCGATCCCGGCGCTCGACGGTGATCGTGAGGGCTACGCCGGGCACGCCGAGACCCCGGGGGGTCTCGGCGGAGGGGAGGAGGGCGTGCGGGGGAGGTCGGGCACCGGCGAGGTCTGGTGCGCAACCGGTGAGCCTCGCGGCTCGGTCTCGCCGGTGCAGCGTCGTGCCCGCAGCGATCGCAACGATACCCGACGGCGGCGCCGGGCGCGGTGGCCGGATGTCATCCTCGGAGGGGCCGGGAGTCATGATCCGGCCGGCCGCTCGGCCGGGCCGCCAGGAGTCGGGCGGACCGGGCGTTGGCTCCGGGGGGTGGGGGACGATGAGCGGCCGGAGGACCCGGGAGCCCTCCGGCCGAAGATCATTCCCCCGGCGCGTCGGCCGGCGCGCGACGATCATACCCGATCGATTGATCGGCTGGTCGGGATCCCTCGCTCGGAGGGCCGGCGGGCCCGGGCCGTCCGCCGCGTGGCATACTGGACCCGACGCCGGGGGCTCGTCCGCAGCCGCCGCCCGGACGTCGACAGCCGTTTGAACCAGGGCCCGCCGTTCGGCCGTCGGGCGGCGCCGGCTGTTGGGGGTAGCCATGAGCCTCGTCCTCGAGAACCTGACGAAGCGCTTCGGAGCGACCGTCGCCCTCGACGGCGTCAGCTTCGAGGCCCCCGCCGGCCGGATCTTTGGCTTCCTCGGCGCGAACGGGGCCGGCAAGACGACCGCGATGCGGATCGTCCTCAACATCCTCCGCCCGGACGCCGGTCGAGTCACCTGGCGGGGCGTGCCGACCGAGACGCTGCCCCGGAACACCTGGGGGTACCTCCCCGAGGAGCGCGGCCTCTATCCCCGGATGCGCGTCCTCGATCAGCTCGCCTTCATCGGCGTCCTCTTCGGCCTCTCACGCCGCGAGGCGACCGAACGCGCCCGGGGCTGGCTCGCCCGCTTCCGGATCGCCGAGTATGCCGACCGCCGGGCCGAAGAGCTCTCGAAGGGGAACCAGCAGAAGGTCCAGGTCATCGCGGCGATTCTCCACGACCCGGAGATCCTCCTCCTCGACGAGCCGTTCTCGGGCCTCGATCCGGTGAACGCGAACCTCCTGAAGGAGGCGCTCCTGGAGCTGAACGCCCGCGGCCGGACCATCGTCTTCTCGACCCACCAGATGGACCAGGTCGAGGAGCTCTGCCACGCCGTCGCGATCATCGATCGCGGGCGCCTCGTCCTCGCCGGGCCGCTCGCCGAGGTCAAGCGCTCGACCGGCAAGCGGGTCGTCCGGATCGGCGCCGTCGACGGCCGGCTCGACTGGCTCGCCGAGCTCGACGGCGTCCGAGTTACCCGCCTCGGGCAGGACTACACGGAGGCCGAGGTGGCGGCCGGACACGACCCGGCGACCGTCCTCGCCGAGGCCCTCCGCCGGGGAGCCTACGTGACCCGCTTCGAGATCGGCGACCCGTCCATCGAGCAGATCTTCATCGAGCGGGTCGGGCGACCGCCGGCCGAGGACGAGGGTCGCCTCGCGCCGCCGGCGATGACCGGCGAGGCCGGTCGATGAACCCGCGGCGGGACCTCCGGAACATCCTGGCCGTGGCGCGCCGGGAGTTCCTGGCCCGGGGAGCGACCCGCACGTTCGTCATCTCGACGGCGGTTCTCGTCCTCGTCGTTGCGGGGGTTGCGCTCTCACCGATCCTCATCCGCTACTTCGGGGACCAGGTCGGCACCGATCGGATCGGGCTCGTCGCCCGCGACGCTCCGGCGACGCTCGACGCCCGCGGCACCCTCGAGCGGCTCCTGAACGCCTCGGCGGCGGTCCAACCCGGCGCGTCCGCCGGTCGGGGGGCGTACGAGGTCGTCGCCGTCGCCACCGTCGAGGCCCTCGAGCGCGGCGTCGAGGACGGCACGTACGACGCCGGCCTCGCCCTCGGGCGCACGAGCGGCGGGGATCTCGGCTTCACCCTCTACACGAAGGGCCTCCCGACGAGCCGCCTCCCGCAGCTCCTCCAGCAGGCGGCCGCGGCGATCGCCATCGGGGACCGCCTCGAGCGCCTCGGCCTCTCGCCCACCCAGGCGGCCGGACTGTTCGCGCCGCCGAGCTTCGAGGTCCGGCGCTGGAGCAGCGAAGCGGGCTGGACCGCCCCGTCGTCGGAGACTGACACCGCCGAGGCGATGCTCGGCGCCTCCCTCGCCGGGACCGCCCTCGCGGTCTTCATCCTCCTCGCCATCGTCCTCTACGGCCAGTGGGTCGCGATGAGCGTCGTCGAGGAGAAGACGAGCCGGGTCCTCGAGGTCATCCTCGGAGCGGCGACCCCCTTCCAGCTCCTCGCCGGCAAGGTCATCGGGGTCGGCGGCCTCGGCCTCCTCCAGTACGTCGTGACCGTCGCCCCCGCCACGCTCATCCTCGTGTTCCAGGACCAGATCGCGGCCCTCGTCCTCGGGACCGGCGGGGCGGCAAACCTCCCCTCCTGGCTGAGCCCTGCGATCCTCCTCGCCTTCGGGGTCATGTTCGTCCTTGCCTTCGGGCTCTACGCCGTCCTCTACGCCGCGGCCGCCTCGCTCGTGAGCCGCCAGGAGGACGTGAACGCGGTCGTCGCCCCGCTCTCGCTCGTCTCGACGGTCGGCTACATCGTCTCGGTCTGGGCGGCGTCGGGCGTCGTCGACCTCCGTTCGCCGCTCATCGTCGTCCTGACCCAGGTCCCGTTCCTCAGCCCGTACTTCGTCCCGTCGCGGCTCGCCTTCGGGACGATCAGTCCGCCCGAGGTCGTCCTCGCCGTCGTCCTCCTCGCCCTCTCGATCCCGGTGGCGATCTGGTTCGCCGCCCGCCTCTACTCGGCGGGGATCCTCATGTACGGCCAGCGCCCGGGCCTCCGGACGCTCCTCGTCGCCCTCCGAGGCTCCTAGCGCCCGGACCGGGGCCGAACGGGGCGGGATCGGCGACAATCGGGCGATGCCGCCGGAACGACCGACGCCTCGACCGCGGGCCCCGGTTCGAACCGTCCCGCCGCCCCTCGTCCACGCCCCGGCACCCGATCTCGATCCCGAGCACGACCCGGGGCCGGAGGTTGCGGCCGCGCGGGCGGCCGCCGTTGAGGAGGTGGCCGCGGAGCCGATCGTCGTCCCGGACGGCGGCGAGGTCCGGGTCGGGACGGCGTCCTGGACCGATCCGACGATGGTCGCTCCCGGCGTCTTCTACCCGCCCGACGCCGACACGGCCGAGGAACGCCTCGCCTACTACGCCTCCCGCTTCCCGGTCGTCGAGGTCGACGCGACGTACTACGCGCTTCCCTCGCCCCGGACGGCAGCCCTCTGGGTCGAACGCACCCCGCCCGACTTCGTCTTCGACGTCAAGGCCTTCGCCCTCTTCACCGGCCAGCCGAGCGAGGTCCGCCGCCTCCCGAGGGCCGTCCGGGCCGAACTCCCGGCCGAGCTGGCCGAGCGGTCCCGGATCTACGGCAAGGATCTGCCGGCCGAGCTCCTCGACGCGCTCTGGGTGCTCTTCCGCGAGGGGATCGCCCCCCTCGTCGAGGCCGGCCAGCTCGGTGCCGTCTTCCTCCAGTACCCGCGCTGGGTCTACAGCTCGTCGGAGGCCCGGGCGGCGATCCGCGAGGCCCGAGAGCGGCTCGCCGGGCTTCCGGTCGGGGTCGAGTTCCGAAACGCGAGCTGGCTCAACGAGAAGAACGTCGAGCGGACGCTCCGCTTCCTCGAGGAGATCGGCGCGGCGCTCGTCCTCGTCGACGAGCCCCAGGGCTTTCGAAGCAGCGTCCCGCCGGTCGTGGCGACGACGAGCCCGGACCTCGCCGTCGTCCGCTTCCACGGTCGCCGGCGGGCCATGTGGGAAGCGACCGGCGTGGCTCCGGTCGAGCGGTTCCGCTACCTCTACAGCCGCAGCGAGCTGGAGGAGTGGGTTCCCCGGGTCCGTGAGATCGCCCGCCGGGTCCGGGCGACCCACCTGCTCATGAACAACTGCTACGCGAACTACGGCGCTACGAACGCCCGCGAGCTGGCGGCGCTCCTCGCCCGCGAGCTCGCCCCGGGCGCCGGGTCCGGAGCCATGAGCTGAGCCCCATCGGGGTAGGGCGCCCGGCGGCTAGCCGGTGGCGGCCCCGCCGCCGTCGGTCGGCCCCGTCGTCCGGCCGTCGCCGGAGCCCGTCGGGCCGACGACGAGGGTGCCGGTGATCCGCTCGCCGTCGAAGCCGCTGACGAGGAGTCGGACGTCGAGGCTGCTCCCGTCGCCGGTCCGGCAGCGGCCGGCGATGGTCGCCTCGTCGAGGGTGGTGACGACGCCGGTGCAGGCAGGCTGTCCGTCGACCCGGAGGACGAGCTGCGAGGCGTCGGCCGGGCTTTGGGTCGAGCCGATGAGGATTGCCAGGCTGCCGGCTGTCGGATCCGCGAAGCGACCCTGGACGACGAGCGCCCGGCCGCCCGCGACGCGCTGGACGCCGACGGCACCGAGGAAACTGGCCGTGAAGGTCAGGTCGGAGCTCGGTGCGGAGCTCGGTGCGGGGCTCGCGAGCGCCGCCGCCGAACCGCTGCCTCCGGCGGTCGCGACCGCGGCCCGGCCGCGGGCCGGTGACGACCCGGCGCGGGCCGACCAGTCCGGTGCGAGCGGCCCGTCGATGGCCCAGACGGCGACGACGGCGAAGAGGAGGCCGGCGGCGGCGAGGCCGAGGAGGCGGGCCACCTCCGGCTCGGTGTCGAGGATCCGGGCCACGACGAGGCCGCCGACGAGGGAGACCGAGCCGCCGTAGAGGAGGAGGGCCCAGACGGTGGAGGTGTCGCTCCCGGCGGCGAGACCGTGGACGAGGGCGAGGATCCAGGCGGCGTAGGTCAGGAGGTGGAGGCGCGCCCAGGCCCGGTACCCGATCCAGGGGCGCACATACTGGCTCAGCCAGAGACCGACGAGGAGGTATCCGGCGACGATCCCCGCCGCCACCCAGAGCGGCCGGTAGCTGATCGTGAGCGGGACGAGGATCTCCGAGACCGTCGGTGCCAGGTACGGGTCGAGGAGGAGGGCGAGCCCGTGCCCTGCCAGGGCGAGGAGGGCGAGGAGGCTGACGGTCCGGTGGAGCTCGTTCGTCACGAAGCGCGGCCACGTCGCCGATCGCCAGCGATGGTGGAGGACGAGGCCGAGGACCACGGAGGCCGTCGTCAGGAGATAGGCGAGGAGCCCGGCGGTCCGGGCGACGATCCACGTCAGCTGGCTCTCGGTCACGCCTCGCCTCCGGCCGCTTCGAGGCCCGGCCGCACGTTCGTCCCCGCCGTCGGGTGGGGGATGGGGAGGTCGGCAGCGGGCGGCTCGACGGCGGTCGGCGGCTGATCGGGGCCGACGAAGGCGACGGTTCCGTCATCGACGATGAAGAGGCCGCTGTAGCCGCGGGAGCGGAGGAAGACCGCCCCGGCGTCGACGCCGAGGAGAAGGGCGACCTTCGCCGCCACCTCCGCCTCCGTGCACGTCGGGGCCGTCGCCGTCGCCGACCAGACCCCGGTCGCTGCCGGCTCGCCGGACCGGGGATCGAGGAGGTGGTGGTGCCAACGCCCGTCGACCTGCCAGCGGCGCCGTCCGACACTCGACGTCGCGAGGGCGCCGCCGTCGAGCTCGAGCACGAGGCGGCCCGCCGGCGGGGAGCCGGCCGTCGGCGGCCGCTCGACCTCGATCCGCCAGGACCCGCCGTCGGGCGCCGACCCGAAGACAGCGAGGTCGCCCCCGGCCTCGACGGCCGCGGCCGGGAGCCCGACGGCACGGAGCAGGGCGAGGGCAGCGTCGACGGCCATCCCCTTCGCGATGCCGCCGAGGTCGATCCGGGTCCCCGGCGGGAGCTCGATCGTCCGCGAGCGCGGATCGAGCCGGATCGCCCGCCAGGCGGGACCCGCTGGAGCGCCCCGAGGACTGCGGTCTGGCCGGTTGGACGCCGACGTCGACGACGCTCCTGCTCGACCCGCTCGGGCGGGTCCGTCGCCGCCGGAGCCGGACGCCCGGGCGACGACCGTCTCGAAGGTCCGGTCGTATCCGAGGGCCTCGAGGCGGTCGAGGAGCGTCGGATCGAAAAGGCCGTCGGTGGCGACGGCGGCAGCGACCGCCGTCTCGAGGGCGTCGAAGAGGAGCGGGCTGGCGCCCCGTCGACGCCCGGTCCGGTTCAAGCGCGAGAGTTCGCTCGCCGGCCGGAACCGGCTGAGGCGAGCCTCCCACTCGGCAAAGACGTCGGCGACGACCGACGTCATCGCCGACCATGCCGGGGGGACGAGGACCGTGACCGTCGTTCCCATCGCCGGAAAGACGGCCCGCCGCCAGTCGACGGCGGCGATCTCAGGAGCCACCGGACCGCAGGTGTGGCGTCCCGCTCCCGATTCGGAGCCGCGGCGTCACCCCGAAGCTCCCGGAGCCCCCGAGGCTACCCGTGCCGCCGTCGACGGACGGGATCTGGAGGCCGGGATCGCTCGGACCAAGGGGAGCGCTCCCGGAGCGGTCGACGGTGGCGTTCCCGTCCGTTGGGCTCGTCGCGAGTGCCCTGCCGACGGGGTGGCCGGCCACGAGGACGGCGAGGGCGCCGAAGGCGGCGAGGCTGAGCCCGGCTGCCTGGACCTGGCGCCGCTTCGCGAGCGGCCGTGGATCGGGAGCCGTCGCGGCCGGCGTTCGCGGACGCGGCGGCGAGCCGGCCGGACGCCTCGGACCCGAGGATCCGCTCGACTCGGGGACGGGAGGGCCGACGGGCCGGGGTTGATGCTGGCGCGGTTCGTTCATGCCGCCAACGTCTAGCGCCGGACCCTGACAGGATCGTGAGAGTCGTGCCGGATCACCACGGGTCGGACAGGGCGGGTCCTCTCATGACCGTCTCATCGAGCGGCCCGACCATCGATGAGCAACCCGATCACGCCGAACGGAGGTTCTCGCATGCGTCGCGCTCCCCGAGGTTCGCCCCGTTGCGTGCCCGACACGAGGTCGAGCGACCGATGCGCCGACTGACCTCGCTCCTCGTCGTGCTCCTCATCGTCGTCGGGGTCGGCGCCGTCGCCGTCGCGGTCGTCGGGCCCAGCTTCGGTGCCTCGCCGACCGTCGACTACGTGACGGCGACGGTGACGCGCCGGAACGTCGTCCGGGCCGTCGCTGCGACCGGGCAGGTCGTCCCGACGGCGACGTACGCCCTCGCCTTCGGCAGCCAACCGCGGCTCATCGCCGGGACCGCGAGCGCGGCCGCGAGCGGGTCGAGCACGTGGCTCGTGACCGAGGTCGACGTGACGGTCGGCGACCGCGTCCATGCGGGCGACGTCCTCGCCAAGGCCGATACGAGCGACCTCCAGGCCCAGAAGTCGATCGCGGATGCGAATCTCCTCGCCGCCCGGAACCAGGTCGCGAGCGCCAAGGCGACCCTCGATGCGGCGACGACGACCGACGCGAAGCGCCAGGCGAACATCAGCTACTACAACGCCGTGGCCCAGCTCCAGCAAGTGGAACGGAACCGGTCGTCGATCATCGCCCAGATCGACGCCGCAACCCTGAAGGCACCCGCCGACGGGCTCGTGACCGCCGTGAACATCGCCGCCGGCGTCCTGGCCCCGAACGGCGACGCCATCGTCATCGAGGCCGGGCCCCTCGAGGTCTCGGCCGAGGTCGCCGAGGCGGACCTGGGCGCCGTCGCCGTCGGCCAGGCGGCCTCGGTGACGATCACCGCCCTCGGCACGACCGCGACCGGCAAGGTGACGGCGATCGCCCCGGTCGCAGCCTCGAGCGGCACCTCGAGCGTCGTGACGTACCCGGTCACGGTCGCCCTCGACGACCCGCCGACCGGGCTGGCGAGCGGGATGTCGGCGACGGTCTCGGTCGAGACGGGCCGCGCCGACAACGTCCTCGCCGTCCCGGTCACGGCCCTCGAGGGGACGGCCGGTACCTACACCGTCCGGGTCGTCGACCAGACCGGTCAGGTCGCCGTTCGACCGGTCGAGGTCGGCCTCGTCGGCGACCAGTACGTCGAGATCAAGAGCGGCGTCGCCGAAGGAGAGACGGTCGTGACGGGGACGGCCTCGACCCGCCAGTCGACGACGACGAACGGCGGCTTCGGGCTGGGCCTTCCCGGCGGCGGCTTCGGGGGCGGGCGGTTCGGCGTCCCGAACCGCTGAGGGAGGCGTCCGATGGCTCCGCCCCTCATCGACCTCGAGCGGGTCGGTCGCGTCTATTCGACGGGCCGGGTCCAGGTCGTCGCCCTCGCCGACGTCAGCCTCCAGGTCGCCGCCGGCGAGTTCGTCGCCATCGTGGGTCCCTCGGGTTCGGGGAAGTCGACGCTCATGCACATCATCGGCTGCCTCGATCGGCCGACGAGCGGGCGCTACCGCCTCGGCGGCGTCGACGTCGCGGGTCTCGACGGCGACGCGCTGGCCCGGCTCCGGGGCCGCTCGATCGGCTTCGTCTTCCAGGCTTACAACCTCCTGCCCCGGACCTCGGCCGTCGAGAACGTCGCGATGCCGCTCTTGTACCAGGGCGTCGCCCGGCGGGCGAGACTCGAGCGGGCCCGGGCGGCCCTCGAACGCCTCGGCCTCGGGGCGCGGGTCCACCACACGCCGGCCGAGTTGTCGGGTGGGGAGCAGCAGCGGGTCGCCATCGCTCGGGCCCTCGTGACCGAGCCCGAGGTCATCCTCGCCGACGAGCCGACCGGGAACCTGGCGACCGAGCAGGGCGCCGAGGTCCTCGCCATCTTCCGCGCCCTCCACGAGGCCGGTCGGACGATCGTCCTCATCACCCACGATCCGGAGGTTGCGGCCGTGGCCGAGCGCCAGGTCCACCTCCGGGACGGGCGGCTCGTCGCATGATCGCCCTCGAGCTCGTGCGGCTCGCCCTCCAGCGGCTTGCCGCAGCCCGACTGCGGACCGTCCTGACCGCCCTCGGCGTCGTCATCGGGGTCGCCGCCGTCGTGGCCCTCGTCGGTGTCGGCCAGGGCGCGACGAGCGGGATCACGGCCCGCCTCCAGGGGCTCGGCACGAACCTCCTGACCATCAGTCCGGGCGGGACGCTGACCGGCTTCACGCGGGGCGCGGCGGGGTCGGCCCAGACGCTCACGCTCGCCGACGCCGAGGCGGTCGCGGCCGTCAACGACATCGCTGGCGTTGCGCCCGAAATCACGACCCAGCAGCTCGTCGTCGCCGGGGCCCAGAACACGACGACCCAGATCGTCGGGACGACCCCCGACTACCTGACGGTGCGGGCCTTCCGGATCTGGCAGGGTTCGTTCATCAGCGGGCTGGCGGTCGAGAACGGGCTGCGGGTCGCCGTCCTCGGCGCGACGACGGCCGACGACCTCGGCCTCGGCCCGGAGGCGATCGGGCGGACGATCACGATCGGCGGGCTTCCCTTCGAGGTCGTCGGGATCCTGCAGCCGAAGGGCTCGACCGGGCCGATCAGCCAGGACGACCAGGTGGTCATCCCGATCACCACGCTCCGTCACGCCTTCAGCTCGACGGATCGGGTCCGGACCATCGCGGTGAGCGTCGCCTCCCTCGGCGCCATGGACGCCGCCAAGGCCGAGATCACGGCCCTCCTCCGCCAACGCCACGGCCTCGACGCCGCTGCGAGCGACGACTTCACGATCCAGGACCAGGCCCAGCTCCTGAGCACGGTCTCGGACGTCTCGACGACGCTCTCGCTCCTCCTCGCCGGGATCGCCTCGATCTCGCTCGTCGTCGGCGGGATCGGGATCATGAACATCATGCTCGTCTCGGTCCGCGAACGGACCCGGGAGATCGGGATCCGGAAGGCGATCGGCGCCCGCGAGGGCGACATCCTCGTCCAGTTCCTCGTCGAGGCCCTGACGCTGTCGGTCCTCGGCGGGCTTGTCGGGACCGTCATCGGGGTCGCCGTCTCAGCCGCCATCGGGACGGCGGCCGGCTGGGGGATCGTCGTGAGCCCCTGGACCGTCGTCGTCGCCCTCGGCTTCAGCGTCCTCGTCGGCGTCGTCTTCGGGGTCTGGCCGGCCCGCCAGGCAGCCCGCCTCGACCCGATCGTGGCCCTTCGATACGAATGAGCGGCCCGGGCCTCGCTCGGGCCGCTGATCCTACGCCAGGAGGTAGCAGGTGAACGACCAGCGAACCGGAGCGGAACCCGACACCCAGGGCTGGACAGCGCCGCCGTCGTCGTCGGCGGTTCGGTCGCGGGGACGTGGACCCGGGTCCGTCGCCCTCGTCGTCGCCCTCTGCGTCGCCGTCGGCGGCCTCGCCTTCGCGGCGGGCCGGTTCACGGCGCCGCAGGCGAGTCGGGCGGCCGGGTTCGGAGGGTTCGGCGGCGCCGGCCGCGGCTTCGGCGGCGGAGCGAACGGTGGCGCGCCGAACGCGAGCGGCGCCCCGTTCGGGTTCGGAGGTGGTCTCCGATCGCTCGTCCTCGAGGGGACGGTGACCGCCGTGGCCGACGGTCGGCTGACCCTCCAGCTCGCCTCGGGCGCGACCGTCGAGGTGGAGCTGGGTTCCGACACCGCCGTCCACCGCCAGACACCGGCGAGCACCGCCGACCTGGCGACGGGGAGCTCCGTGCTCGTCCAGCTCTCCGGACCGGGCGGCTTCGGTCAGGGCGGCCCGAACGCCTCGCCGGCGCCGAGCGGGGCCCGGCAGCTCGGTCCGGCGGCCGACATCACGATCCTGAGCCGCTAGCGGCCGGCCAGAGCGGCTCGCGCGGGCAGCGGGGGTTCCCGGCTCCAGGGCCGGGGGTCGAGGCTGCGACCTCCAGCTCAGCCGTCGGCCTCGGAGTCGACGGCGCCGGATTCCTGGGCGACGAGGAGCTCGGCCGTCGTCCGCAGGTGTTGCTCCATCGCCGCCGCCGCGGCGTCGGGATCGCCGGCCCTGACCGCATCGAGGATCGCCTTGTGCTCGAGGGCGATCGCCTCGAGCGACCGGCTTCGGCCGGCGGTCGTCGCGCCCCGGAGGAGGACCATGTCTCGGAGGCTGTCGACGTAGTCGGCGAGGCGGCGGTTCCCCGAGAGCGAGAGGAGCCGGTGGTGGAAGCCGCGATCGTGGAGCCAGAGCGCCTGCTCATCGTCGGCGGCCGCCGCCCGAACCATCCCGTTGTACTCCGCCTCGAGAGAACGGAGGGCTCGGCGATCCACGCGCTCCACTGCCCGTCGCACGGCCGGGACCTCGAGGAGGAGCCGGAGGTCGAAGACCTCCTCGATGTCGTGGACCGAGTTCTGGAGGATCCGGACGCCGCGGTTCCGCTCGAAGCGGACCATGCCGCGCGAGGCGAGCTCGATGAGCGCCTCGCGGACGGGTGTCCGGGAGACGCCGAGGGCCGCGGCGAGGGAGGCGACGGAGTGGATGCTGCCGGGGACGAGCTCGCCGCGGATGATGGCGGTCCGGAGGACGTCGACCAGCTCCCGGGCCCGGCTCCGGCGCTCGTCGAGGGGGGCGAGGAGTCGCCGGCCGGGGCCGGGTGCGGCAGGCCGGCGGGAGCGGCCCGAGGCGCGGCGAGGGTCCGGAGCGGGCGGCTGCACGGCTGCATCGTACCCGGCGGCGCGGTCCGGCCGCCGACCGATCGGCAACCATCTTGACATGCGCATGTAACCTGTAGCATGCTACATGCGCACCGCCCGGAGGGTGCCGGCGAGGAGCCGGAAAGGGTCGGGCGGCGAAGGAGTTTGGAGGAGGAGCGATCGATGGAGACGCCCCGTCCGGCGAGTGCACTCGCGCTCGGACTCGCGGCATTCGCCCTGAACCTGTTCCTTGTGTCGATCACCTTGACCGGGGTCGCCCCCGCGGCGACGTTCCCGGTCTTTCTCGCGAGCGGCTTCTTCTACGGCTTCGTCCAGATCCTCGTGGGGCTCCACGAGTACCGGATCGGAAGCTCGTTCACCGGGATCGTCTTCGGGTCCTTCGGGGCGTTCTGGATGTCGACGGCCCTGCTCGTTCTGCTCCAGTCGACGGGGACGCTGAGCTTCGGCGACGCCGCCGGGCCGGCCCTGGGGCTCTACTTCGTGGCCTGGACGGTGTTCAGCGGCTACCTCTGGGTCGCCTCCTTCGCGGCGAACCGGACGGCGTGGCTCGTCTTCAGCGTCCTCATCGTGACCCTCGTCCTCTTCGACCTGGCGGAGTTCGGGATCGTGCCGATTTCGTACGGGGCGTGGGCGGGCGTCGTCGATGCGCTGCTCGCCTGGTATCTGTCGGCGGCGCTCGTCCTCAACGAGATGTACGGCCGGGCGGTGCTGCCGCTCGGCGAGCCCCTCGTCCGGGTCGGAGAGGGGTGAGCGGATCCGTCCATCGGGCCGCGGCGGCCCCATCACCCTTGGGCGCACGCGCGGTCGCCGCAGGGGCGGCCGCGAGGATCGCAGCCGCCGGCCGTGGCCGGTCGGGGCCACGGCCGGCACCGTCATGAGGAGGTGACCGATGCCACCGACGAAGCTCCACGTCCTCCATCACGGGGCGATGGGTTGCGACCTGACCTGGCTCCTCTTGAAGCCCGGTCGCAACATCACCGACCGCTACCACATGAATCAGACGGTCGAGTGGGTCGACTGTCCGATCCATACCGTCCTGGTCGAACACCCGGACGGCCTCATCCTCTGGGACACCGGGGCGCCGCGGAACTGGGAGACCCACTGGGCACCGACCGGCCTCCACGACTTCTTCCCCTACGACCGCCTGACCGAGGAGCAGTACTTCGACGCCAGGCTCGCCCAGCACGGTCTGCGGCCCGAGGACATCACGACCGTTGTCCTCAGCCACCTCCACTTCGACCACGCCGGCAATCTCCAGCTCTTCCGTTCCACCGGGGCCCGGATCCTCGTCCAGGCCGCCGAGAAGGAAGGGGCGCTGGGCTTCGAGGGTCCCTTCAAGGGCGCCCACATCAAGGGTGACTACGAGGGCGTGCCGCTCGAGACGATCGAAGGCGACACCGAGATCGCCGACGGCGTCAGCGTCCTCTTCACCCCCGGCCACACCTGGGGCACGATGTCGCTCCGCGTCGACCTCAAGAACAGCGGGACGATGATCTTCACCTCGGACGCCATCTACATGCGCGACTCCTACGGGCCGCCACCGGTCGGGGCGGCCATCGTCTGGGACAGCCAGGCCTGGCTCCGGAGCGTCGAGAAGATCCGTTCGATCGCCGAGCAGACGAACGCGACGGTCGTCTTCGGCCACGACGCCCAGCAGATCCACGAACTCCGTCGGGCCCCCGACGCCTACTACGACTGATCGGGAGCAGCTCGATGCCGGAGTTCACGCACCCCAACGAGACGGTCTTCACCTGGGCGGCCCCGCCGATCAAGTTTGGGCTCGGGGCCACGAACGAGATCGGCCACGACCTGGCGGCGCTCGGAGTCCACCGGGCGGCCATCGTCACCGACCCCGGTGTTGCAGCGACCGGGCTGCCGGGACGGGTCGCCGACCTGATCGCCGCGGCCGACATCGAGGCCGAGGTCTTCGACGGCGTCCACGTCGAGCCGACCGACGCCTCGATCAACGAGGCCGCGGCCTGGGCCCGGGCCCGCAACTTCGACGGCTTCGTGGCCGTCGGCGGCGGCTCGAGCATCGACACCGCGAAGGCGATGAACCTCTTCGCCACGAACGAGGGGGAGGTGCTCGACTATCTGAACGCTCCGATCGGCCGGGCCCTCGCCCCGAAGAACCCGCTGCGGCCGCTCGTCGCCGTGCCGACGACGGCCGGAACCGGGAGCGAGAGCACCGCCGTCTGCGTCCTCGACGTCCTCCATCTCAAGGTCAAGACCGGGATCAGTCACGCCCGGCTCCGGCCGACGATGGCGGTCGTCGACCCCCTCAACACCGTGAGCCTCCCGCCGAACGTCACAGCCTCGGCGGGGATGGACGTCCTCTGCCACGCTCTCGAGTCGTTCACGGCCCGCCCCTACGACGCCCGGCCGCGGTATCCGTCCCCGGACAAGCGGGTCGCCTACAACGGGGCGAACCCGATCAGCGACCTGTGGTCGGCCCACGCCCTCGAGCTCCTCGGCCGATACTTCCGCCGGGCGGTCCACGCCCCGTACGACCTCGAGGCACGGGAGGGCATGATGCGGGCCGCGATGTACGCGGGGATCGGCTTCGGCAACGCCGGGGTCCACATCCCCCACGCCTGCGCCTATCCGATCGCCGGGATGGTTCGCGACTATCGCCCGGCCGACTACCCGCAGGAGGAGCCGATGGTGCCCCACGGGCTCTCGGTCGTCCTCACCGCCCCGGCGGCGTTCCGGTTCACCTACCCGGCGCAGCCCGAGCGGCACCGAGAGGCGGCCCGCCTCCTCGGCGGCGACCCGAACCTCGGGGTGGATGCCCTCCCCGAGGCCATCGTCTCGCTCTGCCGGGACGTCGGGATCCCGAACGGCCTGGCGGCGATCGGGTACGGGCCGGCGGACATCGAGGGGCTCGTCGACGGGGCGCTCAAGCAGCAACGGCTCCTCGCCGTGGCGCCCCGGGACGTCGACGGTGCGGCGCTCGCGGCGATCTTCCAGGCCTCGATGACGAACTGGTGAGGCGATGCCAGTCTACGAGTACCGCTGCCGCTGCGGGGCGCGGTTCGAGCGCTTCGAGCCGCTCTCCGCGGCGGCGGGCCCGGTCGAGTGTGCCGTCTGCGGGGCGAGGGACGCCCGGCGGGTGCCGAGCCCCTTTGCGCGGCTCGGGCACGCCGATCTCGGGCCCGACCGATCGACCTGGCCGACGAGCTGGGAGGCGGTGGGGCGCGGCGATCGCGAGACGATCGCCCGCTGGCAGCGGATCGTCGACCGGCGCCTCGAGCTCGAGCGACGCCATCCGGAGCTTGCTCCGCCGCCGCAGCGGCCGGTGGCCTCCCACGAGCACCACCACCATCACGGTCCGGCCTCGACGCCGGCCGCGACGACCGGGACGGCGGCCGCGGCGTCCGACGCGGGACCCGGCCGGGCCGATCCGCCGGAGCGGACGCGGTGACGGCCGCGTCGGCAGGCGGGCTCCCGCCGGACGCCGTCGCGGCGCTGCGCGACATCGTCGGCGAGCGGCTCCTGACGGCCCCGGTCGACCTGGCGACGTACGCCTACGACGGGACGTTCCTCGAGCGTCGTCCGGCTGCCGTCGCCCTCGCCCGGTCGACCGAGGAGGTGGCGGCAGTCGTCCGGGTCTGCGCCGAGCGGAAGATCCCGATCGTCGCCCGGGGCTCGGGGACGAGCCTGACCGGCGGACCGGTCCCGGCCTCGGGCGCAGAGCTCGTCCTCGATCTGGCGGCGATGAACCGGATCCTCGAGATCGATCCGGTGACCATGACCGCGACCGTCGAGGCCGGCGTCGTGACCGCCGATCTGGGGGCCGCCGCCGCTCGCCTCGGGCTCTTCTACCCGCCCGATCCCGCCTCCCTCGCCGTCTCTACGATCGGCGGCAACCTCGCCTGCAACGCCGGCGGGCCGAGCGGCCTCAAGTACGGGGTGACCCGCGACTACGTCCTCGCCCTCGAGGTCGTCCTCGCCGACGGCCGGATCCTGCGGCTCGGTTCGCGGGCGATGAAGAACAGCTCCGGCTACCCGCTCCACCACCTCTTCGTCGGCAGCGAGGGGACCCTCGGGATCATCACCCGGGCGGTCCTCAAGCTCCTGCCGCGACCAGCCCGGGAACGGACGCTCCTGGCCGGCTTCGCCTCCCTCGAGGCGGCGGCGGCCCTCGTGACCCGCGTCCTGGGGGCCGGGATCCTCCCGGCGGCGATCGAGCTCGTCGACCGGGTCTGCCTCGACGCCGTCGAGGCGTACCGGCCTCTCGAGCTGCCCGCCGACCTCGAGGCCGTCCTCCTCTTCCGGCACGACGGCAGCGAGGCCTCGACGGCGGCCGAGGTCGAGGCCGTCGCCGCCGTCGCCCGGAGCAACGGGGCGGTCCTCGTCCGGGTCGCCGCTGACGAGGCGGAGGCCGACGAGCTGTGGCTGGCCCGACGCGCGGTCTCGCCGGCCCTCGCCCGCCTCCGGCCGAACAAGCTCGGCGAGGACGTTGCGGTGCCGCGGGGGGCGATCGTCGAGATGGTCCGCCGGATTCGCGAGATCGCCGAGCGCCGCCGGCTCCCGATCGCGACCTTCGGCCACATCAGCGACGGGAACCTCCACCCGAACATCCTCTTCGACGCCGCCGACCCTGACGAGCGGGAGCGCATGCTCGCCGCCGCCAGCGACATCTTCCTCGCCGCCCTCGACCTGGGGGGCGTCCTCTCCGGCGAACACGGGATCGGGGCGCTCAAGAAGGAGTTCCTCCCGCTCGCCGTCGATCCGGCGGCCCTCGAGCTCATGCGGGCCCTCAAGGGGCTTCTGGATCCCGGCGGGATCCTGAACCCGGGCAAGGTCCTGCCCGACGGGACGGGTCTCGTCCGGCCGCCGGAACCGCCGCCGAAGGAGTCGGGGCGGCGCCGCTCGCCCTTCGAGGCCGCACCGTCCGGTGGTGCGCTGGACGGGTCGGAGCCCGGATCCGAGGCGGCCGGCTCCGAGCGCCCCGGCCCCGGCCGGGGTGAGACGACCCCCGGTCCCGTGCTGGACCCCCGATCGTGATCGCCCCTCCGCCGCCCGCCGACCCGCTCGCCGGGCTCGACCGACCGCGGGGCCCCCTCGCCGAGCTCTTCGATCACCTCGCCGGCGCGGACGCCTGCATCCGCTGCGGGGCCTGCCTCGCCGCCTGCCCGACGTACGAGGCGACGCTCCTCGAGCGCGAGTCGCCCCGGGGTCGCGTCCAGCTCGTCCGGGCCGCAGCGGGCGGCTCGCTCGCCCTCGACGACGCCTTCCTCCGCCAGATGTACGACTGCCTCGACTGTCGGGCCTGCGAGCCGGTCTGCCCGGTCGGGGTGCCCATCGGGACGATCGTCCTCGAGGGTCGGGCGGCCGCCCAGCGACCCGACAACCCCGACCGGCGGGAGTCGGCCGTCGTCCGCGCCGGGCGGCGTCTCCTCCAACGGATCGTCTTCGGGCGCCCGCGGCGGATGGAGTGGCCGCTCACGCTCCTGCGCTGGGGCTACCAGCGGACCGGCCTCCAGCGCCTCCTCCGGGCGAGCGGGATCATGCGGCTCCTCGGACCCCTCGGCCGCCTCGAGGCCTGGCTCCCGGAGCTCCCGGATCGGCCGTGGCGGTGGCGCTACCCCGACGCCGGAACCCATCTCGAGGCCCACGGGCCGCGTCGGCTCCGAGCCGCCTACTTCCTCGGCTGCTTCATGAACGCCGTCTTCGCCGACGCCGCCGAGGCCGCCGTCGAGGTCCTCCGGCGGAACGGGGTCGAGGTCGTGACCCCGGCGGACCTCGTCTGTTGCGGGGCGCCGCAGACCGACCTCGGGGAGGTGGAGATCGCCCGGGACTTCGCCCGCCGAAACGTCGCCGCCCTCGAAGCGACCGGCGCCGACGTCGTCTTCGCCGACTGCGCCGCCTGCTCGGGGATGCTCAAGGAGTACGGCGACCTCCTCGCCGACGATCCGGCCTGGGCCGACCGGGCCCGGGCGATCGCCGCGAAGACCCGCGACTTCACCGAGCTCGCCCTCGAGCTCCTGCCCGCCGGGCCGCCCCTCGGTCGGGTCGAGCGGGTCGTGACGTACCACGAGCCGTGCCACCTCGCCCACGCCCAGCGGATCACGGCCGCGCCGCGGGCCCTCCTCCGGTCGATCCCCGGATTGGAGCTGCGGGAGATGGCCGGCGCCGACGTGTGCTGCGGGTCGGCCGGGGTCTACACGTTCCGGCGCTGGGACGAATCGCTCGCCCTCCTCTCCACGAAGGTCGCCAACGTCGCCGCCACCGAGGCCGAGGTCGTCGTGACCGCGAACCCGGGCTGCCTCGGCCAGATCGAGATGGGGCTGCGGCGCTCCGGCCGGCGGCAGCGGGTCCGCCACGTCTCGCAGCTCCTCCTCGAGGCGTACCAGGCGGCGGAGGCGGCGGGCCCTGCGGACGCGAACGGAGGCGCCGTCGCGGGCACCGGCTGAGCGGCGTGACCCGCCGGCGGGTTCGTCAGCCGGCGGTGCGGACCGCCGCGTGGTGCTCGGCGAAGCAGGCGACGGCCTCGCGGAGGAAGGCCGGGATGTCGTCGACGACCCGGCCCCAGACGAGCGTCCCGTCCCGGACGGCGGGCTCGTCGACCCAGGTGGCGCCGGCGTTCTCCAGGTCGTCCTTGATCCCGAGCGAGCCGGTCGCCCGTCGCCCGGCGACGATCCGGGCCGAGATCGCGACGAGGCCGCCGTGGCAGATGATCGCCATCGGCTTGCCGGCCGCGTGGACGGCCGCGACGAGATCGGTCACGGTGCGGTAGCGGCGGAGCTTGTCGGGTGCCCAGCCGCCGGGGACGACGAGGGCATCGACGTCGTCCGGGCGGACCTCCGCCACGGGCAGCTCGACCGGGACGGCGAGGCCGTTCTTGCCCCGGACCGTGCCCGGAGCGAGCCCGGCCGTCCGAACGACGGCGCCTTCCTCCCGGAGGCGCATGACGGTGACCCAGTATTCGAGGTCCTCGACCCCGTCGGCGGCGAGGACGAGGACGCGCATCCCTTCGAGGCGCATCGACAACCCTCCGTAGCTCGAATTGGCGCGGCGAATTGCGGCGGCGGTCCTCGCTCCGGTGCGGACGGCCACCGATCGACGGGCCGGCCATTGACGCCGCCCCGGCGATCCAGTATGAAGGTTCCGTCCAATCTTGCTCCGGGGAGACGGAACCGATGTCCCGGCGACTCGCCGCCTCCACCGTCCTCGCGACCGCCCTCCTCGTCGCCCTCGTCGCCGCCCCGTCGGCGGCCGTCGATCGGGGCTGGGCGGATCACCTTCGCGCGATCGCCCGCTGGACGCCCGAGCGGCTCCGGGCTGCCGTGCCGCGCGACGTCGTCCTCGGGACCCGTGACGGGTTCGCTCCGGCGAAGCGCCCCGGCGGGGGCGGCAAGCCGGGCGGCGGGAGCGGCACGGTGACCGGCGCCTCGTGGACGAAGACCGACACGACCGCCTACCACGCCACCGGGCGCGTCTACTTCGAGCTCCGCGGAACCGCCTACGTCTGCTCGGGTGCCGTCGTCACCGACGGCCGAACCGGCTACTCGCTCGTCCTCACGGCCGCCCACTGCGCGTACGACGAGACGAACCGGGTCTTCGCGACGAACTGGCTCTTCATCCCCGAGTTCGACAGCAGCCCGACGTACACCTGCTCGGCGACGACGTACGGCTGCTGGACGGCGACGGCCCTCGTCGTCCACAACGGGTTCGCCTCCGCCGGGAGCTTCAATACCCAGGCGACGCTCCACGACTACGCGATCGCCGTCGTGGGACCCGGCGGCAAGAACGGCGGGCAGCTCGACGCGACGGTCGGCGCCTTCCCGATCCGGTTCTCGGCCGTCGGCGACGGGACGACGACGTACGCCTTCGGGTATCCGGCGGCCGGGAAGTACAACGGGAGCGACCTCGTCTACTGCGCCGGGCCGGTCGGCTCCGATCCCTACAACGGCAACCTCACGTATGCCCTCGCCTGCGACATGACGGGCGGCTCGTCGGGCGGTCCGTGGTTTACCGGCTTTGACCCGACCAGCGGGACGGGGACGCTCACCTCGGTGAACTCGTACACGTACCGCTCGGTGAAGAACGTCATGCACGGGCCGAAGTTCGACGCGGATACCCAGGCGGTCTACGACGCGGCGAATGCGGCGACGACGAACACGATCGTCGGCCCGTAGATCGGAGGCGCCCCGACCCTTCGCCTCGTCGGATCGGGCACGGTCCTGCGTCTCGGCTACGATATCGGCATCGGCGATGAGGCTCGCCGGCCCGGGTCGCGTCCCGACCCGGGGATCCGCGGGTGGTCCGCTGACAGCCTCTACGCGCACGAGTGGCGCAGGAGGTGTCAGCGATGGTCGTCGATCTCGAAGTCCGGCACGGTTCCCCTGATCCAACCGCTCCCGCCCGCCCGACGCGGACGCGGCGGCGGGGTCGCCCGACCCTGGGCCGGCCGCGGTCGCGCTCGTTCGGCGGTCGTTCGGCCCCGAGCTCCGCGCTCCATCCCGCCGTTCTCTCGGACGCCGAGCGCGCCCGACGGCTGGCGATCGCCGCCCGGACCCTCGTCCGGACGATCCGCGGCTGTCCGGCCCCCGGCGTACCGCCGTTGCGGGCCCGCGACTGGCTCGCGCTCCTGGTCGTCCTCGTCGGGCCCTACCTCATCGGGCTCGCCGTCCTGGCGGCCGTCGGGAGGTGAACGGCGATGACGGATCTCGTCCGCTACTGCCCGGCGTGCTACGCCCACAACCCGTTCGAGGCGTCCTTCTGCGAGCGCTGCGGGGCCGCCCTTGCGACCGAGGAGGCGTTCGACGACCGACTCGTCTGGGCGCTCCGCCATCCCGACACCGAGACGGCCGTCCTCGCCGCCGAGATCCTCGGAGCGAGGGGAGCTCGGCGGGCGATCGGGCCGCTCCTCGAGGCGACGGGCTCGAGCGATCCGTACCGGGCGGCGGCGGCGGCGCGCGCCCTCGGTGCCTTCGCCGACGTGCCGCGGGTCCGGGGCCGGCTCCTGGAGCTCGCGGCGGGAGGCCCCGTCGTCGTCCGGCGGGCCGCCGCGGCAGCCCTCGGACCCGCCCGGCGGTCCCGCTCCCGATCGCTCGGGGTGGCGCCCGAGCCTGACGGGTCGCCTGCTGCGTCGACCGCGCGATCGAACGGAGGTCGGCGATGAGCGGCGCGCTCGAGCCCCGCGGCCGTCGAGCCCGGGACGCCTCCCGGGACGCGCTCGGCGAGGCCGTGCCGAGCGTCCTCTGGGACGTCGTTCCCGAGGGGCCGCCGTCGCCCCTCGATACCCTCGCCGCCGATGCCCTCGTCGATCTCCGGCTCGATCAGGTGTTCGACGCGGTTCTCGCCGGTCGGCAGGACGAATCGGCCGCCGCCGAGCTGCGGGCGGCGTTCGAACGGCCCCTGGATCGGGTCGCCGCGATCGAGTACCGCCAGGCGGTCTGCCGCGACCTCGAGCGGCCGGAGATCGCCGCCGTCGTCCGCGAATTCCGGTCGGAGATGGACGGCGTCCGCCGCCGCCTCGGGCGGGCACGCCATTCCTACTACCGGCACGAGGGATCGCGTTGGTTCCTCGATGCCGCCGCCGCGTATTGCCGGGCCGTCGCGAGCCTTGCCGAGGGGCTCGCCGCCGGCCGGCCGCAGTCGACCGGGTTCCGTCGGATCCTGGCGTTCATCGAGGAGTACCGCTCGTCGGAGCGGTTTCGCACCCTCGAGGCCGACGTCGGGCGGGTCCTCGCCGCCCTCGGCGAGCTCCGCTACCGGCTCCACATCTCCGGGAACCGGATCCGCGTCGCCCGCGACCGCGGCGAGCCCGACTACGGCGCGGAGATCCTCGCCGTCTTCGAGAAGTTCCGGCAGGGGACGACGAAGGAGTACCGCTTCGACGTCGGCCGCAGCACGACGATGAACCATGTCGAGGCGGCGATCCTCGACCGGGTCGTCCGGCTCCACCCCGCGGTCTTCGCCGACGTCGAGGCGGTCCTCGAGCGCCACGCCGCGTTCGTCGACCCGGTCGTCGAACGCTTCGACGCGGAGGTCGCCTTCTATCTCGCCTACCTCGAGCACGTCGAGCGGCTCCGCGGCCGCGGCCTGTCGTTCTGCTATCCGGTCGTCGCCGCCGGCGACCGAACCCTGCGCGCGCGGGGGATTTTCGACCTCGCCCTCGCCGACGGGCTCGCCGCGGCCGGCGGGCGGATCGTCACGAACGACGTCGAGCTCGCCGGAGCGGAGCGGATCGTCGTCGTCTCGGGTCCGAACCAGGGCGGCAAGACGACCTTCGCCCGGGCGATCGGCCAGCTCCACCATCTGGCCGCCCTCGGGCTCCCGGTCCCCGGTCGCGAGGTTCGCTGCCCGCTCGTCGATCGGATCCTGACCCACTTCGAGCGCCGCGAAGACGTCTCGACCCTCGAGGGCAAGCTCGAGCGCGACCTGCGGCGCTTCCGGGCGATCCTCGAGGCGGCGACGTCGGAGAGCCTCGTCGTCATGAACGAGAGCTTCAGCTCGACGTCGGCGACCGACGCCCTCTTCTTGAACCGGGTCATGCTCCGGACGATGGCCGGCCGGGACATGCTCGTCGTCTGCGTCACCTTCCTCGACGAGCTCGCCATCCTCGGGCCGGCCGTCGTCAGCATGGTCGCCGGGGTCGACCCGGCCGACCCCACGATCCGGACGTACCGGATCGAGCGCCGGCCGGCCGACGGTCGGGCCTACGCGGTTGCCCTCGCCGCGAAGCACGGCCTCACGTACGAGCAGATCCGGGCCGCCCTCGCCGATCGGGAGAACGGGCACCGATGAAGCCCAGGCTCCTCTACCCCGACCGCGATGCCGAGCTCGACCGCGAGCTCGATCCCCTCGAGCAGGCGCTCGTCGACGATCTCGGGCTCGAGCTCCTCTTCGAGGCGATGGCCGACGGCGACCGCCGGATCTCGGAAGTCGCTCGGGCGGTCGTCCTCGCCGGGACCGACGATCCGGCCGTCGTCCGGTATCGGCAGGCGATCGTCGCCGACTGCCTCACCGACCCGACGACGCCGCGACGGTGCTACGACCTTGCCGTCGAGGCGATCGAGCGGGAGCGGCGGGTCTACGGCGGCCTCTGGAGCCGTCACCCGGAGACGGTGCTCCGCCGGTCGGTCGAGGTCATCGGCCAGTTCGTCGACGTCCTTCGCCGCCTGCGGCAGCTCGCCGAGGAACGGCGCGCGGCCGTCGCCTCCGAGGGCTTCCGGACCCTCTTCGAGATGCTCTGCCGGGAGCTCGACGAGCCGTACCTCGAGGCCGTCGAGGGTCACCTCCGGCGACTCCGCTTCGACGACGGAATCATCGTCACCGCCGAGCTCGGCGCCGGGAACCGGGGGGTGAACTACGTCCTCCGGCGGCGGATCGGCCGGCCGGGCTGGCGGGAGCGGCTCGGTCTCTCCGACGGTTCGACGTACGTCTACGAGGTCCCCGATCGAGACGAGAGCGGCTTCCGGGCCCTCGCCGAGTTGACCGGTCGCGGCGTGAGCCTTGCCGCGGCGGCGGTGGCGGCGTCGGCCGACCACGTCCTCGACTTCTTCCGGCTCCTCCGCGACGAGGTTGCCTTCTACCTCGGGGCCGTGAACCTCCAGGCCCGGCTCTCCTCCCTCGGGCCGACCTGTCTGCCGGAGCCGCTGCCGGTCGGTTCGCTCGCCCTGCGGGCCGAGGCGCTCGGCGACGCGGCGCTCCTCCTCAGGCTCGGTGAGCCGGTCGTGGCCAACGACCTCGCGGCCGACGGTGCCCGGCTCCTCGTCGTGACGGGTGCGAACCAGGGCGGCAAGTCGACGTTCCTCCGGAGCCTCGGGCTGGCCCAGCTCCTCATGGCGGCCGGGCTCCCGGTTCCCGCCCGGGCCTACCGGGCGGCCCTCGCCCGGCGGGTCGTCAGTCACTTCAGTCGGGAGGAGGACGAGACGCTCCGGCGCGGCAAGCTCGACGAGGAGCTCGCCCGGATGCGCGCCATCGTCGATGGGCTCCAGCCCGGTGACCTCGTCCTCCTCAACGAGTCGTTCAGCTCCACGAACGAGCGCGAGGGGTCGGCGATCGCTCGGGGCGTCGTCGAGGCGCTCGTCGACTCGGACGTCCGGGTCGCCTACGTGACCCATCTCATCGACCTCGCCGAGGGGCTCGCCACAGCCGGCCGGGCCGGGACCCGGTTCCTGCGGGCCGAGCGTCGCCCGGACGGGACGCGGACGTTCCGGATCGTGCCCGGGGCGCCCGAGGGCTCGAGCCACGGTGTCGACGTCTATCGCCGGGTCTTCGGGGCCGAGGCCGGGGCGGACCCCGAGCCGGCCGAGGCGACCGACGGCCGCTCGGCAGGGAGGCTGGCGCCGTCCGGGGGGTGAGCCGCGCGCCGTCCCGCTGTTGAGCGGGGCGCCGTCCGGCGGGTGAGCCGCGCGGCGTCCGGGGGGTGAGCGGGGCGCCGTCAGCGTCCGGCGAGTCGCTCGACGAGCGGGGCGATCGCCTCCATGGCGTCGGCGGGGACGGTGTACGAGTTCAGGCCCCAGGCCTCGCGGCGGCGGAGGAGGAGGGCTTCGAGGCGTCGAAGCGTGCCGTGGAGCAGGTACGGGGTCCCGACGAGGGCCCCGGCGCCGGCGGCGGCGAGGCTCCAGACCGATCGGAGGGGCCGCCGCGGCCAGTCGACGAGCCCGGCGTCGGCGACGAGGACGTCGAGGTCGAAGCTCCCCCAGCGTGAGCCGGCCGCCTCACGGACGAGGGCGACCTTCGCTGCCGTCGCCGCCTCGGTCGCCTGGCGGACGATCGGTCGCCCCCGGGCGTCGAACTGGGGGAGGAGACCGACGATGTCGGCCTCGCGGGCGGCGAGCCGAAGCATCCGGCGTCCGCCCCCGCCGAGGATGATCGGGGGGTGGGGCCGCTGGATCGGCCGGGGCTCGACCGTCGCCCGCTCGAACCGATAGTGCCGGCCGGTGTGGGTCACCTCCTCGCCCGCCAGGAGCCGCTTCACGAGGCCGACGGCTTCGGCGAGTCGCTCGATCCGGGTTCCCGGCGGATCGTACGGGAGCCCGAGCTGGCGGTAGTCGGGGATCCGCCAGCCGGCCCCGAGCCCCAGGAGGACCCGGCCGCCCGAGAGGCGGTCGAGGGTGGCGACCTCCCGGGCGAGGACGAGCGGGTGGCGGAAGTCGTTGGCGAAGACGTACGAGCCGATCCGGAGGCGGGTCGTCGCGGCCGCCGCGGTCGCGAGGGCGGCGATCGGGGCGAGCTGGCGTGCGAGGTGGTCGGGGACGACGAGGGCGTCGTAGCCGAGCGCCTCGGCGCGGCGGGCGAGGTCCTGCCAGGCTGCCGCATCGGGGGCCCAGGCGGCCGTGACGGCGAAGCGGAACGGACGCATCACGCTGGAGCGTACCCCGAGGCCGGCCGGCCGGCCGATCGGAGCCTCGGCGCGGGTATCGGCGCTTCGCTTGTCGGCGCCGCGGGGCGGGCATACAATCGGCGCCCGTCGGCCTGTCAAGACTTGACAGGCCCACAGTCGTGTCCGGCGGGTGCGCAACGGTCGGACGCGGGGGCGCGTCGGGAGGTCCGATTGGCGGTCGGCGCAGCGGCCGAGATCAAGAGCAGACTCTCCATCGTCGACGTCGTCGGCGAGACCGTCGCGCTCCGAAAGGCCGGGACGACGTTCAAGGGGCTTTGTCCGTTCCACGCCGAGAAGACGCCGAGCTTCGTCGTCACCCCGGCTCGCGGCACGTACAAGTGCTTCGGCTGCGGGAAGGGCGGTGACGTCTTCAGCTTCGTGATGGAGCGGGACGGGGTCGGCTTTCCGGAGGCGCTCAGGCGGCTGGCGGCCCGGGCCGGGGTCGAGCTGGACGAGCGCCCGAGCCGGGACGACGGGCGGCGGGCGCGCCTTCGGGAGGTCCTCGAGACGGCGATCGCCTTCTACCACGCCGTCCTCACCGGTCATCGGGTCGGCCAGCCCGCCCTCGACTATCTCCGTCGCCGGGGCTTCAGCGACGCGACGATCGAGCGCTTCCAGCTTGGCTGGGCGCCGGCCGGTTGGGACACGCTGAGCCGGGAGCTCGGGCGGCGGCGCGGGATCACCCCCGAGGAGCTCGCCGCCGCGGGGCTGACCGTGCCGCGGCCCGGCGGTCGGGGCGCCTACGACCGCTTCCGGTCCCGGATCATCTTCCCGATCCGGGACGCGTCCGGCGCGCCGACCGGGCTCGGGGGTCGGATCCTCGAGGGGTCGGAGCCCGGGTCCGGCTCGGGCACCGGTGAGGGCGGGCGCGGCGAGGCGGGTCGGCGGGACGTCGGGCCCAAGTACCTGAACTCGCCGGCGACGCCGCTCTTCGACAAGAGCCGAACCCTCTATCTCATCGACCGGGCGAAGGCGGCGATCCGGCGGAGCGGCCAGGCCGTCCTCGTCGAGGGCTATACCGACGCCCTCATGGCCCACCAGGCCGGCTTCGAGAACGTCGTCGCCTCCCTCGGGACGGCCCTCACCCCCGGCCAGGTCGCGATCCTCGGCCGCTATGCCCGGCGGGTCGCCCTCGCCTACGACGTCGATCCGGCCGGCCAGAGCGCCGGCGCCTTCGGGGTCAGCGAGCTGACCGCCCTGATCTCGGAGGTCCAGACGGCGGGGGCGGAGTTCGGGCTCACCGACGTCGGCGTCGTTCGGCTGCCCGAGGGCCGGGATCCGGACGAGGTCATCCGCGACTCGCCGGAGATCTGGGCGGCGGCCGTCGCGGCGCCGGTCGGCATCCTCGAGTACCTCGTCGACGTCCACGCCGCCCGGGTCGACGTCCGGACGGCCGACGGCCGACGGCGGCTCGTCGACGCGGTCCTGCCGGTCCTGCGGCGGGTCGCCGACCCGACGGTCCGCGACGGGGCGCTCCTCCACCTCGCCCGCCGCGCGGCGACCGACGTCGACGTCCTCCGGGAGGCGCTCCGGAGCCGGACCGCGATCGGGCGGGCGGCCGGGGACACCGACCACGGCGGGATCCGGCTGACCCTCGAGGCGGTCCGGGCGGCGTCGGAGGAGCTCCACCCGCGCGAGGTCGTCCGGGCGGTCAGTCCGAGCGAGGTCGAGCTCCTCCGCCTCCTGCTCCTCGTCCCCGAGCTCCAGCTCCGGGCCGTCGAGGAGCTCGGCCCCGACCAGCTGCCGTCGACCCTCGCTCGGGAGCTCTACCGGGCGATCGTCGAGATGCGGGCACCGGACGACGCCGGGGTCCCCGGGGCCTTCGACCTCGAGCGGCTGCGGGCCGCGCTCGAGCCGGAGGTTCGAGCCCTCGCCACGGCCGTCCTCGCCATCGAGGGACCCGATCCGCGGCTCCTGTCCCCCGAGCGTCAGGTCTACGAACTGGAGAACCTCGTCCTCAACCTCGAGGCCGAGGCGCTCGCCGAGCGGAGCGAGTACAACCGGGCTGCCCAGGCCGAGGCGGAGCGCCGCGGCGACCGGGCGGCGATGACCGAGCTCCTCGCCCAGGAGCGCCAGATCCACGAGGCCTGGCGCTCGCTCCACCGCCGCCGTGAGCAGGCCCGCCTCCTGGCCCGGCGGAGCCCGGACCCCGCTCGTCGCCCGGCGGCCGCGGTGCCGTAGGGAGGAGCGCCGTGGCGGCCGGGCGACCGAAGTGCCGGGGGCTCGCGGGCCGGGATCCGCGGAGCGTCCGAGGCTGACGATGTCCGACCCGCTCGATCGGCGGCTCGTCGAGGGGCTGCTCCGACGGCCGCGACCGTCGGCGACCGAGCTGGCGGAGGCGCGCCTGGCGGCGTCGCGGCGGCGGCGCGGGGGAGGAGCGGCCGACCGGGACGAGCCGGCCCCGGGCGAGCTCGAGGGGGAGCTCGATCCCGAGCTCGGAACCGAGCCGCTCGCCGAGGTCCCCGACGCCGTCGTCGCCGCGGCCATCGAAGCCGACGTGGACGGAGGGTACGACGAGGCGGACGAGGGACCCGGCGACCTCGATGCGGTCACCCTCGAGGAGCCGAGCCCCGAGGAGCTCGAGGACCTCGAGGCCGACGTCGTCGGGATCGACGACCCGGTCCGGATGTATCTCAAGGAGATCGGGAAGGTTCCGCTCCTGACGGCCGAGGAGGAGGTCGTCCTCGCCAAGGCGATCGAGCTCGGTGAGCAGATGGCCGAGGCGCCGTGGAAGGCGCTCGTCAGCCTCCACGAATGGACGCTCCACCGGACCGAGGCGGCGACCCGGGCGACCCGCGAGCAGTACCGACTGCCCTTCGCCGAGGACGCCCACCGGATCGTTCGGGCCGCCCTTGCGGCACCGGAGGCGAGGGAGCTCTTCGGTCCGCCGCCCGACGTCCACCTCCAGCGGGCGGTCCGGGCGACGAGCCACGAGCCGACCCGGGCCCACCTCCGGCAGGCCCGGCGACTCCTCGCCGCCTACGTCGCCGCCCCGTCCGCGGAGACGTTCCTGCCGCTCCTCGATTGGGCGTACCAGGCCGTCCACAGCGGCGACGTCGAGTCCCGGGACAACCCGAGCCTCCGGGCGATCTACGACTGGACCCGGGAGGCCGTCGCCTACCCGGCCCTCGAACGCTGGATCCGGGCCGGCCACGACGCCGAGCTCCTCCGACGGATGGGCTACGACCCGTCGGTCCCGGCGGGCACGAAGCTCCTCCACCGGAAGGGCGAGGTCGTCCGCCTCGGGCGAGAGGCCCGTGAGCAGCTCACGGCCGCGAACCTGCGGCTCGTCGTCTCGATCGCGAAGAAGTACATCGGCCGGGGGATGAGCTTCCTCGACCTCATCCAGGAGGGGAACATCGGGCTCATCCGGGCGGTCGAGAAGTTCGAGTACGAAAAGGGCTACAAGTTCTCGACGTACGCGACCTGGTGGATCCGGCAGGCGATCACCCGGGCGATCGCCGACCAGGCTCGGACGATCCGGATCCCGGTCCACATGGTCGAGACGATCAACCGCCTCATGCGGGTCTCCCGCCAGCTTCTCCAGGATCTGGGGCGGGAGCCCACGCTCGAGGAGATCGCCGAGGCGATGTCGCGGGGTCAGGAGCAGCCGGTCGGGCCCGAGCGGGTCCGGGAGATCATGAAGGTGAGCCAGGAGCCGGTCTCGCTCGAGGCTCCGGTCGGCGAGGAGGAGGACTCCCACCTCGGCGACTTCATCGAGGATCGCGGGGCGGTGGCGCCTGCCGACGCGGCCTCGCGCCAACTCCTCCGCGAGCAGGTCGAGGCTGTCCTGGGTTCGCTCACCGGTCGGGAGCGGCGGGTCCTGCAGCTCCGGTTCGGCCTCGAAGACGGGCGGGCCCGGACCCTCGAGGAGGTGGGCAAGGAGTTCAACGTGACGCGGGAGCGGATCCGCCAGATCGAGGCGAAGGCGCTCCGAAAGCTCCGCCACCCGAGTCGATCGCGGAAGCTGAAGGACTACCTGGAGTAGGGCCCGCGCCCGGACGAGGCGGTGCGCGCCCGGACGAGGCGGTGCGCGCCCGGACGAGGCGGCCCGCGCCCGGCCCCGGTGGACGACCCTGTCGGTACCGTGCACCCGGTGCACGTTGCCGGCGCGGCGGCACGGTCCGGCCAGTCCCGCCGGTCGCGCCCCTGTCGGTTCCGTGCACCCGGTGCACGTTGCCGGCGGCGGCGTGCGTGGGGTGCACATTCCGGGGCCGAGGGGCACCTCCCGGGTCGACGGCGTGCGTCCCGTGCACGTCCTCAGCAGCCGGCCGGTCCGGTCTCCCCCGACCGGCCGACGGCGTGCACCAGGTTCACAGAATCAGCATGCCAGCCGCCCGGGCGGCGGTAGCGGCCGTCAGAATGTGCACCGGGTGCACGCGGCCGCCCCGGGCTCGACCCGCGGGCGAGGCCGTTCGGCTCCGCGCTCTCCGCGAGCCGTCCGCCGGTTCCGGCTCCTGCCCCTCTGCGGTCGTCCTCTCCTCGGATGGGGGTCATGTCCGGGCCGGCCTCGCTCAGAGGAGGATCACCGCGTTCCCGCCCGGGGCAACGCCGGCACCGAGGAGCTCGAGGGCGCGCCTCCCGGGGACCGGGAACCGGGCCTGTAGGACGTCGGCGTATTCCCGCACGAAGGTTCGGTTGCGGCGGCCCTCGAGGAGGAGCAGGACGACGTAGTCGACGCCTCCGTCGCGCTGCTTCAGGGCGATTCGGCGTTCGAGCGCCTGTCCGTCGCGCGGTCCGGTCTCGGCCTCGACTCCGCAGCGCCAACCCTGGCCGCTGACGAGCGCGTCCCAGGCACGAAGATCGCCGGGGATCGGCAGCGGGACCTCGGTCGCCCAGCCGAGGGAGCGGTGGAGGCGTGCCCGAAACCGCCGGAGCAGGTTGGCGTGCGCGGCGTCACGAAGCGGCGGGCCGGCCGGGTAGGCGCGGATCGACAGCTCCAGGCCGACGGCGGCCAGCAGCTGCGTCGCGGCCACGATGGAGAGGTCCTCGACCCGACCGTGCTCGATCCGGCTGACGGTCGAGCGGTCGATCCCGAGGGCGTCAGCCAGCGCTTCCTGGGTCAGGCCGCGGTCGAGTCGGGCAAACCGCAACTCACGGGCGACGAGCCGCAGCGTCTCGTGGCCGCGAGTTCGACCTCGCTCAACGACGGCGGGGCGTTTCGGCATGGGCGGCAGGATGACGGGCGCTGCTCACCACCCGATTACCCAGGATCGGCGCCGAGGGCCGAGCCTGCCGCGCGGACGCTGCGATAGCCTAGCGGCATGCCTGCCAACGCCTACGCCCTCGTCGGCTTCTTCTCCGTCGTTTCCGTCGCCTCGGGGGTCGCCGCCTGGCGCGTCGTCGGGCCTCCGTCCCGGGTCGCTGCCATCCCGCCGATCGCCGCTTCGTTCCTCGCCCTCTACCTCGTCGGGCACCGCCTTGGCCTGTCGGTCGGGCCCACGGTCGGCCTCTTCGGGTTCGAGGTCGCCCTGCCGTTCGATCTCGGCGTCGCCGTCGGGACCGCCGCCGCAACCGCCGCCGCCGAGCGTGCCGCCTGGCGGATCCGACGCCAGGCCCGGCGACCGTCGTCCCTCGGGCCCTCGAGCTAGACCGCGCCGGCCCTCGGCGCGTCGAGGAGCCGTTCGGCTGCGCCGCCGTGCCGGCCGGGCTGCGGTCGACCTCGTCCCCGCCGACCGCTAGCCCTTGACGTCCCGATCATCGCGATATATCGTGTTGGCACGCCGAAGGGCTGGTCGCTTCACGAGCAGCGAGGAGTGCCGATGGATCACCACAGTCCCGCGTGGCCGTTCTGGCGCCATGCCATGCGAGCCGCCTTCGGGCCGTTCGGGAGCGGCCCCGCCGTCAAGCGGGGGATCGTCCGGGTGGCGGTCCTCCGGTCCCTGATCGACGGTCCGAAGCACGGCTATCAGATCATCCAGGACCTCGAAGCCAGGAGCGGCGGCGTTTGGCGGCCGAGCGCCGGCTCCATCTACCCGACCCTCCAGCAGCTCGAGGACGAGGGGCTCGTCCGGAGCGAAGAGCGAGAGGGTCGACGGACGTATGCCCTCACCGACGAGGGACGGCGGGCCGCCGAAGCCGTCCGGACGACGCACGCCGAACGGTTTTTCGCAGCCCGCGGCGAGCCGGGCGCCGAGGAGCTCCGGGTCCTTGCCGCCCAGCTCGTGGCAGCCGCCGTCCAGGTCGAACGGGTCGGCTCGGCGGGGGCGCGCTCGCGAGCCGAGGCGCTCCTCCGTGACGCCCGCCGCCAGCTCTACCGGATCCTCGCCGAGGACGACGCCGGGGTGGGCGGGGGCAACGCGGCGCCGGAGGCGTCCGGCACGCGCGAGCCCGGTGACACGCCGGAGGCCCGGCCGTGAGCGCACCGGCGGCCGCTGCCGCTTCAAACAGCCCGGCCCTCGGCGACCCCGTCATTGAGACGGTCGGCCTCACCCGCCGCTTCGGCACCCTCGAGGCCGTCCGCGGCGTCGACCTCGCCGTCCGGCGCGGGGAGATCTTCGGCTTCCTCGGGCCGAACGGAGCCGGGAAGACGACGACGATCAACATGCTCTGCACGCTCCTTCGCCCGACGGCCGGCCGGGCGACGGTCGCAGGCTTCGACGTCGACCGCCACCCCGACGCGGTCCGGGCCCGGATCGGCCTCGTCTTCCAGGACCCGTCCCTCGACGCCCAGCTGACCGCCCGGGAGAACCTCTTCTTCCACGCCGTCATCTACGGCGTCCCGGGGCGGGAGCGGCGCGAGCGGATCGCGCGGGCCCTCGAGATGGTCGAGCTCGCCGATCGGGCCGACGCCCAGGTGTCGACGTTCTCGGGCGGGATGCGGCGCCGGCTCGAGATCGCCCGCGGCATGCTCCACACCCCGGAGGTCCTCTTCCTCGACGAACCGACGATCGGCCTCGATCCCCAGACGCGCCGGCACGTCTGGGGCTACCTCCGCCGGCTCCGGGACGTCGAGGGGGTCACGCTCTTCATGACGACCCACTACATGGACGAGGCCGAGGAGTGCGATCGGATTGCGATCATCGACGGGGGGCGGATCGTCGCCCTCGGCACCCCGGCGGAACTCAAGTCGCTGGTCGGGGGCGACGTCGTCGAGCTGCGCACCGAGGACGACGCCGCCGCGGCCGCCCAGCTCCGGGAGCGCTTCGGCCTCGAGGCCCGGGCCGACGGCGGCGCCCTCCGGATTGAGGTCGCCGACGGGGCGGCGATCATCCCGAAGCTCGTCCGGGAGCTGACGGTCCCCGTCGTCTCGGTCGCCGCCCACCGCCCGAGCCTCGACGACGTCTTCTTGAAGCTGACCGGCCACGCGATCCGGGACGAAGCCCCCGGGGCGACCGACCGGATGCGGATGATGCACCGAGCCTGGGGAGGGCGACGATGACGACGAACGGGCTGCTCCAACCGCGGGCGGCGACGGCCCCGCGCCCGATCTCCGGCCGGACGGCGGCCTTCGCCCGCGGCGTGGCCGTCGTCTGGTACCGTGACCTCCTTCGCTTCTGGCGGGACCGGGCCCGGATCGTCGGCTCGCTCGCCCAGCCCCTCCTCTTCCTCGTCGTCTTCGGCGCCGGGCTCGGCTCGTCGATCGGCGGCGCCTTCAGCCCGGGCGGGGGTACCGGCGGCGGGGTCGGTTCGGTCGGCTACACCGAGTTCGTCTACCCGGGCGTCGTCGGGATGGCCGTCCTCTTCAGCGCCGTCTTCGGGGCGATGTCGATCGTCTGGGACCGCGAGTTCGGCTTCCTCAAGGAGATCCTCGTCGCCCCGGTCGACCGCTCCGCGGTCGCCGTCGGCAAGACCCTCGGCGGGGCGACCCAGGCGATGCTCCAGGGGCTCCTTGTCCTCGTCCTCGCCCCGGTCGTCGGCGTCGATCTGGGGCCCGGCACCGTCGTCGCCCTCGCGGTCGCCCTCTTCGTCCTCGCCTTCGCCCTCTCGGCGATGGGCGTCGCGATCGCCTCGCGGATGACGACGATGCAGGGCTTCCAGATCGTCATGAACTTCCTGCTCATGCCGATGTTCTTCCTCTCGGGGTCGCTCTTCCCGCTCCGGGGCGTCCCCGACTGGATGGCGGTCCTGAGCCGGATCGACCCGGTGACGTACGGGATGGACCCGCTCCGCCGGATCGCCCTCGGCGAATCGCTGCCGGCGTCGTTCGTTGAGTCGCTCGGGTTGACGATCTTCGACCGGGTCCTGCCGGTGGGGCTCGAGCTCGGGATCCTCGTCCTCTTCGGGTTCGTCATGCTCGCGGTCGGCGCGGCGAGCTTCCGGCGCCGGGAGTAGGGCCGGGTTCGCACCGGCGAACGACTCCCGGCGCGGCTCCGGCGCTCAGCCCTCGACGACGATCGTCGCCGTCGGCATCGTCGGGTGGATCCGGCAGTGGTACCGGTACGTGCCGGGGGCGCTGAAGACGAGCGTCGCCGAGCCGCCGCCGCCGCTGATCGTTCCGCTGTCGCAGGCGCCGTCGAGCATCGTCACCGTGTGGGGGACGCCATCCTCGTCCTGGAACGTGACGGCCTGGCCGGCCTTGATCGTCACCGTCGAAGGGCTGTAGGCGAAGCCCTTGATCGTGACCGTCACCGCGGGAGCGTTCGAGCTGCTCGCGCAGGCGAGGGCGGCCGAGGCGGGGGCCGACGGTTCGGCCGAGGCGGCCGGCTGGCTCGCCGACGGCTGGCTCGCCGACGGCGAGGGCGGCGCGGATGGAACCGCCGAGGGACTCGCGGCCCCGCCGCAGCCGGCGAGGCCGAGGGCGACGGCGAAGGCGATCGGGGCGGCGAAGCGGGCGCCGGCCCCTCGGGTCATCGACATGGCAGCTCCTCCTTGGTACCGGTTCACGGGGGTCGGGCGGTCACAACCGCCCGTCGATCCCTGATACGGACCTGCAGCCCGGTCGGTTTCGCCGCGAGCGGGGACCGGTCCGGACCGTCCTCCCGGCCCCGCCGCGACCGGCTACCATGGCCGTCGTGATCGACCGCGCAGCCGTCACCCTCCGCCCGGCGACCGATGCCGATGCCGAGCGGATCGCGAGCCTCCTGACCGACGAGGGGTACCCTGCCGGAGCGAGCGACATCGCCGCCCGACTGGAGCGCTTCGGTGCCGACCGGGGCACCGTCGTCGTCGCCGACGTCGACGGCGAGGTCCTCGGCTTCGTCGCCGTCGCCCGCCTGCCGCGGTTCGAGCACGGCGACTGGATCGCCCGGGTCGTCGCCCTCGTCGTCGAGGCCGGCGTGCGCGAGCGGGGGCTCGGCCACCTCCTCATGGAGGCGGCCGAGGCGTGGGCCGCCGAGCATGACTGCGCCTTCGTCGAGGTGACCGCCGGTCATCACCGCCCGGAGGCCCGGCACCTCTACGAATCCCTCGGCTACGACCCGACGGCGACGACATACCTCAGAAGGCGGCTCTGACGACGACCGGACCGGGCGGCTCCGCCGCCCCGTCGAGCTTCCCGCGCCTCCGGCTCCGCGCACCGACGCCCGCCCTCCTGGAACTACCGTGGGAACGGCCGCTCGGCGACTGGCCGAGCGATCGGCTCGCCTTCCGCGTTCTCCCGGTCGGCCCGTCGCGCCACCTCGTCCGCTTCCTCGTCGTCGACGGCGCCCTTCTCGCCCTCAAGGAAGAGCCCCTCGGGGTCGCCCGCCGGGAATTCGAGGTCCTCCGTCACCTGGAAGAGCTCGAGCTGCCGGCGGTCGAGCCGGTCGGTCTCGCCGAGGCGCCGGAGCGTGAGACGGCCGTCCTCGTCACCCGCTACCTCGCCCACTCCCTCCAGTACCGACGCCTCCTCGCTCGCTTCCCGCCCGGCCCGAACCCGTACCGCGACCGCCTCCTCGACGCCATGGCCGGCCTCCTCGTCGACCTCCACCGGGGCGGGGTCTGGTGGGGCGACTGCTCGCTGAGCAACACGCTCTTTCGTCGCGACGGCGACAAGATCCAGGCCTACCTCGTCGACGCCGAGACGAGCGAGGTCCACCCGAGCCTCTCCGACGGCCAGCGGGAGGCGGACCTCGAGGTCCTCGTCGAGAACGTCGCCTTCGGCCTCGCCGACCTCGCGGCGCTCCAGGGTCGGCCCGACCTCATGGACGAGGCGATCGCCGCCGCGGAGGCGGTCCGCGACCGTTACCGGCTGCTGTGGGACGAGATCCACGCGGTCGCCGACCTCGTGCCCGGCGATCGGCACGCCGTGGCGTCGCGGATTCGCCGCCTCAACGAGCTCGGCTTCGCCGTCGAGGAGGTCGCCCTCGAGCCGGCGGAGGGCGGGGATCGGCTCCGCCTCCGGGTCGCCGTGGCGACGCGACGCTTCCACGCCCGGGAGCTCGAGCGCCTGACCGGACTGCGGGCCCTCGAGGGGCAGGCTCGAATCCTCCTGAACGATCTCCGCGAGTACCGGACCTGGCTCGAGCACGCCGAGGGCCGCCGGTTGACCGAGGCCGAGGGCGCCGAGCGCTGGCTCCGGGAGGTCCTCGAGCCGACCCTCGCCCGGCTCGAGCCGGCGATCGGCCCGAACCGCGACCCGATCCAGGCCTACTGCGACGTCCTCGAAACGAAGTGGCTCCTGTCGGAGGCCGCCGGGCACGACGTCGGGCTCGCCGCGTCGATCGAGGCGTACCTGGCGATGGGGGCGCCGGCACCCGAATCGCGAGAAGGGCCGCTCGTCGACCTCGACATCGACTGGTCGGGCGCCTTCGACGAGCCGGCCGTCGAGGCCGGCGGCGCCAGCGGCGCAGGCGCGGCCTGCGGAACCTAGAATTCGGGGCATGACGGTTCCGGGGGAGACCGCGACCCGCGGGGGCGCGGCGGACGAAGCGGTCGTCGAGGTCCGCGGGGTTCGGAAGCGCTACGGCTCCGTCGTCGCCGTCGACGGGGTGAGCTTCGAGGTCGGCCGCGGCGAGATCTTCGGGCTCCTCGGGCCGAACGGAGCAGGCAAGACGACGACCGTCGAGATGCTCGAGGGGCTGCGACGCCCCGACGAGGGCTCGCTCCGGGTCCTCGGAGTCGACGTCACCCGGAGGCCCGGGGCGATCAAGCCCCGGATCGGTGTCGCCCTCCAGACGGCAGCGCTCTA
Source organism: Chloroflexota bacterium (assembly GCA_042408925.1). Lineage (GTDB taxonomy): Bacteria > Chloroflexota > Limnocylindria > Limnocylindrales > CSP1-4 > BPIH01. The sequence continues at coordinate 23,076 of JBHOQO010000096.1, read as the reverse complement.
CCCGAAGCTGACCGTCGAGGAGCTCCTCCGGCTCTTCGCCAGCTTCTTTCCGCAGCACGTCGCGATCGACGACCTCATCGAGACCCTCGGCCTCGCCGAACGCCGCCGGGCCCTGACCCAGGAGCTCTCGGGCGGCCAACGCCAGCGGCTCGCCGTCGCCCTTGCCCTTGTCAACGACCCCGAGCTCGTCTTCCTCGACGAGCCGACGACGGGTCTCGACCCGGCGGCGCGGCGGGTCCTCTGGACGATCATCGGCGAGCTGCGGGCCCGCGGCCGGACGGTCTTGCTGACGACCCACTACATGGAGGAGGCCGAGGTCCTCTGTGATCGGGTCGCGATCATGGACCACGGTCGGATCCTCGAGATCGGCACGGTCAAGGAGCTCGTGGGGCGCCGCTTCCGGGAGCGGGTCGTCCACTTCGATGCCGCGGACGGGCTCGACGAAGCGACCTTGGCGGCCATCCCGGGCGTCGCTCGGACCGGCCGCGACGACGGAGAGGTTGTCCTCTACAGCCGCGACGTCCCGGCCACGGTCGGCGGACTTCTCGCCCGGGCCGAGGAGCGCGGGATCGAGATCCGGAACCTCGGGATCCGGCGGGCGACCCTCGAGGATGTCTTTTTGGCCCTGACCGGCCGGGCCCTCCGCGACTGAGCGTCGCGGGCGGCAGGCGGGCAGAGCCCAACCCGGACACGGAGGAACCGATGCGGGCGCTCGTCGAGCTGACCGTCGCGAACCTGAAGAGCTACGTCCGCGACCGGGCGGCTCTCTTTTGGACCGTGGCCTTTCCACTTGTCTTCATCGTCCTCTTCGGCCTCATCTTCACGAGCGGTCGCTTCCAGACCTCGATCGCCTGGGTCGACGAGGACGGAAGCCCGACCGCCGCCGCCGTCCGGTCGGCCTTCGCTGCCGACCCGACGGTGGCGCTCGTCGACCTCGACCGCCCGACGGCGCTCGAGCGGATGCGGAGCGGCTCGGTCCGAGCCGTCGTCATCGTGCCCGAGGGCTTCGGGACGGCGTACGCGGCGGCGAAGGCCGGCGGCGGTCCGCCGGCGAACCTTCTCGTCTACACCGACCCGAGTCAGGCCCAGACCCAGGGCGGCGTCTTCCAAGCCCTTGGAGCCGTCGTCGGGACGCTCAACCTCGGCGATCGACCGCCCCTCGTCGTGCCCGAAACCCGGACGATCCAGACCCAGGCCCTCAACGCGATCAGCTACTTCGTCCCGAGCGTCCTCGGAATGTCGATCATGCAGCTCGGCATCTTCGCCGCGATCCCCCTCGTCGCCGACCGGGAGAAGCTCATCCTCAAGCGCCTCGCGGCGACCCCGCTCGCCCGCTGGCAGCTCGTGGCGAGCAACGTCGTGATGCGGCTCGTCGTCGCCGTCGTCCAGACGATCGTCATCGTCGGGGTCGGAGTCGCCCTCTTCGGGGTTCGGACGACCGGGAACTGGCTCGCCGTCGGCGGCTTCGTCCTCCTCGGGGCCCTCGCCTTTCTCGCCCTCGGCTACGTCATCGCCAGCTTCGCCCCGACCGAGGACGCGGCGAACGGGATGACGAGCATCGTCCAGTTCCCGCTCATGTTCCTCTCGGGGATCTTCTTCGCCATCGACCAGATGCCGGAGGGGCTCCAGGCCGTGGCCCGGCTCATGCCGCTCACGTACCTGGCCGATGCCCTCCGGCAGACGATGGTCGACGGGACGGCGTTCAGTCCGCTCTGGGTCTGCGCCCTCGTCCTCGGCGGCTGGCTCGTCGGCTGCTTCCTCGTCGCCGCCCGCTTCTTCCGCTGGCAGTAGGCGGGCGGGCGGCGGGGCGCCCTCTCTCAGACGCCGTCGCTCACCAGCGCTCCTCGTGGACGACCTCGGGGAGCGGTCTCCGGCCTCCGGGGCGGGGCGGGGCGGTGAGGACGTCAGGATCGGCCGGGTAGCCGAAACTCAGGACGTACTCGCAGTGACGGTCCGCCGGGTAGCCGAGGACCGCCCGGGCTCGGTCGTGGTCGTAGACGGTCGCCGGGCAGCTGCCGACCCCGAGCTCCCAGGCGGCGAGCATCATCTGGGCCGCCGCACCGCCGAGGTCCCACATGATCGAGAGCGGTGCGCCGGCGGCCCGGGGATCGGGGGTGACGAGGGCGACTGCGGCCGCCGCGCCGCCGACGTGGCCGGCGTACGGCCCCACCTCGGCGAGCTCGCGGAGCCGATCCCGGTCGCGGACGACGATAAAGTCCCAGCGCTGGAGGTTCTTCGAGCTGTGGGCCCGCCGTCCCGCGTCGAGGATCCGGCGGAGGTGATCGGGGTCCAAGGGGCGGTCGGCGAAGCGGCGGACGGCGCGCTTCGTTCGGATCGCGGTCCAGACGTCCATGGCGGCGTTGCTCCGAGGATGCGGGTCTGCAGCGGTGCGGCGGGCGGGCGGCCGCGGCGATGGTGTGACCCCGTCAGGGTAGCCGAGCCGAACCGAGCAGCGAGGCTGGCGCGCTAGACTCGGAGGGTGAGCCAGCGCGATCCCCACGAGGTCCTCGGCGTCGAGCCCGGTGCCAGCCAGGCGGCGATCAAGGCCGCCTGGCGGCGCCTCGCCCGGGAGCACCACCCCGACCTCACCGGCGACGATCCGGTCGCCGCGCGTCGGGCGACCCGTCGGATGGCCGAGATCAACGCCGCGTACGAGCGGCTCCGGGCCGACGGGGCGGCGAAGGGCGACGGTCGCGCGGCGGGGGTTCCAAAGGCCGGGGCCCCGAAGCGACGCCAGGCCGGGCCGCCGCCGCCGCCCCCGAGCCGGCCGGTGACCGGGCGCCTCGACACGAGCCGCACCTTCCGGCCCCGGAACACGACGATCCCGCCCGGCGGGCCACGCCCCGCTGCCCGACCGGCCTGGGTCCCGCCGATCACGGTCCGCGGCGGGCCCGAAGCGCTCCGAGCGTCGCCGCCCACCGGTCCCCTCGAGCGGGCGGCGCTCGCCGACCATCGGCCCCGCCGCCCATCCCTCGCCGAGGCCCTCGCGTACCCGGTCGACTTCGGCAAGTACCGCGGTTGCACCCTCGGGGAGATCGCCGGGCGCGAACCGTCGTACGTCGACTGGATCGCCCGGACCATCGGCCACGACCCCGACCTCGTCGCCGCGGCGCGGGTCGTCGCCGCCGACCTCGACCGCCGTGGGGTTCCGCGCCGGCGGCGGGTCTCGATGCCGCCGCCTCAGGTCGGGGCGTCCTAGCGCGATTCGCTTCCGGAAGCGACGTCGCCGGCGGCATCCCGCCGGCGACGATTCGGATCGATCGAGACGAACGATGATGGCGGCGCCCTCGCGGCTCGGGCCTGCTGGCCGAATGATCCGTCGTTACTCGGTTCGTGGGCGGGGATCGGGATCCTCCCGGCCGGCGGCCCCGGTACCGCCGGCGGGTCGTCCGTCCGCCGCCCCGTAGCCGACGCCCCAGGGTGTCCCCGAGTCCGTCGACGGCGCAACCCCGACGCTACCAGGGCGCTGCCGGATCGGGTATGGGCCGTCGGTCGGGTCCGGGCCTCCGAAGATCGGCGGGCGCGCGGGAGCACCGTTCCGGGACCCGGGTACCAGGTGCTCCGACGCACAGCCACCGCGAGCTACGAGACGTGCCGCGGCTCGACCAGGTACCCTCGCCGCCGATCGTGACCCCGTATCCTCTCGTCCTCCCATCGCACCGTCGAGGCCCAGGCTCCGCCGGACGCCGCGCCCGAACCCTCGCCGCCTACCTCGGGGCGGTCCTCCTCGTGACCGCCGGTTGTGGCCTCGGCGGCGGGCCGAGCTTCGATCCGGCCGGCCCCTGTCGCGTCGACGGCCGGGCACCCGGCGCCTACCCGGAGCTCGAGGCGCTCGTCCCTGCCCGGTTCGACGGTCGCCCGCCGGAGCGGCTCGACTCGGGCCGCAACTGCAGCCGCGAGAACCTCGGCGGCCTGGCCGACGCCGGGATCACCGAGGTCCGGTTCGCCGGGGGGCTCTGGCCCACCGGGGCCGAATCGGGGGTGACCCTCGCCGTCTTCTCGGCTCCCCGTCTCACCGTCGAGGCGCTCGGCGCCTGGTACGAGGCCGGGGCCCGTTCGGCCCGCAAGACCTCGAACGTCGTCGTTACCCGCCCGACGATCAGGGGGGCGGCGGCGTTCCGGATCGATCTCGAGAACGGCGGGCAGCTCCAGACGATCGTCGTCCATCGGGCTGCCCGCCCCGACACCCTTCGGGTCGTCCTCGTCGGAAGCGCCGCCCGCGACGTCCGGACCCCCGAAGCCCACGCGGCGATCGTGGAACGGGCGGTGGCCGCCTCGGTCGCCGCCGACGGGTAGGGGTCGATCGCGCCGCCCTCGCCGGAGACGGCCGACCGACGCGGTGCTAGCATCCCGCCATGACCGACTGGTCCGCCCGTCGGCGCCGTTGGGAGGAGGGCCGGCTGCGGCCCGCCCTCGAGCGGCTCCCGGAGCGGAAGGTCCGCTTCTCGACGATCAGCGACGTCGAGGTCGAGCGCTGCTACGGCCCCTGGTCGTGGGAGCGCGCCCGTGACGGCGCGCCAGCCGGGGCCGGTGGCCCGACCGCCGTCGACCACCTCGGCCGGCCGCTCCGGACCGGCCGCTGGGACGACTTCGACCCCGAGCGCGACATCGGCCTGCCCGGCGAGCCGCCGTTCACCCGGGGTCTCCACCCGACCGGCTACCGGAGCCGCCTCTGGACGATGCGGATGTTCGCCGGCTTCGGCTCGGCCGAGGACACGAACGCCCGCTTCCACGCCCTCCTGGCGGCCGGCCAGACCGGCCTGTCCATCGCCTTCGACATGCCGACCCTCTATGGCTACGACACCGACGACCCCGAGGCCGAGGGCGAGTTCGGGACGTGCGGGGTCGCCGTCAGCTCCCTCGCCGACATGGAGGTCCTCCTCGCCGGCCTGCCGCTCGACCGGGTCAGCACCTCGATGACGATCAACGGCCCGGCCGCCCCGATCTGGGCGATGTACATCGTCGCCGCCGAAAAGGCGGGCGTGCCCCGGGCCGTCCTCGAGGGGACGATCCAGAACGACATCCTCAAGGAGTACATCGCCCAGAAGGAGTTCCTCTCCCCGCCGGAGCCCTCGATGCGGCTCGTCGTCGACACCATCGAGTTCGGGAGTCGCGAGCTCCCGAAGTGGAACACGATCAGCATCTCCGGCTACCACATCCGGGAGGCCGGCTCGACGGCGGTCCAGGAGCTCGCCTTCACGATCGCCGACGGGATGGCCTACGTCGAGGCCGCCCTCGCCCGCGGCCTTCGGATCGACGATTTTGCGCCCCGGCTGTCGTTCTTCTTCAACAGCCACAGCGACTTCTTCGAGGAGATCGCGAAGTTCCGGGCCGCACGGCGGATCTGGTGGAAGCTCATGACCGAACGCTACCGGGCCGAGAACGAGCGCTCGACCTGGATGCGCTTCCACACCCAGACGGCGGGCGTCTCGCTCACCCCGCAGCAGCCGCTCAACAACCTCACCCGGGTCGCCCTCCAGGCCCTCGCGGCCGTCCTCGGCGGGACCCAGTCGCTCCACACCGACGCCTACGACGAGGCCCTCGCCGTCCCGACCGAGGCGGCCGCCCTCCTCGCCCTCCGCCAGCAGCAGATCCTCGCCGAGGAGACGGGGGTCGCGAACACCGTCGATCCGCTCGGCGGCTCGTGGTTCGTCGAGGCGCTCACGAACGAGATCGAGCGCGGCGTCTGGGCCTACCTCGACGAGATCGACCGGCGGGGCGGGATGGTCGCCGCCATCCTCGCTGGCTACCCGCAGCGGGAGATCGCCGACGCCGCCTATCTGTTCCAGCGGGAGTTCGACGCGGGCGAGCGGGTCGTCGTCGCGGTGAACCGCTACGTCGACCCGGAGGAGGTCCTGACCGTGCCGGTCCTCGAGGTCCCGCCGGGCTCCTTGGAGCGGCACCTCGCCCGCCTCGAGCGGGTCCGTCGGGAGCGCGACCCGGTCGCCGTGGAGGCGGCGCTCCGGGGGCTCCGGGAAGCCGCTAGCCGACCTGGCTCGAGCGCGACGAACCTCATGCCGCACTTCATCCGCTGCGCAGCGGCCTACGCCACCCTCGGCGAGCAGTGCCGGGTCCTCCGGGAGGTCTTCGGGGAGTACCGCGAGCCCGTCGCGGTCTGAGGAGAGTTCGGTCCCTCGCCATCGTCGATCTCGCCGAGGATGATCCGGCGCCCAACATCGTGATCCGTCCGCCGGCCGAGGGCTGAGCGCCTGGCTACCGGTAGGGGTGACCATCGGACTAGCGGCGGCGGCGTAATCGGGCGCCCGCCGGGTCGTTCTGTTCACAGCGACAACCCGTCGCTCAGCCCGGCGGTCGTCGCCGGCTGTGCCATCGCACGGGAGGGACGAATGACCGATGTGGACGACCGCCCGGATCGAGGAGTTCGGCGGTCCCAGGAGCGACCTCGGCGCTCGTTCGACGACACCGTTGGGCCGGGCAGCGAGCCCGGTCACCAGTCGGACCGACGATCGGGGGGCGGGACCGGGCGGGACCATCGAGCCATCGCCGACCGCTCGACTCGGCGGTAGGGTCGCCGGGCCGATGACGGACGACGCGCTCGATCCGCAGCTCGCCGGCCGGCACTCCGGCCGGTCCTCGAGCCGGATGGACCTCGACCGCGAGCGGATCCTCGTGACGAGGGCGGCGGTCGATCCGGTGGCGTTCGGCGAGCTCTACGACTTCTATCTGCCGCGGGTGTACGGCTTCGTCCTCCGCCGACTGGGCGACCGAGCCCTGGCCGAGGATCTCACCGCGGCGACCTTCGAGCGAGCCCTTGCGGCGCTCCGCAGCGGCACCTTCCGAAACGACTCGTTTGGCGGGTGGCTCTACCGCGTCGCGGCGAACGCCGTCGTCGATCACGTCCGCCGGCAGCGCCGTTTCGTCCCGATCCTGGGCACGCCGTCGGCCGGCGAGACGGCGCTCCCTGAGCGGAATGGTGGCGATCTCGGTGACGATCGCGCCCTCGCCGCCCTTGCCGCCGCCCTCGATCGGCTGGAGCTCCGCCGGGCGCTCCTCGGCCTGCCCGAAGCCCAGCGCCGCCTTCTTGTCTTGCGCTTTCTCGACGAATTGACGACCGACGAGCTCTGCGCGGTCCTCGGCTGCACCCGTGGCGCCTTCGCCGTCCGCCTCCATCGCGCCCTGCGGGCCCTCCGAGCCGCCCTCAACGGAGAGTCGACCGATGCTGCGTGAGGACCGAAGCCGCTCCGAGCGGACGCGGAAGGAACGAACCGCCGGGGGTTCTCGGCCTGGCTCGCCGGCGACGTATCAGTTTGGCGCCGACGATGCGGGCCTCGCTGGGAACGACCTGGGCATCGGGGAGTTCCGGGCCATCGTCGACGCCCTGAGCCGAGCCGGCGCCCGGGCGCGATCGGAGGCCGGGGAGACGGCGGCCGCGACGGCCTTCGCCGCCATCCTCCGAGAACGCCTCCTCGCTGGCTACGGCTCGAGCCGGTCGTCCCCCGACGGGGAGCTCCCGTGGGGACGTGGCGCCGAACCGACGGCGGGAGGGCGGCCCGCGCGGCCGCCCGACGAGACCCGGCCCGTTGCCATGGTGCGCGGTGTCGTTCGGCCTCGCTTCGGAGCTGGCCGGAGGCGCTGGCTACCGTTGGCCGCGGCCGCGGCCCTCCTCGTCGGCCTCGCGGCGGCGATTCGACCGGTATTGCCCGGGGACGATGCTCGGGCGGCCGACGTGGCGGAGGCGGACCTCGTCCGCGACGGGGTCGCTCGCCCCCTCCTGCCGGGAGATGGTCTGCGGGTCGGGGACACGGTCTCCGTCGCCGCCTCCGGACACGCCACCCTCGAGCTGGGTCCGGTCATCGCTCGCCTCGCCGGCGGGGCCTCGGTCCGGATCCTCATGCTCGAGGCGGATCGGGTCGCCGTCGAGCAGGTGGCGGGTCGCGTCTACCACCGCGTCGCGGGGCCCATCGCCTATGCCGTCCAGACAGGGTCCGTGACCTGGACCGCCGATGGGACGGCCTTCGACCTCACCTGGGCCGACGGCGGAGCCAACCCGGTCGTTCGTCTCCTCGCCGTCGAGCACGCCGTGGAGGCCGAGGGCCTTGGGCTCGTCCTCCGGGTCGACGAGGGGCGGCTTGCCAGCGTCGCCCTCGGTTCTCTGGCGGCGACGGTCCGGTCGGCCGGACCGTCGGAGCTCGTCGACCCGTGGCTCGTCGCCAATGCCCGCCTCGACGTTGCCCTCGGCTTCGACGTCGGCATCCTCGCCAAGCTCGGCGAGCTGGCGCACGCGTCGCCCGCACCAACGCCAGCAATCACGCCGGAGGAGAGTCCGGCGAGTTCGCCAACGGCAGAACCAAGCCTCGAGGCGAGCGCCGAACCGAGCCACGAGACGAGCCCGACGCCGGGGCCGACCGAAGCGCCGACCCCGAAGCCGACCGAAGCGCCGACCCCGAAGCCGACCCCGAAGCCGACCGCGACGCCGAAACCAAGTGCGACGCCGGCGCCCGGCATCGAGATCAGCCTCGCCGGCTGCGAGGGCGGAGTCGTCATCGCCTGGTCGAAGTACACCGGGGATGCCTTCAACCACTACTCGACGTACCGAAGCGCGAGCCCGTTCGGGGTGCCTGACCGCTACCCGCCGGCGTCGCCGATCGAGTACCTCGACGCCACGTACACGACGGACAAGACGAAGACGAGCGCCGCCGACACGACCGGCGAGATCGGCCGGACCTACTACTATCGAGCCCTCGTCTTCGACGCCGCCGATCGGGTCATCGCGGCGAGCGACCTCGGGTCTGCGACGGCCGCTCCGGTCCGAAACCTCGGGAGCATCGAGGTCGGACCGGCCGATGCCGGAACCCGGGTCGCGTGGACGTCGTATCCGGGGTCCTCGGCCTGCTTCACGAAGTACGTCATCGCCTGGTCGGCGTCGTCGACGGAGCCGTCGTACTTCGGAGGCCACGACGGCGTCGTCGGTGTCGCAACGAAGTCGACGTCGAGCACGGTCCTCGCCGACCTCCACCCCGGTTCGACCTACTGGCTGCGGGTCCAGGTCATCCGGGCGACCGCCCTCGGGGCGTTCCTCGTCGCCGAGAGCGCCGTCGCCGAGTACACGGTCCCCTGACGGGCCCCGAGTGGGCGGGCCGCGGCGCGGCTCAGCTCCGACCCGGCCGGGCCGCGGGCGCTATCGTTCGCCGTGTCCGGAGCCGGCCGGAGGCGCAGTGCGGGCGTCAGTCGACCCCGCCGCCGCGGCGGGACTCGGGCCAAGTCGCCAACAACGGACGAACGAGGAGGCGCCATGTACCTCGACGGCCTCTCTTTCCTCGAGGATGAACGGGCAGCCTGGCGGCCCTTCGAGGCCCTCGACGCCCTCTCGGACGACGCCTTGAGCCGCCCGGTCGAGGCCGCCCACGGCTGGTCGGGGCGGGACCTCATGGCCCACCTCGTCGCCTGGCAGGAAATTGCCCTCGCCGCGGCCCGGGAGCTCGCGGTCGGCGACACGTCGCCGACCCTCGACCGGGTCGATGCCGAGTGGGAGGCCGGCGGTGAGGCGATGAACGAGCGCCTCCTCCGCGAGTGGGCCGCGCTGCCGCTCGACGAGGTCCGGCGTCGCTTCCGAACCGTCCCCGGGGAGCTCCGGGGGACCCTGACGGTCGTGCCCGAGGCGCGCTGGGTGAAGCACCATCGCCACCTCACGGCGTTCCTGGAGGAGACGCTCGATCACTACGCCGACCACGAGGACGACCTCGCCGCGATCCTCGCGGCGGCGGGCTCGGCGGAGCGCTGAGTCCCGCCGGCCCGGCCCGGCTGCCTGGTTGCCGACCGACCCGGGCGCCGGCCGTGCGCCCTGTCAGCTCGACGGGCGGAGGTGGAGGAAGCTGAGGCCCGGGTAGCGGAGGAAGTCGTCGTCGAAGGCGACGAGCCGGCAGCCGCTCGCCGCCGAGAAGGCGGCAAGATACGCATCGGTCCAGGCAGCGCCGTGCGGGTCGAGATCGCGGCTCCACCGGGCGAGCCACTCGTCGAGGCCGGGCGGCTCGTCGCGCCAGGCGACGCCGGGCGTCGCGAGCCAGGTCCCCAGGGCGTTCCAGGCGGCCGCCCCGTCGAGGGTCGCCTCGCCCAGGACCCGAGGGTTCGTCAGCAGCCGCAGCAGGGCGAGGGCAGTGACCCGGCAGAAGACGAGCTCCTCGGCGGCCTCGTGATCCCAGTACCACCGAGCCCGCTCGTGATGGACGTGGTCCGGTGCGCTGAGCGGCAGCCAGACGCTAGCGTCGAGGAGATCCGGCATGTCCGGCTTCGTCTTCTTGCTCTTCGAGGCGCCGGACGTCGTCGCGGGAGAGGGCGGGGATCGGCGTGCCTCGCGGAGGGACGATGACCGGCGGTGGTTGGCGGCGACCGGCCCGGGTTGAAGTGGGGCTCGGGTGTTGAAGTCCCTGTTCGATCAAGCGCTGGACGAGCATCCGGACCGGCATCCCACTGAGCGCCGCGCGAGCCTTGAGGGTCCGGTAGAGCTCGTCGGGAAGCTCGATAGTCGTGCGCATAAAAACATCATAGCGCAAAGCTATCGAGGTGCGAGGCGTCGCCACCGCGGGGGACGAAGTGGGCCCTTCGGGTCCCACGAGAAGCGCCGACGGCCGGGCCCTGGGGCCCGGCCGTCGGGGGGAGGAGGAGGGGCGATGAATGCGCTGGTTGGGGGGAGGTACCGGACCTCCGAAGAACTGCCGCCGGCGTCAGGCCTGCGGCTGGTGGGTCGGCTGCTCGGCCGTTGCCTTCGCGCTCGCGGCGATCTCCTTGAGGTGGAACGCCTCCTCGAGCGCGTCGAGCGGCCGGAAGCCGACGACGCCGATCGGCTGCTTCCCGGGCTGGAAGAAGGCGATGGTCGGGATGCTCATGATCCCGAAGTGCTGCGAAAGGCCCGGGTTCGCATCGACGTCGACCTTCACGACGTCGACGATGCCGTCGTACTTCTGGGCCAGCTTTTCGAGCTCCGGCGCGACCATCTTGCAGGGACCGCACCAGGCGGCCCAGAAGTCGACGACGACGGGACGCTGGTTCTTCAGGACGAGATCCTCGAAGGTCGCGTCCGTCGCATGCTTGATCTCGGCCATCGGCCCGTCAACCTTTCTCCCGTCGGGCGGGTTCGTCGTTTGCGTCTCGGTCTCGCCCTACCGGGCGAGGCTCTGGATCAGGCGGTACGCCTCGAGGACCCGGGGGTCCGCGAGGCGGTAGTAGACCGTGCTCCCTTCGCGTCGGGCCGTGACGAGCCCGGCGCTCCGGAGGACCGCCAGGTGCTGGCTCATGTTCGGCACCTGGCAGCCGACCCGTGCCGAGAGCTCGCCGACCGAGAGCTCCCCGGCCGCGAGCGACTCCAGGACGCAGAGCCGCTTCGGGTCGGCGAGGGCCCGACCGATCGCTGCCCAGCGCGCGCGGTCCGCTTCGCTCGACGGCGTCGTTCCCAGCACGCGGGCATTATTCCACAGGTTGCGCAAGTGCGCAAGTGGCCGCCGGGGCGGTTGCCCGGGCGGTGTGGAGGCGGCCGAGCCGTGCCCGCGGCCGACCCGTCCCGGCGGCCCAGTCGTGCGGAGGGCCGAGCCGACCGGCCGTGCGCACCGAAGACCAGACCCGGGGTGTGAGGTCCGCGGGATCATCCCGTTCGGCCGCGTTGGTGCGGACCCAACACAGGAAGCCGGGAACGACGACTGCTCGCGCGGTGCCCGGGCCCGATTTGGTGTTGGGAGCACACGCCCTCTCCAGGCGCGGTCGACGAAGCGACACCGATGAGCCCGCCGTAGGGTGGCCGCGGACGGTCCGGCAGTCGAGGTCGTGGCGGAGCGGCGATACTGACCGCATGGACGTGCCTCCTCGTCGAGCGCCCCGGACGGCCCGAGGGATGGCTCCCGCATGAGCGACGAGACCCGCCCCGGGGTGACGCCGAACCCGCCGACCGAGGCGCCTCGGCCGCCCGATCCCGTGCCGGCGCTCCCGACCCCGCGCCGCCTCCTCGGCACGAGCCTCGATCTCCTGCGCCGGAGCGCCACCGAGGTTCGGCGGGGTGCCCTCGCCGTCGGGCTCCAGTCGCTCGGCCTCCTCGGACCCCTCCTCGTCCTCGTCGCCGTCGCCGTCGCCCGCCTCCCCGACCCCGAGGTCCTCTTCGGGGCGGCCGTCCCGGTCCTGCCGGCCGACGCCGAGCTGGCCGGGCTCCTCGGCCTCGGGATCCTCATCGCCCTCGCCGGAGCGACGGCCCTCGCCATCGAGAGTCGGGCCATCGGGCTCGCCCTCGTCGGGGCTCGGGTGCTCGGTCGACCGTTCGGGCTCGCGGACGCGCTCCGCCGCTCCCGGCGGGCGTTCTGGCGCCTCGTCCTCCTCGCCGCCGGCGTCGAGCTCCCCCTCGGCCTCGTCGGCTCCCTCGCCGGGGAGACCCTCGCCGGTCCTGGCGGCGCCGGGTCGCCGCTCGGGGCCGGCCTCGGCGTCCTCGTCGCGGTCGCGCTCCAGGCGCCGCTCGCCTATGCCGCCGCGGGGATCGTCGTCGCCGACCTCGGGATCCGGGCCGCCGTCGGCGGTTCGGTTCGGCTGGTCGCCCGGGCACCGCGCACGGCGGCGGTCGTCGTGGCCGTCGGGGCCGCCGCCCAGGTCCTCCTGCTCCTCGCCCTGAACGGCGGCCTCGAGGTCGTGGCGGTCCTCGCCGACCTCGCCGACCTCGGCCTGGCCGGCGATCCGACCCGGACCTTCGTGACGCTCGTCGTCCTCCTCGGGGCGAGCAGCGCGGTCGGCTCCCTCCTCTTCAGCGTGACCTGCCTCGCCGTCGCCCCGCCGGCGGTCGTCGTCGCCCTGGCCGGGCCGCCCCGCGGGCTCGAGCCGGCCGTCGGACCGGGAGGCCGTGGCTCGGAGCGCTGGCTCAGCGTCCCGATGGCGCTCGGGATCGCGACGGCGGTCGTCATTTCGATCGTCGGGATCCAGAACGTCCTGGGTCGGGGCTGACGGTCGCCCCGGACGGCGGCGCGGGTGCTCCTAGTCGACGCCGAGCTCGCGGAGGCGGTCGTCGTCGATCCCGAGGTGGTGGGCGAGCTCGTGGATGACGGTGAGGCGGACCTCGCGGGCGAGCTCGGCGGGATCGGGAAAGTCCTCCTCGAGGGGCAGGCGAAAGAGGGTGATCTTGTTTGGGACCGGCGCCCAGTCGGCGCCCCATTCGGTCCGCGGCACGCCCTCGTAGAGTCCGTAGAGGGTCTCGTCCGGGGCGAGGCCCTCGGCGCGGCGTTGCTCCGGGGAGGGCTCGTCGTCGATGACGACGGCGACCTCGTCGAGAGCCGATCGGAACGGTTCGGGGATCGTCGCCAGGGCCGCCTCGACAAGGGCTTCGAAGGATCGGTGGCGGCGCGGGTGGCGGTGAGCGCGAGCGGAGCCGCGGCGGCGCTTCGGCATCGGGTTCGTATCCTACCGAGGGTGAACGACGTCGAGGGCGTGCCCGCGCTGTGGGAGGTGGCTGCCGCCCTCGAGTCGGTGCCACCTCCCGATCTTGCGGCTGAGCCGGATGCCTTCGTCGTCCTCGTCGAGCCGTCGCTCCGGATCGCCTTCCTCGACTGGGGCGGTCCGGAGCGGGGCGGCGATGCGGGCGGGTCGCTCGTCGCCCCCGAGCCCACGGCGAGCGGCGCCGTCCTCGTCCACGGCATCGCCGGAACCGCCTGGAACTGGACCCCCGTCGCCCGCCGAACGCGCCGGCTCCTGCGGACCGTCGCCCTCGACCTCCGGGGCCACGGCGGCTCCGACGGCCCGACCGGCCGGTACGACCCGGCGGCCCTCGCCGAGGACGTCGTCGCCGTCGCCGAAGGGTCGGGCATCCTCGACGCACCCGCCGACCGGGTCGTCCTCGCCGGGCACGGCTTCGGCGCAATCGTCGCCGCCTGGGCCGCCGCCGCCCTCGGGTCGCGCTGCGCCGGGCTCGTCCTCGTCGACGGCGGCTGGGAGGACGTCGCCGAGGCGACCGATCTGGAGCCCGCCGAGCTCCTCCGCTCGATGGAAGAGCCGCCCGAGGTCCTCCGGTCGATGGCCGCCTTCCTCGAAGACCGGGCGGGCTTCGATCCGCCCAGCTGGGACGCCGACCAGGAGCGAGCAGCCCGGGCGAGCGTCGTCGAGCTGCCGGTCGGACGGCTGGAGCTGGCGGCGCGGCCCCACGTCCTCGCGGCCTGCGTCGAGGCGATGTACGCGTATCGGCCGATCGAGACGCTCACGGCCGTCGAGGCCCCGATCGTCGCCCTCGTGGCCGGAGAGGACCCCGACGGCCGGCGAGCCGCCGCCCTCGCCGCCGTCGAGCGGGCCCGTCGGGCCGCCGGCCGAGCGCCGCTCCGGAGTCGACGCTACAACGGCCTGGGTCACAACCTCATGCGCTACCGCCCGGCCGACGTGACGGCCGCGATCCTCGATCTGGGCGGCGCGCTACGATCGGCTCCTCGATGAGCGACGGCACCTCCTTCGACCGCGAGCCCGAGGCCGCCGCGCCGGATCCCGCGGCGCGGCTCCGCCAGCTCGTGACCGAGATCGAGACCGAGATCGGCGAGGCTCCGCTCGACGTCGTCGCCGAGATCGAAGGGGACGCGGTGCCTTCGATCGAAGGCACCGGGGGCGGCCGGCCGACGGCCGAGGAGAACGCCCGGGTCGAGGCCGCCGTCCGGCAGATCCTCGTCGAGATCGGCGAGGACCCCGACCGACCCGGGCTCCGCGGCACGCCCGAGCGCGTCCACCGGATGTACGCCGAGCTGACCGCCGGCTACCGGGTCGACCCCGACCGGCTCGTGAACGGGGCGATCTTCCCGGTCGACTACAGCGAGATGGTCGTCGTCAAGGACGTGCCCTTCTACTCACTCTGTGAGCACCACCTCCTGCCGTTTTTCGGGACCGCCGGGGTCGCCTACATCCCGAACGGGCGGGTCATCGGGCTCTCGAAGATCCCCCGGATCGTCGAGATGTACGCCCGGCGGCTCCAGGTCCAGGAGCGGCTCACCCAACAGATCGCCGATTTCCTCATGGAGCGTCTGGCGCCGAAGGGGGTCGGCGTCGTCGTCGAGGCGACCCACCTCTGCGCCGTCATGCGCGGGGTTCGCAAGCCCGGGACGATCATGACGACCGCCGCCGTCCTCGGACTCTTCCGCTCGAACGACAAGACCCGCGCCGAGTTCTTCGCCCATCTGGAGCGTAGGGCGCCGGGAGTCTAGGATGCACCCTTGGCCGCCGTACAAGCGACGTCTCGGGCATGAGCGCGGGCGTCCGAGCCCAAGCTCGGCGCGTTCGACGACGTTGCTGGGCACCCCGAGAGGTCGCCGCCTGGTATGTCGGTGAGGTTCTGGCCGTGGCTCGTCTGACGCATGAGATCTCCGACGTGGTCCGACTCGCCTGGGACGGCGAGGGTCTCGGTTGGCCGGCGCCGGATGGCGTCGCCGTAGCCGAAGCCGTCGCCGCTCGGTGACTTCGACCCCCGAGGGTCTCGGGCGACGAGAACTCGTCCGCGTTGGCGCCGTCGTCGGGGCGCTCCTCCTGTCGCTCCTCGGCGACGGCGTCTTTGCGCTCGCCATTGCCTGGCTCGTCCTGGAACGGACGGGATCACCCCTCGCGCTCGGGTTCCTCGTCGGCCTCTTCGCGACTGTTCGAACCGCGCTTCTGCCCGTCGGCGGTTTGCTCGTCGACCGTGCCGGTCCTCGGCGCAGCATCATCGGCGCCTCGCTCACGAAGGCCCTGACCGTCCTCGCGTTGGGCGCGGCGCTCGGGGTGGCGGCTGGAGGCTGGCCCCTCTTCGTGGCGGCGGTGGCCCTTGGGGTCGCCAGTGCCGTCCAGTATCCGGCAGAGTTGGCGGTACTCCCCGGACTCGTGGCTCGGGAGCGGCTCGCCCCGGCGAACGCTGCGCTCCAAGGTGGTATGAACGTCGTTAACTTTGTGGCCCCGGCGCTCGGCGGCGCCTCGACCGCGCTTCTCGGACCAGCACCGTCGCTCGTGCTCGTGGCGGCGCTCTACGCCCTGACCGCCGGTCTCGCGCTATTCGCGTGTGCAGGGGCGCTTGTGCTCGTCGGGCTGACGCCGAACCTGACCCTTGCGCTCATCCTTCTCGTCGTCGCCGGTGGTGGCTCCGGTGTCGCGAACGTCGTCATCGTGACCCTCATCCAGTCCTGGGCCCCAACGGAGCAATTGGGCCGGGCGATGAGCTTTGTCCTCCGCATGTCCTTCGGGGCGGGTGCTGTCTCGCAGTTCCTTGCCGGGGCTCTGGCCGCGGCGGCAGGGCCGAGGGCGGTGTTCGTCGGTGCGGGCGGGCTGGCGGTCGTCGGGGCGGCGGCCGTCCTTCCGACCCTGGCCCGGCTGCGGCACCCCTTCGAGCCGTAGGCGTTCGGGGGTGAACGCGGCCCGGGGGGACGGATCGTCGGTCGGCCACGGCCCTGTCGAGACGCCAGTCCCCTCCCGCGCTCCCGCCGGGACGCAGGGTCCCCATGAGCCTCGCCTCCCCAGAACCAGCCGCGGGGGCGCCGTACAATCGCCGCCATGAGCGAGCGGCCGATCAAGGTCCTCATCGCGAAACCCGGCCTCGACGGCCACGATCGGGGGGCGAAGGTCCTCGCCCGGGGCCTCCGCGACGAGGGCTTCGAGGTCATCTACACCGGCCTCCGCCAGACGCCCGAGATGATCGTGGCGGCCGCCCTCCAGGAGGACGTGGACGTCGTCGGGCTCTCGATCCTCTCCGGGGCGCACATGACGCTCCTCCCGAAGGTGACCCGCCTCCTCCGCGAGAAGGGGCTCGACGACGTCCTCGTCACCGCCGGCGGCATCATCCCCGACGACGACATTCCGGCCCTCAAAGCCGCCGGGATCGCCGAGGTCTTCGGCCCCGGGACGACGATCCGCGAGGTTGCCGACTTCATCCGGGCCAACGTCCGGCGGGCGTAGCCGGTGGCCGTCCCGTCGCGCACCGCCGATCCGGTCGCCCGCGGCGTCGCCCTCGCCGAGGCGGCCCTCGCCGGCGACCGGCGGGCCCTCGCCCGTCTCCTCACCGAGGTCGAGAACCGGACCGCCGTAGCGGAACCGGCCCTCCGCCTCCTCTACCCGAAGGCCGGCCGGGCCCACCTCGTCGGGATCACCGGGCCGCCCGGGGCGGGGAAGAGCACCCTCGTCGCGGCCCTCATCGGCGAGCTCCGCTCGGTCGGCCGGTCGGTCGGGGTCATCGCCGTCGATCCCTCGAGCCCGATCAGCGGCGGCGCGATCCTCGGCGACCGGGTCCGGATGCAGGCGTACGCCGAGGACCCCGACGTCTTCATCCGCTCGATGGCGGCCCGGGGTCACGCCGGCGGCCTGGCGGCGACCTCGGGCGCGGCGGCGGCGGTCCTCGACGCCGTCGGCTTCGAGGTCGTCTTCCTCGAGACCGTCGGAGCCGGGCAGAGCGAGGTCGAGGTCGCGGCGGCCGCGGACACGACCGTCGTCCTCGAGGCGCCCGAGATGGGCGACGAGATCCAGGCGATCAAGGCGGGCCTCCTGGAGGTCGCCGACATCGTCGTCGTGAACAAGGGCGATCGACCGGGGGCGCAGCGGACGGCGGCGCAGCTCCGGGCGATGCTCTCCGCGGCGGCGGTCGCGGCCGAATCGGCGGCCGAGCGGGCCCACCATCGAGCGGGCGCGGCGCCGGTCCCCGAGCCGGTGGCTCGAGGTGCAACCGACGCCGCCGCGGCGCCCGACCGCCCTCGCCCGAAGCGCCCCGAGGTCCTCGTCACGACCGCCGCCACCGGCGAGGGTGTTCCCGAGCTCCTCGCCGCCATCGACCGCCACCGTCGCGCCGGGTCCGACGACGGCGCGGTCGCGGCGGCCCGGCGAGCCCGAGCAAGCGCCCAAGTCTGGACGATCGTCGTCGAGCGGGCTCGGGAGCGTCTCGGCGGCGCCGAGATGGCCGGGGCCGCCGAGGCGATCGTCGAGGCCGTCGCCGAGCACCGCCTCGATCCCTACGCCGCCGCCGACCGGCTCCTCGCCCTCCTCGCCGGCGCGAGGGAGGCCGGGGGCCGGACGAGCTGACGGGGGACGCACACAGGGAGGATCGGCCATGTCGATCGACACCGTCTTCGTTGCCGGGGCCGGCCTCATGGGCCACGGCATCGCCCAGGTCCTTGCCGCCGCAGGGCGGCGGGTCGTCCTCTACGAACCGGAGCTCGAGCGGGCTCGGACCGGCCGAGAGAGGATCGCCGGCAATCTCGACCGAGCGGTGGCGAAGAGCCGACTGACGTCGGGTGAGCGCGACGCCGTCCTCGAGCGAATCGAGGCCGTCGCCGAGATCGGCCGGGTCGCCGAGGCCGACCTCGTCGTCGAGGCGGTCTTCGAGGACGTCGCCGTCAAGCAGGGGCTCTTCGCCGAACTCGATCGTCTCGCCCGCCCGGAGACGATCTTCGCCACGAACACGTCGTCGATCTCGATCGGCCGGCTGGCCGAGGCGGTCGGCCCGGAACGGCGGCGGCGCTTCCTCGGGATGCACTTCTTCAGCCCCGTCCCGGTCATGCCCCTCGTCGAGCTCATCCCGGGACCGGAGACCGAGCCGGCCGTCGTCGAGGCGATCCGGGAGCTCGCGCACGCCCTCGGCAAGCAGGTCATCGTCGCCGCCGATCGACCGGGGTTCATCGTCAATCGGATCCTTATGCCGTTCCTCGCCGAGGCGATCCGGGCCTACGAGGCCGGGGTCGGCACGGCCGAGGACATCGACACGGGTGCGCGTATCGGCCTGAACCACCCGATGGGCCCCCTCGAGCTCGCCGACTTCATCGGCCTCGACGTCTGTCTCAACGTCATGCGGGTCCTCCACGAGGGCCTCGGCGGCGAGCAGTTCCGCCCGCCCCGCCGCCTCGAGGATCTCGTGGCCGCCGGCCACCTCGGCCAGAAGACGGGTCGCGGCTTCTACACGTACCCTCGGGAGCGAGGCTAATCGCCGCCGAGGTCAGGGACGGGGTCCCGCTCCCGAACCCGCCCCCGCCGGCGGCCAGGCGACCGCCGCGTCGCCGAGGATCTCGACGAGCCGGCGGGCGTTCTTCGGGGCGAGGGCGAGGGTGTCGTTGTTGAAGAAGGCGTAGGCCTCGCAGCCAGCGAGTGCGGCCGCCCGGAGCCGCTCGGCCCAGGGCCGGAGCTCGGCGTCGGTGTAGTCGTGGGCCCAGCCGCCGGCGAGGCCGTGGAAGCGGAGGGCGACGAGATCGGTCGTCCGCGGCGCCGCCGGGGGCATGAGCGTCGAGCTGACCCAGCAGCAGGCGACCCGGGCCGCGGCGAGGTCGGCGAGGACGTCGTCGGTCAGCCAGGAGGGGTGGCGGAACTCGACGACGTGGCGGAACCGGGAGGCTTCCGCCGCCAGGAGCCCGAGGAAGTCGGCGAGGCGGGGCGGATCGCGGCGGAGGCTCGGCGGCAGCTGCCAGAGCAGGAAGGCGACGGCGCCGGCCTCGGCGAGCGGCCCGACGCGCTCGACGAAGCGCCGGACTTCAGCCCGGCAGTCGACGAGCCGCCGGACGTGGGTGACGAGGCGCGAGCCCTTGAGGGCGAACCGGAAGCTCGGGTGCTCGGCGGCTGTCCGCCGCCAGGCCGCGATCGCCGCCTCGGTCGGGAGGCGGTAGAAGCTGGCGTCGACCTCGACCGCCGGGAAGACCGTTGCGTAGTAGGCGAGCCAGCGGTTCGCGGCGAGCCCGGGCGGGTAAAAGCGACCCCGCCAGTCGCGGTACTGCCAGCCGCAGGTCCCGACCCGGACCCCGGCGGGGCGGCTGTCGGTGGGGCGGGGATCGTCGTCGGCCACGAGCCGGAGTCTGGCCGCCGCGGGCCGATCTGTCCAGGGCCGGCCGTCCCGCCGTCGACCGTGCGCGCGATCATCGCCGCCGGTCCCGGGTGTAGATTCCGGGCCATGGACGAGCGTTCCCGGCCGACCGGCCCGAACGGCGCGGTCTTCGTCGTCTCGGCCGCCCGAACCCCGATCGGGAAGTTCGGCGGCGGCCTCTCGACGACGCCGGCGACGGTCCTCGGCGGGGTCGCGATCCGGGCCGCCGTCGAGCGGTCCGGCCTGCCCGAGGGGACCCCGATCGACGAGGTCCTCATGGGCCAGGTCCTCCAGGCCGGCGCCGGACAGGCCCCGGCCCGCCAGGCTGCTCTCGCCGGCGGCCTCCCCGAGACGACGAGCGCGACGACGATCAATCGGGTCTGCGGCTCGGGGCTCAAGGCAATCATGCTCGCCGCCGCCGAGATCCGGGCCGGCGACGCCGAGGTCGTCGTGGCCGGCGGAATGGAGAACATGAGCGCCGCGCCGTACCTGCTTCCGAAGGCCCGCTTCGGCTACCGGCTCGGCCACGGCGAGGTCCTCGACGCGACCCTCGTCGACGGGCTCATGTGCGCCTTCGAGGGCTGCCACATGGGGACCCACGCCGAACGGGTCGCCATCGCCCGCCGGATCAGCCGGGCCGACCAGGACGCCTACGCCCTCGAGAGCCACCGCCGGGCCATCGCCGCCATCGACGCCGGGCGCTTCCAGGACGAGATCGTTCCGGTGCCGGTCCGCGGTGCGAAGGGGAACGAGACCCTCGTCGAGGTCGACGAGAACCCCCGCCGGGACACGAGCCTCGAGGCCCTCGCCCGGCTCCGGCCGGTCTTCCCGCTCCCCGACGAGCCGGATCGGGGCGGGGCGACGGAGGGGACGGTCACGGCCGGGAATGCGCCCGGGATCACCGACGGCGCCGCCGCGACGGTCGTCGTCTCGGAACGGATCGTCGAGCGGTACGCCCTCCGGCCCCTGGCCCGGATCGTCGGCTACGCCCAGGCCGAGGTCGCCCCGAAGTGGCTCTTCCTCGCCCCCGTCGAGGGGGTCCGGCGCCTCCTCGAGCGGATCGAGCTCCCGATGGAGGCCTTCGACCTCGTCGAGATCAACGAGGCCTTCGCCGCCCAGACCCTGGCCGACGGCCGCGAGCTCGGCTTCGACTGGTCGAAGACGAACGTCAACGGCGGCGCGATCGCCCTCGGCCATCCCATCGGGGCGTCCGGCGCCCGGATCGTGGCGACGCTCCTCCACGAGCTGCGGCGGCGGGGCGGGCGCTACGGGCTGGCGACCCTCTGCCTCGGCGGCGGCGGCTCGGTGGCGATGGCCTTCGAGCGCGTTTGAGGTCCCCGACGATGAGCGAGATCGAAGCCGAGCGCACGAGCCTCGAGCTCACCCCTGCCGAACTCGAGCTCATCCGCACCGCCCTCCGCCTCCTCGCCTCGACCCTGGGTCGCGAGGAGGCCGACGAACTGGCCGAGGTCCAGCGCCTCCTCGCCCGCTTGGAAGGAGTCGATCGATGACGGTGACGACCGCGAGCCCGAACGCCGGCCGCGAGGCGGCCGAGGTCCCCACGTTCCGGAACTTCATCGCCGGGGAGTGGGTCGAATCGGTGGCCGGACGCACCTTCGAGAGCCGGAATCCGGCCGACGTCCGCGACGTCATCGGCCGCTTCCAGGCGAGCACCGCCGCCGACGTGGCCATGGCGATCCGGGCGGCCGAGGCGGCCCTCCCGATGTGGCAGCGGACCCCGGCTCCGAAGCGGGGCGAGATCCTCTACCGCTTCGGGGCGCTCCTCGCCGAGCACAAGGAGCGCCTCGCCCGGGCGATGACCCGGGAGATGGGCAAGGTCCTGACCGAGGCCCGCGGCGACGTCCAGGAGGGGATCGACATCGCCTTCCTCATGGCCGGCGAAGGGCGTCGGATGTTCGGCGACACCGTCCCCTCGGAGCTCCCCGACAAGTGGGCGATGAGCATCCGCCAGCCGCTCGGGATCGCCGGGATCATCACGCCCTGGAACTTCCCGATCGCGATCCCGTGCTGGAAGATGATGCCGGCCCTCGTCACCGGCAACACCGTCGTCTTCAAGCCGGCCTCGGACACGCCCCACTGCGCGACCCTCCTCGTCGAGCTCATGGCCGAGGCCGGGTTCCCGCCCGGGACCGTCAACCTCGTGACCGGTTCGGGCGGCGAGGTCGGCAACGCCATCGTCGACTCGCCGGACGTCGCGGTCGTCAGCTTCACCGGCCACAGCGAAACCGGCAAGGCGATCGCCCAGCGGGCCGGGGCGCGGCTCAAGCGCCTCGCCCTCGAGCTCGGCGGCAAGAACGGGATCGTCGTCCTCGCCGACGCCGACCTCGACCTCGCGACGGAGGGGATCCTCTGGTCGGCTTTCGGGACGACCGGCCAGCGCTGCACGGCCTGCTCGCGGGTCATCGTCGAGGAGTCGGTCCTCGAGCCGCTTCTCGCCCGCCTGGAGGCCGGTGCGCGACGGCTTCGGCTCGGGGACGGGCTGGATCCGGCGACGGATGTCGGGCCGCTCGTCAACGCCGCCGCCGTCGAGAAGGTCGAGCGGTACGTCGAGATCGGGCGGGGCGAGGGGGAGCTCGTCTGCGGCGGCCGGCGGGCGACGGGCTCCGGCCTCGAGCACGGCCACTTCTTCGAGCCGACGATCTTCAGCGGGGTCGCCCCGATGGCCCGGATCGCCCAGGAGGAGATCTTCGGCCCGGTCCTCTCGGTCATCCCGGTGCCGGACTTCGAGGCGGCGATCACGGCCCTCAACCAGACCCGCTACGGCCTCTCGTCCTCGATCTACACCCGGGACGTGAACCGGGCCTTCCGGGCGATGCGCGACTTCCAGACCGGGATCGTCTACGTGAACGCCGGCACGATCGGGGCCGAGACGCATCTTCCGTTCGGTGGCTGGAAGGAGACCGGCAACGGCCACCGCGAAGCGGGCCACGCCGCCCTCGACACGTACACCGAGTGGAAGGCGATCTACGTCGACTTCTCCGGACGGCTCCAGCGGGCCCAGATCGACAACCAGCCGAGCTGAGCCGGGCTCATCCCGTCGGCCGGATCGTCAGGGTCCGCTCCTCGACGCCCCGAACGATCCGAAGCTCGAAGGGCGGCTCGGTCTCCGTAAGCACGGCGTGGAGGGCGTCCACCGAGTCGATCGCTCGGCCGGCCGCGCCGACGACGACGTCGCCCTCGCGGAGCCCGGCGGCCTCGGCGAGACTGCCGGGCTCGATGGCCCGGACGAGGAGCCCCTCGACCTCGGCGAGCCAGACGGCCCGCCGGAGCCGGCGGGTGACCTCCGGCGGGGCGACGACGACCCC
>JBHOQO010000088.1:0-16989 GCA_042408925.1 Chloroflexota bacterium | reverse complement strand
AGGATGCAGCGGCTCTCGTCGACGTCGTAGCGGGTCAGGATCCGCGGCTTCGGCATGAGCGCCCCCGTCGGGCACGTCTCGGCGCAGCGGCCGCACGACACGCACGGCGTGTCGTTCAGGCTCATGTCGAGGGGCGTCGTGACCAGGGTGTCGAAGCCGATCCGCATGAAGTCGTAGCAGGCCGCCCCGACGACCTCGGCGCAGACGTTCGCGCAGCGGCCGCAGTCGATGCAGCGCGACGGCTCGCGGAGGATGAAGGCGTGGCTGTCGTCGCGGAGGTAGTCGTGGTTCGTGCCCGTGAAGCGGTTCTCGGTGACGCTCCGGTAGCCGGCCCCGAAGTGGTGCTGCGGCTCCAGGGTCCGGAGCGTCGTCCCGTACTCGATCCCGAGGCGCCGGAGGTCGCAGTAGCCGATCGCCTCGCACGTGCACTGGAGGCAGCGGGTCGATTCGGCGACCGCCTCCTCGCGGCTGTAGGGGATCTCGTACTCGACGTAGCTCTTGTTCCGGACCTCGGCCGGCAGGGAGCGGAGGCGCCGGCGGGGCTCCTTCGGCTCGCCGGTGAAGGGGACGATGGAGAGGAACTCCGGCTGGGGCTCGGCGAGCCGCTGGCGGGTCCGGACGGCGGCGAGATCCTCGCCCCGGAGATAGGCGTCGATGGCGTACGCCGCCCGGCGGCCCTCGGCGACGGCCTGGACGACCGTCGAGGCGCCGATCCGGGCGTCGCCCGTGGCGAAGACCCCCGGTCGGCCGGTCTCGAAGGTGACGGCGTCGGCGTAGAGGCGGTAGCGGCGGGCTTCGAGCCCCGCGTTCCCGGGTGCCGAGAGCCAGCCGAGCTGCGGCCCCTGACCGATGGCGAGGAGGACCCGGTCGCAGGGGATGACGAACTCGGTTCCGGGGGCCGGCTCGGGGCGCCGGCGGCCCGACGCGTCGGGCTCGCCCAAGCGCATCCGGATGAACTCGACCCCGGTCACGTTCCCGGCCTCGTCGGTGAGGATCCGGACCGGCCCAGCCTGGAAGATCGTCGTGACCCCCTCCTCGATCGCCTCGTGGACCTCGTTCGCCGCCGGCATGTCCTTCATGTCGCGCCGGTAGACGAGGGTGACCTCCTTCGCCCCCTGGCGGACCGAGGTCCGGACGCAGTCCATGGAGGTAAAGCCGCCGCCGATGACGACGACCCGCTTCCCGGCATGACCCGGATAGGGGAGGCCGAGGGTCGCCGTCCGGAGGTATTCGAGGCCGTCGATGACCTCGGCCGCGTCCTCGCCGGGGATCCCGAGCCGGTTCGGCTCGTAGCAGCCGATGGCGACGAGGACGGCGTCGAAACCCTGGAGCTGGAGGTCGTCGAGGCTGAAGTCGCGGCCGAGCTCGGCGTTGCAGACGATCTTCGCCCCGAGGCGGGTGACGGCTTCGTACTCGGCCTCGAGGATCTCGACCTTGGGGAGCCGATACTGCGGGATCCCGTAGCGGAGCATCCCGCCCGGGGCCGGATCTCGCTCGAAGACGGTGACGTCGTGGCCGGCGATGGAGAGGTAGTAGGCGGCGCTCATGCCGGCCGGCCCGGAGCCGATGATCGCCACCCGACGCCCGGTCTTCGGCTGGAGCTCGAAGGGGACCGGCGGATCGATCCCTTCTTCGAGCATCTGGCGAAGGACGACGTCGCCGTGCCAGCGATGGCTGTCGCGGATGGCGATCGCCTCGTCCACCTCGTCGCGCCGGCAGTGCTCCTCGCAGGGTGCCGGGCAGACCCGGCCGAGGATCGACGGGAAGGGGATTGTCCGCTTGAAGATCCGGGCCCCCTCCCGCGGGTTCCCCTCGGCGTTCGCCTTCAGGAAGCCCGGGATGTCGATGTGGGAGGGGCACTTGTTCTGGCAGGGCGGGAGGCAGTAGGCGTTGTGGTCGGAAAAGATGAGCTCGAGGTTCGTCCGGCGGAGCCGGCGCAGGGTGTCGGTCTGGGTCCGGACGACCATCCCGTCCTCGGCGGCCCGGGAGCAGCTGATCGGCGGATGCTCCTCGCCCTCGACCTCGACGACGCACATCCGACAGGCGCCGAAGCCGGGCAGCTTCGGCTCGTAGCAGAGGGTCGGGACCTCGATCCCGTTCGCCCGGCAGACCTCGAGGATCGTCTGGCCTTCCACCCCCTCGACGACGCGGCCGTCGATCTCGAGGCGGATGACCGGGCTCCGGACCGGGCGCTGGGGGGCCTGGGTCGTGATCAGGCGCTCGGCGACCGAATCGTCGAGGGGCGTCGTCGTGTCGAGCCGGGCCGGCAGATCCGGCCGGTTGTCCGGACGGCGCCGGGGCGGGGCCGGCGGTCCCTCGGGCGCCGACGGCGTCGGCAGGCGATCGGGGCGAGCGATGAGATCGGTCATCAGCGTCCTTCAGGAAGCCCGACCGGCGGCGACGGCGATCGGTCGACAGACGCCGGCCGGGCACGAGCTGCGGAGGATGTGGTCGTCGAGCTCGGCGCGGAAGTATCGTAGCGCGCTCGTCAGGGGGAGGGTGGCGAGGCGCTCGTGGTCGCAGAGGCCCGAGGCGACGATGTCGGCGGCGAGGTCGGTCGCCAGCTCGAGGTCGGTCGGCTTGGGGCGGCCGCTGGCGACCCGCTCGGCGATCTCGAAGAGCCGCCGAGTCCCGATCCGGCAGGGGATCGTCTTGCCGCAGGCCTCGGCCGAGCAGAACCCCGTCAGGAGGCGGGCCAGGTCGACGACGCAGCTCCGCTCGTCGGCGAGGACGATCGATCCCGAGCCGACGTGGGCGCCGGCCGCCCGGAGCGCGGCGGGGAGGTACGGCGTGTCGAGGAGCTCCGGCGGCAGGAGCCCCCCCGACGGTCCCCCGACGAGGAGCGCCTTTAGGGTGTGGCCGGGGCCGACGCCGCCGACGAGGTCGACGAGGGCCCGGAGCGGCGTCCCGGTCGGGACCTCGGCGATCCCGTCTCCCGTCGGACCACGGAGGGCGACGAGCCAGGTCCCGGGGACCGACGGGTCGCCGACGGCGGCGAAGGCGGCCGGGCCGTTCCGGAGGATCCAGGGGACGAAGGCCACGGTCGCCGTGTTGTTCACGACGGTCGGGGCGCCGAAGAGGCCACGGACGGCCGGGTACGGCGGCCGCTGCTCGGGCTGGCCGCGCTTGCCTTCGAGGGCCTTGAGGAGGACCGTCTCCTCGCCGAGCATGTACGCCCCGCTGACCGGGGCGACCCGAACCCGAATCGTCAGGCCCGATTCGAGGGCGTCGCGCCCGAGGTAGCCGGCCCCCTCCGCCGCGGCGACGGCCGCCTCGACGGCCCGGCGCGCCTCGGTCGCCTCGGCCCGGACGGCGATGATCGCCTCCTCGGCCTCGACGGCGAAGGCGGCGATGGCGGCGCCCTCGACGACGGCGTACGGGTCGCGCTCGAGGAGCGTCCGGTCCGTCCCGCTCGCGGGATCGGCGCCGTAGGCGTTCACGACGACGAAGCGCCGGTCGGTGGGCTGCTCGGCGGCGATCCGCCACTTCTCAGCCGTCGGGAAGCCGGCCCCGCCGCGACCCCGGAGCCCCGCATCGGCGAGGGTCGCGATCGTCGCCGTCGGCCCCAGCTCCCGGATCGCCGTCCGGAGCGCCGTGAAGGCCCCGGCGCGGACCGCCGTGGCGAGGTCGGTGGGGTCGTCGGCGGCCCGGGCGAGGAGCAGCCGCGGCCAGGCCTCGGGGGTCGAGAGGATCCGCGTCATGGCTGCCTCGCCCCGCGGTCACCGAGGGCGGCCGCCAGGGCGGCCAGGTAGTCGGCCTCGCTCGGCCGGCGCTCGACGGCGCCCGCCGCGCCCTCCGGCCCGCCCGGCGGAGCGAACCGGAACTGCCGGTAGTACGAGGCCGTGCCGTAGACCATCGCGTACCAGGCGCCCGTCGCCTGGCTGATCCGCCGGAGCGCGGCGACCGGGAGGTAGCCGTACGCCTCCTGCGTCGCCTCGAGGATCTCGAGGAGGCGGCCCGGGTCGTACTCGTAGCGTTCGAGGATCGCCTCGAGGGGTGTCGGGTCGATCGGCGTCCAGTGCTCGTAGGCCGGATCGGGGACCGGGCGGCCCGAGCGCCGGAGCGCCGATTCCTCGCGCCGCTCGGCGTACGTCTCGGGCGGCCCCCAGTGGACGTGGTAGCGGCCCCGGGTGTCGTAGCCGCCCATGTCGATGCACTCGACCGGACAGGCCTGAGCGCACTGGAAGCAGGTCTCGCATTTCAGCGTGCCGTACTCGTCATAGAGGAGCTGGAGCCGGCCCCGGAAGCGGTGCGGAACGTCGGCCGGGACCTCCGGATAGCGGATCGTCGCCTTCGGGGCGAAGAAGCGCCGCAGGGTCAGGGCGAGCCCCTGGACGATCCCGAGGCCGGGCGGCTTCGTCATCGCCTTGTCCTCCCGATCAACCGCGCAGCTGGTCGACGACGAGGAGCGCCGCCGCCGTCACGAAGATGTTCAGGAAGGCGAGCTCCATCAGCCACTTCCAGGCGAAGTCCATGAGCTGATCGATCCGGACCCGGGGGAGCGTCGCCCGGAGCCAGACGAAGACGAAGACAAAGACGTACGTCTTGGCCATGAACCAGACGAGCCCGACGACCCAGTCGAAGCTGACGAAGGCCCAGCCCAGGATCGCCGCCGCGGCGACGAGGTTGAAGACGACGAAGCCGGCGAGGAGGGCCTGCCACGTCGGCCAGTCGCTCCGGGCGAGCCAGAACGGGGCCGCGAAGACGAGGGTCCCGACGACCGGCACGACGGCGAGGGCGACGAGGAGAAGGACGCCGAGGGAGCCCGGATCGAGGGCGAGGGTCACCGGCCACAGCCAGTCGAAGGGGGCGTTCCAGCCGCCGAAGAAGAGCGTCGTCGTGAGGGCCGAGACGACGAAGACGTTCACGTACTCGGCGAAGAAGAAGAAGCCGAAGCGCATCCCCGAGTACTCCGTCGCGAAGCCGGCGACGATCTCCGAATCGGCCTCGGTCAGGTCGAAGGGCGTCCGGTTTGCCTCGGCCGTCGCGGCGATGAAGAAGACGAGGAAGGCGAGCGGCTGCTGCCAGACGAACCAGTCGAGGAACGAGCCGGCCTGCCGCTCGACGATCCCGTTCAGGCTCAACGTCCCGGCCAGCATGACGACCCCGACGACCGAGAGGACGAGCGGGATCTCGTAGCTGACGATCTGGGCTGCCGAGCGGAGGCCACCGAGAAGCGAGTACTTGTTGAAGCTCGCCCAGCCGCCCATGAGGAGGCCGACGACGGTGAAGCCGCCGACGGCGAAGAAGTAGAGGAGGGCGACGTTGAAGTCCTGGCCGAAGAGCCCCGGGGCGAAGGGGATGACGAGGAGGCTCATGACCGTCGCCATGAAGACGACGACCGGTGCCAGCGTGAAGACGAGGGGGTCGGCGCCGGTCGGGGTGAAGTCCTCCTTGGCGAGCACCTTGAGCCCGTGGACGACCGAGAGGGCGCTGCCGAACGGCCCCACCCGGTCGGGTCCGATCCGGAGGTTCATGAGGGCGATGACCTTCATCTCCAGGTAGATGATGAGGAAGGCCGTCGGCACGGTGAGGAGGAGGACGGCGGTCGCCGCGACGACGAAGCGGACGAGCGGGAGGTTCGCCTCGAGGAAGGCGACGAGGGGCGGCCCGAGGACGACGGCCCCGACGGCGAGGAGGAGGCTCGCGACCGCCCCGAGGGCCACGAGGACGAGGATGACCTTGCCGGGCAGCGTGACCCGGCTCCAGGCCCGACCGACAGCCGTCATCGCGGCCCTCCGACGCCCCGGCTCACTTGTCGACCCCGCCCATGATCGGGTCGAGGGAGGCCATGACGGCCATGCAGTCTGCCACCAGGCAGCTCTGGACGAGCGGCCCGACCGACTGGAGGTGGATGAAGCTCGGGTCGTGGATCCGGAGCCGGAACGGCTGGTCGGTCCCGTCGCTGATGGCGTAGATGCCGTACTCGCCCCGCGGCCCCTCGACGGCGGCGAAGGCGCGGCTCGGCCGGGGGCGCAGCAGGCGCGGGAGCTTGGCCATGATCGGGCCGTCCGGCATCTCGTGGAGGCACTGGTCGATGATCCGGAGGCTCTGCTTCACCTCGTCGAGCCGGATGAGGTAGCGGGCGAGGCAGTCGCCCTCGGTCCGGGTCGGGATGTCGAACTCGAGCTCGGGGTAGACGCTGTACGGGTGGGCGCGACGCAGGTCGAAGGGGACCCCGGTCGCTCGGAGGTTCGGGCCGGTCCAGCACATCCGGAGCGCCGTCTCGCGGTCCATGACCCCGAGCCCCCGCATCCGGCGGACGAAGATCTCGTTCTCGTTCAGGAGCTTCGTGTTCGCTTCGTGCTGGGCCGTCGCCCGGCTCATCCAGTCGCCGAGCCGGCTCATGAACTCGTGGTTGAGGTCACCGTTCACGCCGCCGACCCGGTAGTAGTTGAAGAGCATCCGCTGGCCGGTGATCGAAGCGAGCATCTCGACGATCTCGTCGCGCTCGATGAAGCTCCACAGGATCGGGGTCAGGCCGCCGAGGTCGAGGGCCATCCAGCCCATGAAGAGGGCGTGGGAGGCGACCCGGAGGAGCTCGCCGGTCAGGACACGGATGTACTCGGCCCGGCGGGGAACCTGGACGTCGAGGAGCTTCTCGAAGGCCATGACCGCCGGCCACTCGCAGAAGAGCGAGCTGACGTATTCGAGCGGGTCGAGGTAGGCGATCGTCTGGTGGTAGTCGGCGTTCTCGCAGAGCTTCTCGACGCCGCGGTGCAGGTAGCCGAGGACTGGGTCGAGGTCGACGACCTGCTCGCCCCGGATCTTCAGGACGAGCCGGAGGACCCCGTGGGTCGAGGGATGCTGGGGCCCCATGTTCAGGAGCATCTCGCCGTCCCGGAGCGTGTAGAACTCGGCCTCCCGCTCGGTCCTCGG
This sequence comes from Chloroflexota bacterium, assembly GCA_042408925.1. Lineage (GTDB taxonomy): Bacteria > Chloroflexota > Limnocylindria > Limnocylindrales > CSP1-4 > BPIH01. Next base: position 10,110 of record JBHOQO010000088.1, on the reverse strand, counting down.
CGGGTACGGCGGGACCGGCTCGAAGACCCCGAGCTCCCGGTCGAGGACGACCCGCGGGTCGTCGGCCGAGGGATGCGGCGGGATCTCGTACGGGGCCTCGGGGGCTCCGGTCCGGCGCTCGTCGCTCGTCATCGGTCTCGGTCCCGGTCGGCGGCCGTCGGCGGCCTGGCGGTCGTCGTCATCAGATCACCTTCACCCGCCGGACGACGGAATCGGGTGGCGCCTCGCTCGGCTCGTGGGTCCGCTCGAGGTGGCGGATCCCGATCGCCGGCGACCGCGCCGCGTCGTCGGGGAGGTAGAAGTCCTTCCGGAGCGGGAAGCTCGTGTAGTCGGGCGGCATGTAGATCCGGCGCAGGTCGCGGTTGCCCTCGAAGACGATGCCGAACATGTCGTACGCCTCCCGCTCCATCCACTCGGCGCCCTTCCAGAGGAAGGTGACGCTCGGGCAGCGGGGATCCTCCCGGGGCAGCCCGTCGGCGACGACCCGGAGCCAGTCGGGCGTGGCGTCGGACCAGAGGTGGTAGACGACCTGCATCGCGGTCCCCGTGTCGACCCCAGCCAGGTCGGCGAGGACCCGGAAGCGGAACTCGGGTTCGTCGTGGAGGGTCCGGAGGACGTCCGGGACGTCGCCCGGCCCGATCCGGATCTCGGTCTCGTCGTGGCGCTGGCGGACCGGCCCCAGGAGGCGGTCGCCGAAGCGCGCAGCGAGGCGGTCGCGGAGCTGGACGTCCATCGTGTGTCTCGGTTCGCCCGCGCTCAGACCCCGGCCGGGACCGTCGGTCCCACGCGCCGCTCGGCCCACCGCCCGCGGCGTTCGAGGATGAGCTGCTGGAGCTTCATCATCCCGTAGATGAGACCCTCCGGCCGGGGCGGACAGCCGGGCACGTAGACGTCGACCGGCATGATCCGATCGATGCCCTGGATCGTCGAGTAGCTCCGCTTGTAGCGGCCACCCGAACAGGTGCAGTCGCCCATGGCGACGCACCACTTCGGCTCGGGCATCTGCTCCCAGAGGCGGAGGAGCGGCCCGGCCATCTTCGTCGTCAGCGTCCCGGCCACGATGAGGACGTCCGCCTGACGGGGACTCGCCCGGAACGGGAACATTCCCCAGCGGTCGATGTCGTTCTTGCTCGTCGCCGAGCTCATCATCTCGATGGCGCAGCAGGCGAGACCGGAGAGGAGCGGCCAGAGGCTGTTCGCGCGCAGCAGGTCGAGGACGAGGTCGGCCTTCGTCGGGATGACCTCGAGGGCGCCCCAGCGGGCGTCGTCCCGCCGCGCGATCCCCGACCGCTCGACCTCGGCGAGGTGGGCGTGCTCGAGCCCGGCGGCCCCGCCGCGGTAGGCGGCCGGATCGGCGGATCGCCAGAGGGTGTTCGGGACCCGGAGCGGCTCGACGGGGGTGTCGGGCTCGCGGGCCGGGACGACGGCTGCCTCCGGCTCGGGGCCCCGGCCGGGCTCGCCACCCCGGCCGGGTTCGTGGATCAGCGCCATGTCAGGACCCCCTTTCGCCAGGCGTAGGCGAGGCCGAGGAGGAGGACGAGGACGAAGACGAGGGTCGCGATCAAGCCGCTCAGCATCGCCTCCCGGAAGACGAGGGCCCAGAGGTAGAGGAAGACGACCTCGATGTCGAAGGCGACGAAGAGGAGGGCGTAGATGTAGAAGGACAGCCCGAAGCGGCCGTGGGTGTCACCGAAGGTGTCGATGCCCGATTCGTAGGGCAGGCCCTTGTGGACGTCGCCCCGGTTCCGGTGGGAGATGAGCCACGCGGCCCCGATCGTCAGGAAGACGAACGAGACGCCGGCGAAGGCGAAGCCCACGACGTACCAGATGCCGGTCAATCGATCCTCTGCGCTTCCGAACCGCCCGGCCGTGTCGGCGGGCGGTGCCTGGTCTGCTCGGGAAGTGCCCGTCCGGGGCGCGCGGCCGCCGCGGGGACGAGCCACGCACTCGGCATTCTAGCAAGGGCGCCGGAGGAGGGCGCCCGGGGAGGGAGGAGGGGCGAGGGCGGCCGCGTCGGCGGGGTCGGCCGGAGATGTTCTACCCGCTGCCGGCAGGGACGGGGGGAGCGGGCGAGCGGAGCGCGCGTGCAGGGCTACGAGGCCGCTCCGGAACCGTTGGCAGCCGAGGCCTCGGAGCGGGCTGCCGGCGGCCCGACCGGCAGCGGCGAGGATGGCGCCAGCCACGCTGCCCGCCAAGTCGGGCATTCGCCCGATCGGTGTCGCCATGGGCGCCCGAACGCCGGTCCCGAGCGGGCGTATCCAGCGTCACGTATGCAATACTTGGCTCATTGGACACAAAACCTCCGCCTCGAGGATCCGCATGAGACTCCGCGGTGCCATCGACATCGCGGCGCCGGTCGAGTCCGTCTGGGCGACCGTCACCAACCCGCTCCCACTCGCGGAATGCGTGCCCGGCGTCACCCAGATGGAGCAACTGGACGCCACCACCTTCCGAGGCACGATCGTCGTCTCGCTCGGGCCCGTCGAGGGCACCTTCGAGTTCACGTCGCGAATCGGGGACCTTCGACTGCCCGAGAGCTTCGTGGCGACGGTCCAGGGAACGGATTCGGTGACCCGGAGCCCGGTCCAAATCGTCGTACGAGCCCGCCTGGAGGAACGCGAGGACGGCACGACGAGGCTTGAGTACGACGCAGTGGTGACGATGACTGGTCGTATCGCGATCCTCGGCGAGATGGTCTTGCGAGCGGCGGCGGGGGTGCTCATCGCGGAGGTCACGCGCTGCCTTCGCACCCGCCTCGAGTCGACACCGAGCACTGCCTAGCGCAACGACGATGTGGACGCACGCCGATGTCGTCGTCGTGGGGGGCGGGACCGCGGGCTGCGTCGTCGCGGCCCGGCTCAGCGAGGATCCGCGCCGTCGCGTCGTCCTCCTCGAGGCTGGTCCCGACCCGAGGCCGATCCCGGACGTCATCGCCGAGCCGAGCCGCCAGGCCGAGCTCGTCCTGGGGACTGGCTTCGTCCAGACCTACGAGGGCCTCCGAGCCGACGGCTCGTCGTTCCCGCTCCTCGCCGGTCGCGTCCTGGGGGGCGGCTCCTCGGTGAACAACATGGCCGTCGTCCGACCGATGGCGAGCGACTTCGCTGCCTGGGAACGCTTCGGGGGAGGGGCGTGGTCGTACGAGTCGCTCCTCCCGATCATGCGGGCGATCGAACGCGATCTCGACTACCCCGACTCCCCCCTGCACGGTTCGAGCGGGCCGATCGTCCTCCACCGGCCCTACCGGCTCGACGATCCCGACCCTGCTCTGCAGGCGCTCCGTGAAGCAGCGCACCGGGTCGGACTGCCAGACTGCCCCGACCTGAACGTCCCGGAGCCGTTCGGAATCTGTGCCTCCCCGTACAGCGTCGTCGACGGTCGCCGTCAGTCGACGGCGACCGCCTACCTGGAACCGGCTCGGGGGCGGTCGAACCTCAAGATCGTCCCGGGGGTCGTCGTGGACCGCATCGTCATCGACGGCGGTCGGGCGCGCGGCGTCGAAGGGAGCGGACAGGGCGGGCGCGTCCGAGTGGCAGCGGACGAGGTCGTGATCGCCGCGGGCGTCTACCACTCGCCCCAGCTGCTGCTCCTCTCGGGCATCGGACCGCTGCGGGAGCTCCAGCGCCTCGGGATCCCGGTCGTCGTGGAGCGCAACGGGGTGGGCGAGAACTACCAGGATCACGCCGTCGTCCACCTCACCTTCGAAGGGCGGGAGGGACCGGTGGCGGAGACGATCATCCCGAAGGTCCGCCTGATCGCGAGGAGTACGGACGATTCGGGTCCGCCCGATCTCCATCTCTTCTTCCGTCCGGCGGTGAGGGTCGGGGGCCTCAAGCTCCTTCCGGTCTCCATCCACCTGCTCGAACAGCGGTCACGGGGCCGGGTCGTCTTGACCTCCCGGCGGGCCGAGGATCCGCCTCGCGTCGTGACGGGGATGCTCTCGGATCCCGAGGACGTCGCTGCGATCCTCCGGGGCGCCGAGCTCGTGGCCCGGCTCGTCGCACAACCGTCGCTCGCCAGCTACTACGGCTCTCGGCTCACGCCGTCCGATGCCGATGACCTGACGGAGCACATCCTCACCACCTTCAGCTCGTACCACCACGGCGTCGGAACGTGCAGGATGGGTCCGCCGTCCGACCCGGACGCCGTCGTCGGTCCCGACCTTCGCGTCCACGGCGTCGAGGGGCTCCGGGTCGCCGACGTGTCGGTCTTGCCGACCATCCCCCGGGCCAACACGATGCTCGCGGCGATCCTGGTCGGCGAGATCGCTGCCCGTCTGATCGCCGCCGATCCAAGGGCCGATCCGGCGACCCTGGTGCTCGACGGGCGCTAGCCTCCGCCCGATCCCCTCCCCGCGGCCGACCTCGTGGCGCTCCGGGTCGGGATCGTCGCGGCGAGCCCCCGGAGCGGCGGATCGGGGGGAATGCCCCGGCCGAGCACGAGGACGTGAAACCCCCCGAGGAGTCGCGGATCGAGGAGACGCCGGACCGCCGCCCTGAGGCGAAGCAGCTCCGGAAGTGTCACGTCCGGGCGACCCTGCGCCCGCCGGACGAGGTCCTCGAGGCCGCAACCGACCAGGAACCCGGCGAGACTCGCCTGGCCGAGCACCTGGAGCCCGTGACGGACGGCGGCCGATCGTAGGTCCGCGAAGTCGACGTGCGCGGTGATGTCCCGTCGACCTGGTTCGGCGAGGACGTCCTCGACGACCCGGTGGCGCCGATAGGCGAGCACGGTCCCCTCCGGGTGGTGCGGCCCGAAGAGCTCCTCGGGCTCACCGCCGTAGTCGATGACGATCGCGGCTCCGAGGTCGAGCCGACCCGCCACCTCGGCCGTCCAGCGGGCGACGTCGGGCCGGATCTCGACGAGCGTGCCGTCGCCGTCGAGGCCGATCCGGCGAAATGCCTCCTCGAGGCTCGGATCCGAGACGGGTCCCTCGACCTCGATGAAGCGGTCGGTCTCGCAATCGACGTACCGTTCGCGGAGGCGTCCCTTCCGCAGCACGAGGCGGTGGACGGGAAGCGCGTCGAGGAACTCGTTCGCGATGACGACGCCGGTGAAAGCGGCGTCCTCGGGTGCGACGAGGCGCTCATGGAGCCCCACCGCGCGGAACCGCGAGACGAGCTCGGCTCGTCGCTGCTCGCTGATCTCGATCGGGGCATACGACAGACGTCCGGCGAGCGGCGACGCCGAGGCCTCGAGACCCTCGATGATCGCCAGGCCCAGGCTGCCGGATCCGGCGCCGTACTCGATGACGGTGAAGTCCTCGGGACGGCCGACTCGGGCCCAGATCTCCTCGATCTGCGCGGCCAAACAGTAGCCAAAGATCGGATGGAGTTCCGGGGCGGTCAGGAAGTCGCCCTCCGCGGTTGGGCGCGCGGCTCCGGTCGTGTAGTACCCCCCGGCCGGATCGGTCAGCGCCCGGGCCATGAAGGTCGCGAAGGGGATCGGCCCGCGTTCGGCGATCGTTCGGCGGAGAACCTGCTCGACCGAAGCAGCCTCGTCCGATCCCGGCTTGTCCTCGGCCATCGGCTAGCATTCGTCCCTGCGACGGAATCGACGCCTCCACTCTAGCGAGTCTCGACCTTGGCTGAACAGGTCCGGCCAACCGATCCCGCTCGGACGCGGATCGCCTACATCGGGCTGGGCTCGAACGTCGGCAACGGGCCGGCCACGCTGGCGCGGGCCATCGCCGCGCTCGCCCGTGAGCCGATGCTCCAGCTGACCGGGGTCTCCCGTCTCTACCGGACCCGGCCGGTCGGCGTGCTCGATCAGCCGGATTTCGTGAACGCGGTCGCCCGGTTCGTCGTCCGGTTTCACGGGGCTCCCGCAGAAGGAGCCGAGGCGCTCCTCGACGTCCTCAAGGCCACAGAGCGCGCGCTCGGCCGCCGGCCGCGCCGGCGGTGGGGACCCCGGGAGATCGATCTCGACCTCCTCGCCTTCGGGCGCGAGCAGCTCGTGATCCCGGCCGCCGGCGATCGAAGTCCACCGCGGCTGAGCGTTCCGCACCCGGAGGCGCCGCGCCGCGTGTTCGTCCTGGCTCCGTGGGCCGAACTCGCCCCGCGGTTCGTCCCCCCGGGCTGGCATGAATGGATCGATTCGGCCCGCCGCCGCCAAGAGCGCCTCGAGGGTGCGGATGCCGCCATCCCGATCGGCGAGTGGCGGGGCGATGGCTGGGACCGATCGGCCTAGGAAGCGGCGCCCTCGCGCCTGCCCTCGCGGAGCGCCCGCCAGACCCGTTCTGGCGTGAACGGCGCCTCCCGGAGGCGGACGCCGGTCGCTCGGTAGATCGCGTTGGCGATGCTCGCCGCCACGGGGTTCAGGGAACCCTCGCCGCCGCCCTTCGCACCGTAGACGCCGACACCGTCTCCGCGCTCGACGACGACGGAGCGGATCTCCGGGATGTCGCTCGCCCGGGGGACGCGGTAATCGAAGAGGTTGCCGTTCACGAGATTGCCGTCCTGGTAGATGAGCTCCTCACGGGTCGCCATTCCGAGTCCCATGACCGCGGCTCCGACGTCCTGCGACTCGACGAGTCGCGGGTTGATGGCACAGCCGACGTCCCCGATGGTGACGAGCCGGGTGACGCGAACGACGCCGGTGTCGGGATCAACATCGACCTCCACGCCGATGCAGCCGATCTCCCAGAAGGGCGGCAGCTCCTCGGTCGTGCCGGCCCGGCGGACGTACCCGCGACCGACGACCTCGCCGGCCGCTCCGCCGAACCAGGCGCGGACGACGGCGCCCCAGTCGAAAAAGCGGTCGCCGATGCGGACGCCCCCTCGGTCCTCGACGACCGTCGGGCCGTCGGGAGCGAGCGCTTCTTCCGCCCATCGACAGAGCTGCGCCCGGGCATCCCGTGCCGCAGCCTGGACCGCGAGGCCCATCAGCGTCGTCGTCCGGCTTGCACCCGTCGAGCGGTCGTAGCTGACCGCACTCGTGTCGCTCTGGAGGAGCCGGACCCGGTCGAGATCGACGCCCGTCTCGGCCGCTGCGATCTGGGTCAGGACGGTCTCCGAACCCTGCCCGATCTCGGTGCTCCCGCACGTCACGGTCACCGAGCCGTCGGCGTGGATCCGAAGGACGGCGGTCGCGAACGGCTCCGAACCGGCGTCGGAGGCCGAGAGGGCGACCGCCCGACCCCGGCCTTCGGGTGCCGGCGTCGCCCAATCGAGCTCCTCGGCGACGAGATCGAGGTCGGCCGCCAGATCCGCGTCGAAGGCACGAGCTCCCCGCCACACCCGCTCGCCGGGTCGGACGACGTTCCGTCGTCGGATCTCCAGCGGGTCGAGCCCGAGCCGCTCGGCGGCTTCGTCGAGCTGGGACTCGCCGGCGAGTGTCACTTGCGGGGCACCAAAGCCGCGGAAGGAACTGGCCGGGGCGGTGTTCGTGTAGACGACGGTGCACGTGACATCGAGGGCCGGAATCCGGTACGGACCCCCGAGGCGGTTCGCCGCCTTGCGACCGACGAGGGGCGAGTTCTCGGCGTACGCCCCCGTGTTCAGCAGGATCGAGGCGGCCCGGGCGAGGATGCGGCCGTCGCGGTCGAAGGCCGTTCGGAGACGGACGATCGCCGAGTCACCGCGCGTCGTCAGGATCGCTTCCTCGACGGAGAGGGCAAGGCGCACCGGCCGCCCGGCGCGGAGGGCGAGGGCGGCAACGAGCGGCTCGATCTTCGTGTACGACTTGCTGCCGTACCCGCCGCCGACGTAGGGAACGACGACCCGCACCGACGAGAGGGGCAGCCGGAAGCAGTGCGCGAGGTCCTCTCGCACCATGTACGGGTGCTGGGCGGAGGTCCAGACGGAGAGCTGTCGTCCCGACCAGCTCGCGATCGCCGTGTACGGCTCCATCGCGTACGCGTAACACATCGGGTAGCGGTACTCGCCCTCGACGACGAGGTGGGCGTCGGCAAACGCAGCTTCGACGTCGCCCCAGCTCTGCCTCGAGAACGAGCAGACGTTCGGGTGGCCTCGTTCGATGTCCTCGTGGAAGCCCCGGTGGGGACGCTGCCGACCCGGCACCTCGTGGATGATCGGCGCGCCCTCACCGAGGGCGTCTCCGACCTCGGTCACGAACGGAAGGGGCTCGTAGTCGACCTGGACGAGGGCAGCCGCCTCCGCCGCCGTCGCCCGATCCTCCGCCACGACGCCGACGACCGGCTCGCCGGCGAAGCGGACCTTACCCAACGCGATGAGCGGATGGTCGGCGACGGCATGCCCGTAGATGAGGTCGACGTCCGGGAGGTCGTCGGCCGTGACCACGGCCACGACACCGGGGTGCTCGAGGGCGTCCCGGCGATCGATCGAGCGGATCCGGGCGTGGGGATAGGGGCTCCGGACGAGCCACGCGTGGGCCATCCCCGGGACCTGGAGGTCGACCGTATAGCGGGCCGCACCGGTCACCTTCGCGAACCCATCGAGGCGGCGGATCGACTCCCCGATCGGGGCCGGGGCCTCCGGATGCTCCACGATGCGACGCATGTCAGGCTCCTCCCTCGTCGCCCGTCCGCTCCGCCGCCGCGAGGATCGCGTCCACGATCGGCGCATAGCCGGTACAGCGACAGAGGTTTCCGTCGAGCGCGTGGACGACCTCCTCACGCGTCGGGTGCGGGTTCTCGGCGAGGAGCGCGGTCGCCGCCATGAGCATCCCCGGTGTGCAGAAGCCGCATTGAAGGGCGGCGTGATCGATGAACGCCTCCTGCAAAGGGCTGAGCCGACCGTCGATCGCCAGACCCTCGACGGTCGTCACCCGGCGCCCGTCGGCATCGACGGCGAGGTACGTGCAGCCGCTGACGGTCAGTCCATCGACGATGACCGTGCAGGCGCCACAGACCTGGGCGTCACACGAGACCTTCGTGCCGGTCAGACCCAGCCGATCGCGAATGACCTCGGCGAGGGTCTCCCGGGGCTCGATCGTGAGGGTATGGGGTCGATCGTTCACGATCAGCTCGATCGTCACGCGCTCATGCATGGCCGTTTCCTTCGGTGTCGGTGAGGGCAGCCCGGAGGGTTCGCTCGAGGAGGACGGCGGCCAGATGCCGCTTGTAGTCGGCCGAGCCGTTGAGATCGTCGATGACATCGACGTCGCCGAAGGTCTCGAGGCCGATCTCCCGGGCCCTTGCCGTCGCGTCCTCGACGGTCAGACCGACGAGCTGGGCTGCGGTCGACGGGACCCGTGTCGGGCGGTCCGTGGCCGAGCCGAGGACGATCACGGCCTCGTTGATGCGTCCGCCGTCGACGGCGAGCTCGGCGGCCACCGAGACGGCCGGCCGCTCGAAGAAGGCAATCTTCTCGTAGGCCCGCCGAGTCGCCGGGCGGGCCGCCGGAATCCGGACGGAGACGAGGATCTCGCTCGGCTCGCGCGCGGTCGCCAGCGGCCCGACGACGAAGTCCTCGAGGGGGAGCGTTCGGCTCCCCGCCGGCCCCACGAGGTCGACCGTCGCCCCGCAGGCGATGAGGAACGGGGCCGGGTCGGAGTGGGGCTCGGCAAAGGCGAGGTTCCCGCCGATCGTCCCCGTATTTCGCACCCGGACGTTGGCGACGCGTGCCTCGAGCGCGGCGAGGGCGGGGCAAGCGCTTCGGACGACCTCGGAGCGTTCCAGCTCCCGATGCGTGGTGAGGGCTCCGATCCGGAGGCCGCCATCCGCGTCGAGCGTGATTCCTCGGAGCTCGGGCAGCCGCTTGAGGTCGACGAGCGTTCCAACCTGGGCGAGGCCCATCTTCATGATCTGGAGCAGTTCGGTCCCGCCGGCCAGGTAGGCGGCTGCCCCCGCACGCTGGTGGGCCTCGAGCGCCTCGGCGAGCGTCGCGGCACGAACGAGGCGGAAACGCGGGATCATGTCGACCTCGAGGTTCGGGATGACGTCATGGTCCGAGTCTGCCAGGAGCGCCACGGCAACGGGGCCGGGCTGTCCCGAGCTTGCGCTGGAATGGTAACAAATCTGGTAAGATTGTCCACGTCCGACGCCATCGTGTCCACACCACCGACAGGAGCCGTCATGTCGCAGGATCGCTCCCTCGTCAGCGCCCCCGCCCAGCCCCTTGCCGGGACGGCGATCACCGAGATGACCGAGCGGGAGGCCTGGAACCGGAAGCACCCGCCGCTCGAGGCGAA
>JBHOQO010000086.1:0-13805 GCA_042408925.1 Chloroflexota bacterium | reverse complement strand
GACTGAATGTCGCGCTGGCGGGCTTCGAGTCGGTCGAACCTGCCTCGGTCGTCGGCGACGGCGGGCACGGTGCTCTCGGCGGTAGCGGGGGATCGTGTTCGGCGTCGCTTCACGAGCCCACGGTAACGCATCCGCTCCCCCGAGGTCCTTCCGCACCTCGGCCGACCCGCCGCGCCGCTCACCCGTGGAATACTCGAAGGCGACGATGGACCACGCCCACCCACCCGCCTCCGCGGCAGCCGCGAACCGGACCCGCCTCGCCGTCGTCTTCACGATCACCCTCGCCATCTTCGCCATCGAGCTCGGCGGCGGCGTCGTCGCGAACAGCCTCGCCCTCATCTCCGACGCCGGCCACGTGTTCACCGACGTCGCCGGGATCGGCCTCGCCCTCGCCGCCATCTGGTTCGCCGCCCGCCCGCCGACCCGGGACCGAACCTTCGGCTACCTCCGCCTCGAGATCCTCGCCGCCGTCGCCAACGCCCTCCTCCTCTTCGGGGTCGCCGCCGTCGTCCTCGTCGAAGCCTGGCGCCGCATGAACGAACCGCCGGCGATCGCCACCGACCTCATGCTCGGGATCGCCGTCCTGGGGCTGGCCGGCAACGCCGTCTCCCTCGCCCTGCTCCGCCACGCCCAGCGCGAAAGCCTGAACCTCAGGGCCGCCTATCTCGAGGTCCTCGGCGACCTCGCCGGCTCGGCGGCGGTCATCGTCGCCGGCCTCGTCGTCGCCCTCACCGGCTGGACGGCCGCCGACGCCGTCGCCTCGGTCGGGATCGGCCTCCTCATCGTGCCCCGGACCTGGCGCCTCCTCCGCGAAGCCCTCGACGTCCTCCTCGAAGCCACCCCGAAGGGGGTCGATCTAGAGCTCGTCCGCCGCCACATCCTCGAGACGCCCGGCGTCGCCGACGTCCACGACCTCCACGCCTGGTCGATCACCTCGGGTCTGAACGCGGTCTCGGCCCACGTCGTCCTCGGCAACGAGGCCGACCCGGCGCGGGTCCTTGACGATCTCTGTCGCTGTCTCGCCGGCGACTTCGACATCGACCACTCGACGTTCCAGCTCGAGCACGCCGACCGGCGGGCGATGGAGCGGCTCCGGCACGCCTGACCGGGCCTCACCCTCGCCCGCCCGTCCATCGGTTCCCTGCCGTTGGCGCCGCCATGCTCCGGCACGCCTGATCGGGCCTCACCCCCGCCGCCCGACCCGGATCCAGCCGATCGCCGTCGCCTTCACGTCGGCCTCGACGAGGCGGCCCGGGGCGAGGCCGAGGTCGGCGACCGCCGGTCGGGTCACGGCGGCGACGAGCCGAACGCCGCCGCAATCGAGGCCAACCCGAACGACCGGGCCGTGCGGCTCGAGCTCGACGACGCGCCCGGGGAGCCGGTTCCGGGCGCTCGTCCCGGGGCGCGCGGGCGCCACGTCCCCGGGCAGGCTGAGGGCGACGTCTTCGGCTCGGATGGTGAGGAGGACCCGCTCGCCCGGGATCGGCCCGGCCGGGAGATCGTCGTTGGCCGCCAACCCCGCCGCCGTCGTCGAACTCGACTCGGCCGACCCCACGACCGCCAGCCGCATCCCCCCGACGTCGACGGTCACGAGCCCGTCCCCCTCCTCGACGACGACCCCCGCGAGGACCGTCTCCACCCCGGTGACCCGGGCGACCGTCTCGTCCGCCGGCCGGTCGAAGACCTCGACCGTCGGGCCCGCCTGCCGAAGGACCCCGTCGACGAGGACCGCCACCCGATCGCCGAGGACGAGCGCCTCGGTTCGATCGTGGGTGACGAGGATCGCGCTGATTTCGGCCGTCGCGAGCAGCTCCCGGAGCTCCAGGCGCAGCCGCTCCCGGGTCGGCGCGTCGAGGGCCGAGAGCGGCTCGTCGAGGAGGAGGAGCCGCGGCGAGGCGGCGAGGGCCCGGGCGAGGGCGACCCGCTGGCGCTCCCCGCCGGAGAGCTCCGCCGGGCGCCGCCGTCCGAGCTCGGCAAGGCCGAAGCGCTCGAGGAGGTCTCGGACCCGGGCCGCCCGCGCCCGCCCGTCGAGCCCGCGGATCCCGAAGGCGATGTTCCCGGCGACGTCGAGGTGCGGGAAGAGGGCGAGCCCCTGGGGGAGATAGCCGACCCGCCGCAGCTGGGGCGGGAGCCACCGTCCGGTCGCGCTGTCGAACCAGACCTCGTCGCCGAGGGCGATCCGTCCCTCGTCGGGCCGCTCGAGCCCGGCGAGGCAGCGCAGGACCGTCGTCTTGCCGGCCCCCGACGGGCCGAAGAGGACGAGCGTCTCGCCCGAGGCGGTGTCGAGCTCGAAGGCGGCGCGGATCGTCGGGCCGCCGCGGAAGGTGCGGCGGAGGTCGACCCGGAGGACGCCGTCGCTCATCGTTCGCTTACCGTTGGCTTACCGTTCGCTTACCGTTCGCTTACCGCCCACGCATCGCCCGCTTACCGGCCACGGATCACCGGCTTACCGGGCGCTTATTTCCCGCGGATCGGGGACGCCCTCGGCGGGCCGCCATCGTCCCCGCGCGTCCGCCGCTTACCAATCGCTTATCGCCCGCGGCTCGCGGACGCCCTCGGCGCGCTGCCATCGTCTCGGGGCCTCCGCCGCTTACCAATCGCTTATCGGCCGCGGCTCGCCGGCGACGACGTCGTCGCCTGGTCGATGCCCGGGGGCACCCGCTTACCATTCGCTTATCGGCCACAGCGACGGTATCGGCCACAGCGACGCTCACCCGGCCCGGATCCGGCGCTCAGCGGCCGGTTCCGTTCGTCGGGCGAGGGTCGGCAAGAAGCCACCGCCCCGAAGGCCGTACGTCGCCGCCAGGGTCAGGAACGAGACGACGAGGAGCGGCAGCGCCGTCGCCGCCGCCCCGTCGTAGTCGAGGGCCTGGACCCGGTCGTAGATGGCGATCGAGATCGTCCGCGTCTCGCCCGGCAGGTTGCCGCCGACCATGAGGACGACCCCGAACTCGCCAAGGGTGTGGGCAAAGCTGAGGACGAGGCCGGTCAGGATCCCGCCCCGGGCCAGCGGGAGGGCGACCGTTGCGAACGTCGCCAGGCGCGAGCGGCCGAGGGTCCAAGCCGTCTCGAGGAGCGAGCGATCGAGCCCTGCGAAGGCGACGGCGAAGGGCTGGACGGCGAAGGGAAGGCTGTAGATGACCGAGGCGAGAAGGAGCCCCTCGAAGGTGAAGGCGAGCCGCCCGAGCCCGGCCGCCGACCAGAGGAGTCCAAGGGGCCCGTTCGGCCCCATGGCGAGGAGGAGGTAGAAGCCGAGGACCGTCGGCGGGAGGACGAGGGGAAGGGCAATCGCCGCCTCGACGAAGGGGCGCCACGGGGCGCTCGAGCGGGCGAGCCACCAGCCGAGCGGGAGGCCGAGGACGAAGAGGACCGCCGTTGTCGCCGCCGCGAGGCGGACCGACAGGGCGACGGCCTGCCAGTCGATCATCGCTCGCTTACCAGCCGCTTATCGGCGCCGGCTCGCCCCCGGAGCGCGCTGCTTACCAACCGCTTACTCGCCACGGCGCCGGCCTCCGCTTACCAACCGCTTATCTGCCGCCACAGGTGCGCCTCCGCTTACCAACCGCTTATCTCGCGTCGAGGTCGTAACGCTCACCCGGCGCAGTTCCGCGACGGGCTGCCCACTTACCAATCGCTTATTCGGCGCCGCCGGCCGGTTGCCACGCATCGATCGCGTGCCCGCGACACGCCGTCCGTGCCGGTGCCGCCCGGCCGCCGCCGCCGGCCCGCTTACCAATCGCTTATCCCCCGCGGATCGCGGACGCCCTGGGCGGGCCGCCATCGTCCCCGCGCGTCCGCCGCTTACCAGTCGCTTATCCCCCGCCGCGCCGCCGGGACGATCGAGCTGTTGGTCCTGTCGACGAGGCGGCCCGCTTACCAATCGCTTATCCGCCGCCGCGGCGGGGCCCATCCGTCCGGTCACGGCGCCACGAAGCCGAAGCGATCGAGGATCGTCCGCCCCTCCGATCCCAGGACGAAATCGAGGAAGGCGGCGGCCTCCGCCCCGCGAGCCGACCCCGCGAGGACGACCGCCCCCTGCTCGAGGCGCGGGTAGGCGTCGACCGGCACGAGCGCGTAGCGGCCCCGCCCGGCGAGGGTCGGCGCCTTCGCCAGCGACAGGGCGATGATCCCCGCGTCGGCGTTCCCCGAGTCGACGAACTGGGCCGCCTGGGCGACGTTCTCGCCGAGGACGAGCTTCGGGCGGACGACCTCGGCGAGGCCGAGCGATTCGAGGGCCGCCATCGCCGCCCGCCCGTACGGGGCATGCTCGGGGTTCGCGATGGCGACCCGCCGGATCGACGGCTCGGCGAGGACCCGGACCCCCGCGGTCTCGACGTCGAGGGGCGAGCTCGCCGGGACCCAGACGACGATCCGGCCGACGGCGTACGGTCGAAGCGTCTGCTCGTCGGCGAGCCCGGCCTCCACGAGCCGCCGCGGGTAGTCGACGTCGGCCGAGAAGAAGAGGTCGAACGGCGCCCCCTGCTCGATCTGGGCGAAGAAGCTCCCCGACGAGCCGTACGTCGGCTCGATCGGCACCCCCGGATGGGCGGCCGACCAGGCGGTGACGAGCTCGTCGAGGGCGAATCGGAGGTCGGCGGCGGCGGCGACCCGGAGCGGCGGGGCAGGGGAGGCGGCCGCGGGGCCGGAGGCGCCGGGCGAAGCCGGGGCCCCGAGCGCGGCACAGGCGGCGACGAGGAGCCCGAGGAGACCCACGCCGAGCCGACCGGCGAGTCGTCGCATGCTCAGGCGCCCCGCCGTCGCTCCCGCCCCGCCGGGACCTCGACGACGACGTTCGTCGCCTTCACCGAGCAGACGACCTCGTCCCCGACCCGCAGATCGAGCTCGGTCGCCGCCTCGGCCGTCATGAGGCTGACGAGCCGGTGCGGCCCGGCCTGAACCTCGACGACGGCGGCGACCCGGTCCGCCTCGACCCGGGTGACGATCCCCGGGAAGCGGTTCCGGGCCGACTCGGCCGCGATCGGACGGCGGCGCTCCGTCCGCCGTCGCTCGGCGAGGAGGCGGGCGACCTCGGCGAGGGGGACGCGGCGGCGGCCGCCGGCCGTCCGCTCGACGGCGATCCGGCCCTCGGCCTCCCAGCGCCGGAGGGTCTCCACGGACACCCCGAGCATCTCGGCGGCGACGCCGAGCCGGACGGCGGTCGGGGCGGGCTCGAGCGCGGGCGGCATAGCTAGGTATCTTGCGGCTTCTGTGCCTTCTTAGCAAGTATTCTGTCCGCCCGCGGCACGTGCCGATCCGACCGGGCCCTGCCCGCTCCGGGCTCGCGGCTGCCCTAGCCGGCCGGTCCAAAGAGGCGCCAGTCCGGGACGGCCCACACACCCGGGGCGAGCGGCTCGATCTCGCGCCCCCGCGTGACGACGAGCCCGAGGCGCCGACCGGCGGCGGGTACGCCACGGATGAAGTCGCACGCGATTCATTCCGGCAGCATCGCTGCAAGATTTCGGGGAGATCTGGCAGGCGCCATGCCGATCTTCCCGAACCGCCGGGCAAGCGCCGAGCCCCGTCCGAGCTCGTCCGATGCTCCTCGTCGGGCAGCGCGACGGGCGCTCGACAGCAGGTCGGACGGCCTCTCGGGCGCCTCGGGTCGAAGGTGGCGGAGCAGCCCGGCGGTCGGCCGAGCGGCGCTCGCGCGGCGTGCCAACCTAGGGGCGTGCCAACCTAGCTGACACAGCCCTGGGACAGCATGGTCGCCGGGCCGGCTGCGGTTGGCCGGCCGGGTGTCAGGAGATGGTCACCATACACGCGACCTTGCCATGGTCGAGCGGCCACTTGCAATCGATGGCGGGCTCTGGCAAAGTACGAGCCACTCGCGCGAGCTCTCATCGCCCCCCGGGGAGATCGCCGACGACGGTTCGGTATGCAGTTCGACCGAAGCGGGAGGAATTCGGTCCGTGAGCGTCGGCTTCCACAAGCTTGACGGTGGGCGAATGACTGACGCGCACAGGAGCACCTCAGCGGGCGCGCGTCGACCAACCGCCACACACGGCGACCGCGCGCTGGCACCGCCTCCGTCTCGGCCAATTGCCCACACCAGCAACGAACTGGGTATTCGGCACGATCTGGTCGCTCATCTGCGAGGCGTGGCATCTCTTACCGCGGAGTTCGCCTCGGGCCTTGGTGCCGACCAGCTCGGCTGGTACGTGGGCCTTTGGCATGATCTCGGCAAGTTCCACCAGTCGTTCCAGGAGTACCTCCTGGCCTGCGAGGCGAATCCAAGCGCCCAAGGCCAAGGCCCGGATCACAAGGCCGCCGGGGCTCTACTCGCTCATCAGTACGCGCCCCCAGCGTCGCTGCTTGTGCAAGGCCACCATGGTGGTCTTCGGTCGCCTGGCGAGTTGCGTTCGTGGCTTCAAGAGCGCTCTGCAGACCCGGCTGTGCGGGAGGCGCTGACTCTGGCGCGTGCTTCTATCCCGGATCTGGAGCCGAAAGGCCGATTGCCTATCCCCGAGCATGCCATGACGGATCCTCGCGCGGCCGAGCTGTTCCTCCGCTTCGTCTTCTCCGCTCTGGTGGATGCCGACTACTTGGATACGGAGGCGCACTTCCAGGGAGGGCGGCCTGTTTTCAGAGGCACCACAGCGAGGGTAGACGAGCTCTGGGAGCGGTTCGAGCGCGACCAAACGCGGTTGGAGACCCAGCTGCGGCAGGCAGGGCGCCAGCACGATCCGGTCATCCGAGCCCGAAACGAAATCTACCAGGCCTGCCTTGAGGCGGCGGAACGGCCCCCGGGGCTGTTCCGGCTGACGGCACCCACGGGCGGTGGCAAGACACGGGCAGCCATGGCCTTCGCGCTGCGTCATGCGCTGAGGTATGGACACCGTCGGGTCATCGTTGCCGTGCCCTTTATAACCATCACGGAGCAGACGGCGGACGTGTACCGGAGCGTCTTCGAGATTGATGAAGGTCTGCCGGTGGTGCTCGAACACCACAGCGGCGCGGGGACGGACGACCTTGACGACGACAGTTCTCGGCAGCGTGAGCTGTGGTCCCGACTTGCGGCGGAGAACTGGGACGCACCCATCGTGGTTACCACGACGGTCCAGCTCTTCGAAAGCCTGTTCTCTGCACGGCCTGGTCGTTGCCGGAGGCTCCATCGACTCGCGCACAGTGTCATCATCCTGGACGAGGCGCAGGCTTTGCCTTCCCACCTCCTGGCCCCTATCCTGGACGCGCTGCGGGAGCTGACCGCTCACTACGGCGCCACGGTCGTTCTGTCAACCGCGACACAGCCTGCTTTTGAGGCCGTCGGGCCGTTCCGCGACCTCCCAGCGACGGAAATCGTCAACGAGCCGACTCGGCTCTTCCAGTCGCTGGCTCGAGTAGCGTACGAGTGGCGTCTGGACCGCCCGCTGGCGTGGGCGGAAGTGGCGGACCTCATGCGTTCGGAGCCGCGAGTGTTGGCGGTCGTCAACACCAAGAGGGACGCGATCTCACTCCTCGATGCGCTGGCGGATCCGGATGCCCTGCACCTTTCCACGCTCCTTTGTGGCGCCCACCGCCGCCGTGTGCTCGCCGAGGTCTCACGCCGGCTGGAGGCGGGCGAGCCGTGTCGGCTCGTGTCGACACAGGTGATAGAGGCTGGGGTGGACTTGGACTTCCCCGTGGTTCTCCGCGCGTTCGGCCCGCTGGATGCAGTGATCCAGGCTGCGGGGAGATGCAACAGGGAGGGCCGACTGTCACGCGGTCGGGTCATTGTGTTCGAGCCAGCGAATGGTGGCTTGCCCAGTGGTGTCTACCGTACGGGAACGGGCATCGCCCGCGTCGTTCTGGGCCATGCCGGCCGCGATGTGCATAACCCAGCTGTTGCTTGGGAATATTTCGAGCGTCTATTCAAAACGGTGGACACCGATCGGGAGCAAATCCAGGATCAGCGAGCGATCCTCAACTACTCGGAGACTGCGCGCCGGTTCCGGATGATTGAAGAGGACACGGAGAGCCTCGTGGTGTCGAGCTATGGGTCAGGGGACGAGCGACGGAGGGTCCGTGACTTGCTCGACCGGCTGCGCCGGGGCGGGCCGGACGGACGCGCCACGCTGCGGCAGCTGCAGCCGTACGTCGTCGCGGTGCGAAAAGAGCAGGCCGCGCGTTATCGGCGACAGGGACTGATCGCCGAGGTGATGTCAGGCGTTGGTGAGTGGTTGGGCGGTTATGACGACGTTCGTGGCTTGACCGTCATTGAGCCGGAGAAGTTCGTGATCTAGTTTCTTGGGCGAGGCCATAAGCAAGGGATGACAACGGAGGCGAGCATGGCTGCGGGCTATCCAGCACTCGCGGTTCGAGTCTGGGGCGAGTACGCGTGCTTCACGCGGCCGGAAATGAAGGTGGAGCGCGTAACGTACCCTGTGATGACGCCCTCCGCGGCCCGGGGCGTGCTCGAGGCAATCTTTTGGAAGCCGCAGTTCGCCTGGCGCGTCGAGGAGATCTGGGTCCTTCGCGACATCCGCTATTTCTCGATCATGCGCAATGAGGTGAACAGCCGCGCCAGCGAGCGTGTCGCCCGCGACTGGCAGAAACGGGGCGGAGGCTATGTGGCGGCAGACGATCGTGCCCAGCGGCATACGCTGGCCCTTCGGGATGTAGCCTACGTCATCCGTGCCCAGGTGGAGGTCAAGCCCGACGTGGCTGAGAACCCCGCCAAGTACCGCGACCAGTTTCGCCGTCGGGTGCGGGACGGCCGATGCTACGCGCAGCCCTACCTCGGCTGCCGCGAGTTCGTCGCACACTTCGGCGAGCCGGACCCTGAGGAGCGGCCCATACCCCTCACGGAGGAGCTCGGGCCCATGCTGCTCGACATCGAGTACGCGACAGATGGCTCCGGCCGGGGCACGCCGCGCTTCTTTGCCGCCAGTCTGGAGGACGGCGTCCTCCGCGTGCCACCGCCGCACCCGGCGTAGCGAGGAGGCCTTGTGATGCTGCTCCGGCGCCTAGTTGAGTACTCCGACCGCCTGAAGCTCCCGCCACCTCTCTACAACGAGGGGCCAGTCCGTTACATCATCGACCTGGACAGCGAGGGCCGGCTGCTCAGTCCGCAGCCCGTGGACACCGCGGACCCGGCCAACCCGCGGACCCGCCGCGGGACGCCGCGGCTAGTGCCGCAAATCCAGCGATCGTCGCGGATCAAGCCGCTCCTCTTGGCCGACAAGGCTGACTACGTCCTGGGCTACGGTGCCAAAGACGCGGACTCCGCCCGCGTCGCGGCGTGCCACGCGGCCTTCCTCGATCTCGTCGAACGTTGCGCAGCAGAGACCGGAGAGCCGACCGTGGGGGCCGTACTCCGGTTCCTTCGTAACGGTCCACTGGTGCTCCTTGATCTCCCACCCGACTTTGACCCCAGGGGTGTCATCACCTTCCGGGTTGACGGCGTGCTCCCCATCGACCTCCCATCCGTCCAGGCATTCTGGGCTGCTGAGCATGACCCCGCGCGACGCGGCGCACAGGTCATGCAGTGCCTGGTCTGCGGCGAGGAGCGGCCTGTGCTCGATCGACTTCAAGGGAAGATCAAGGGCATTCGGGGTGGTCAGAGTTCCGGAACGTCGATCATCTCCGCGAACGCGCCTGCATTCGAGTCGTATGGACTGAGCGCTTCTGTAGTCGCACCTACGTGCCCCGCTTGTGGTGAGCGCTTCACGAAGGGGCTGAACCACCTGCTGGCGGACGAACGTAGCCACCGGGTCATCGCGGATGCGGTCTTCGCGGTGTGGACACGGGAGGACGTGGGGTTCAATCTGTTCACGTTCATGGACAACCCCTCTGTTGAGGACGTGCAGGTCCTCCTGGACTCGGTGTTCCGGGGCAGGCCCGGTCCGGACGTGGACAGCACCGATTTCTACGCCGTGTCTCTCTCGGCGAGCGTTGCTCGGGCAGTCGTTCGGGACTGGATCGATACCACCGTCGGGACGGTGAAGGAGAACCTGGCCCGCTGGTTCCAGCGTCAGCGAATCGTCAATCTGGCGGGGAATCCGGCACCTCCTCTTGGGCTGTACGCCTTGGCTGTTGCCACCGTCATGAAGGCAAGCGATCTACCCGTCACTACGCCGCGAGCGCTATTGCGGGCCGCGATCACCGGCGCCCCCGTCCCCTACGGCATCCTGCACCAGGCCGTCCAACGCTGTCGCGCCGAGCGGCTCGTCACGCGGCCTCGCGCGGCTCTCATCAAGCTGGCCTTGCTGAGCAACGCTCCCCCTTCCAAGGAGGATGAGATGGTCAGGCTCGACCCGGAACACCCCAGTCCCGCCTACCAGTGTGGTCGTCTACTGGCGGTCCTCGAGGCGGCGCAGCGCGCGGCCATCACTGGCATCAACGCCACGGTGGTCGATCGGTTCTACGGCACCGCCTCCACGACTCCGGCATCGGTCTTCCCGCGTTTGCTGCGCGGAGCCCAGCCCCATCTGGCGAAGCTTGAGAGGGACCGGCGCGGAACCTACATCGCACTTCAACAGCGCCTCGAAGAGATCCTCGGTCGGGTCGGGCGGTTCCCGTCCACCCTGACACTCCAGGAGCAGGGTCTCTTCGCGCTTGGCTACTACCACCAACGGGCCTACGACCACGAGCAGGCCAGGGAAGCGGCTGAACGCCGCCGGGCTGGCCAGGCGGTCGAGAAGGAAACTGAAATCCACCCCGACATTCTGAAAGCTGAGGAGGAGTGACATGGCCACCGCACCGCATCTCGATGTCGCCAAGCGGCACGACTTCGTTCTGCTGTTCGACGTCACCGACGGCAACCCGAATGGGGATCCCGATGCCGGCAACCTCCCCCGGGTGGATCCTGAGACCATGCACGGGCTTGTGACCGATGTCGCTCTCAAGCGCAAGGTGCGCGACTACGTACACCTGGCCCGAGGAAACGAGGAGCGCTTCAAGATCTACGTACTGAGCGGGGGGCCAGCACTGAACACGCTGCATGAACGTGCCTACGCAGCGCTCGGCCTTACGCCCACGGGTTCTAAGCAGCGCAAGGAGGACGTCGACCAGGCTCGCGCTTGGATGTGCCAGAACTTCTACGACATTCGCCTTTTTGGGGCCGTTATGACCACCGGAGTGAACTGCGGCCAGGTGCGGGGACCCGTCCAACTCACATTTGCCCGTTCCATCGATCCGATCGTGCCTCTGGACCTTTCCATTACCAGAGTCGCGGTGACGAGAGCGGAAGACGCGGCCGTAGTAGCAGCCGAAGACGGGACCACCACAGGCAAGCAGACCGAAATGGGCCGAAAGGCGCTCGTGCCCTACGGTCTCTACCGGGCGCATGGCTTCTTCAATCCCCACTTCGCGGAGCGGACCGGCGCAACGGAGGAGGATCTCGCCCTGTTCTGGCAGGCCCTGGTCAACATGTGGGATCAGGACCGCTCGTCTTCCCGAGGACTCATGGCCTGCCAGGGACTCTACGTCTTCACGCACCAGAGCAAACTGGGGGATGCGCCCGCCCACGCGTTGTTCCGCCGCGTCGAAGTTCGTCGCCGCTCTGGTGTGGAGGCAGCGCGCTCGTTCGAGGATTACGAGGTAGCCGTGGATGGTGTCGATCTTCCGGTCGGCGTGACTCTCACGCGCCTCGTCACGTGATCACGGATCAGCAGGACCTTGTCCTTGAAGACGCGGACGTGGAGGTGCCCATCGGCGCGCTCGAGCACTACAGCTATTGCCCGCGGCAGTGCGCCCTCATCCACGTCGAGCAGACCTTCGACGAGAACCAGTTTACGATTCGGGGCCGCCTCGCCCACGAGCGGGTGGACCGGGAGGAAGAGACCACCAGAGGGGACATCCGTGTCCTGCGCGGCGTTCCCCTATGGTCGGACCGGCTCCGACTCCGTGGCCGTGCGGACGTCATCGAGCTGAGGCCGGACGGACCGTATCCGGTCGAGCACAAGGTCGGTAAGCGACGAGGCACTCACGCTGACATCCAGCTGTGTGCCCAGGCGCTCTGTCTGGAGGAGATGCTCGGAGTGCCGGTCCGGGCTGGTGCCGTCTTCTACCACGGCCTCCGGCGCCGACACGAAGTGATTTTCGACACGGGCCTACGCGATCGGACTCTGGCGGTGATCGAGGCTACCCGAGAGCTGCTCCGCACGCAGGCCCTCCCGGCTGCACCGAACGACCGGCGCTGCCCGAATTGCTCTCTCATTAACGCGTGCCTTCCCTCGGTCGTCGGAGAGCCGGCTCGGCTCCGGGGTCTCCAAGGCGCGCTGTTCCGGCCGCTGGAGGTCGGCGATTTCGATGTTTGAGTTGCTCAACGTTCTCTACGTCCTGACCCAAGGAGCGATGCTCCGCTTGGACCACGACACCGTCCGCGTGGACGTCGAAGGCGACACTCGTGCTCGCCTGCCTCTCGTCCGGCTCGGAGGCATCGTGGTCTTCGGCCGCGTGAGCATTAGTCCGCTGCTCATCCAACGCTGCGCAGAGGACGGGCGTAGTCTCGTATGGCTGGACAGTAGCGGTCGGTTCAAGGCTCGGCTCGAGGGCCCAACGCGGGGCAACGTTCTGTTGCGGCGCGCCCAACACCTAGCTCTGTCGGACGAGAAGCGTCCCTACAGCATCGCCCGCCAGATCGTCGCTGCAAAGATCCAGAACAGCCGGCAGATCCTGCTGCGAGCGGCGAGGGATAGCATGATGCCCTCAGACCGCGAGGCTCTGGAAGGTGGAGCAGGTCGACTGGCGAGCGTGCTCGGCCGACTGAAACAGGCACGAACCCTCGACGAAGTTCGCGGGGCTGAGGGCGAGGCCGCGCGGGCGTACTTCGCCGTCTTTGGACATATGGTCCGTGGTGATCGAGCCAGCTTCACGCCGGACGGGCGCACAAAGCGCCCTCCGCGAGACAGAGCCAACGCGATCCTGTCCTTCCTCTACGCTCTCCTCCGCGCGGAGTGCTGGTCGGCCCTCGAGGGTGTCGGCTTGGATCCCCAAGTGGGGTTCCTGCATACCCTGCGCCCGGGGCGGCCCGCGTTGGCCCTCGACCTCATGGAGGAGTTCCGTCCAGTTCTGGCCGATCGCCTCGCGCTGGCTCTGATCAATCGGCGGCAACTGAGGGCGGAGCACTTCGAGTTGCTTCCCGGCGGGGCGGTCCGGCTCACGGACGATGGCCGCCGAGAGGTGATCGTGGCCTACCAGCGTCGCAAGGAGGAGATGCTCGAACACCGTGCGCTTCGACAGAAGCTCCCGGTGGGGTTAGTTCCTCATGTTCAGGCGAGGCTTCTCGCCCGCCATCTTCGCGGTGACCTGAAGGACTACCCTCCGTTCCTGTATCGATAGGAGACACTGGCATGGAGGTCCTTGTTGCGTACGACGTTGCAACCGATGATGCCGAGGGCCGCCGTCGCCTACGTCGTGTCGCAAAGGTGTGTGAAGCATATGGTCAGCGCGTGCAGCGCTCGGTGTTCGAATGCATGGTGAACGAGGCTCAGCTGGAGCTACTGAAGCACCGCCTCTTGTTGGAGATGGACCTGAACCAGGATAGTCTTCGGATTTATCGACTGCGCGAGCCCCGCGACCGGTACCTGTACGCTGTGGGTATCCGACCCGCATTCGATTTGCGCGAGCCCCTGGCGTTCTAGCTGCGCGAATCGGTAGCAGGTTCTGCCTGAGCGAGAGGTTCGCGCGGGAGACCGCGCTCCATCCTCGGCGGAGCGTGAGGGGAACCTGCTTCGACATGGCTCTGTGCATCGCTCGATCGGGCTGCAGGGGCGGCAACAGCGCCCTGGAGGCTCTCTTCCAATCTCTCGTCTTGCATCCGGTAGGGCATCTGGCACAATTCGGTGCCCTCGCACCCGGCGGCGACGCCGGGTGAGGATTGAAAC
>JBHOQO010000156.1:0-2592 GCA_042408925.1 Chloroflexota bacterium | reverse complement strand
GAACCGACAGGCCGGCCGCCTCGGGGGCCGACCGGGCCCCCAGAATGTGCACCGGGTGCACGCGCCCGCGACCGGGCGCGGGAGCGGGCCGGCAGCCGCCGGCACGGACGTTCGGATGCGTACTGGCGTGACGGCGGGCGGACCGCGGCTGGCACAATGGAGGCCGGACCGGGCGAGCACGACGGCCGCGCCCGGCGGACCGGGAGGCACGATGAGCTGGGACGATCGAGGATCGAGCGGGAAGCGCGACCGCCTCGCCCGCTTCTACCGCGTCCTCTCCGTGCTCCGATCGTACGGCGAGCACGGCGTCCACATCGACGAGCTGGCCCGTCGCGTCGGCGTCTCGCGCCGGACCGCCTACCGCGACCTCCGGGCCCTCGAGGCCGACATCGGCGTCGCCGTCTGGAACGAGAACGGCCGCTGGGGCGCGGCCGGCGAGACGTTCCTGCCGCCGCTCAACCTCACCCTCGGCGAGGCGATGGCGGTCGTCCTCTCGGCCCGCCTCATGGCCCGCTACGCCGACAAGTACGACCCGGAGCTGGCGGCGGCCTTCCAGAAGCTCGAAGAGGTCCTCCCGGCGCCGCTTCGCGAGCACGTCGAGCGGACCCTCGCCGTCCTGGCGACCCGGCGGACGGACCCTCGCTTCAACCGCCACGTCCACGATCTCGTCCGGGCCTGGGCCGAGCGGCGGATCGTCCAGTTCTGGTACGTGCCGGCCCGTTTCGAGGGCGCGGAGCGCGAGCCGCGGGAGGCCCGGGTCCGCCCCTACCTCCTCGAGCCGTCGCTCCAGACCCACGCCCTCTACCTGATCGGCCACGACGAGGACCGCGGTGCGATCCGGACGTTCAAGGTCGAGCGGATCGAACGCCTCACCGTCGCTCCGGAGACGTTCCCGCCACCCGACGCCGAGGCCCTCGAGCGGACGCTCCTGCGGGCCTGGGACATCATCGGCGACCAGCCCGAGGTCGACGTCGTCCTGCGGTTCTCGCCCCTCGTCGCGGCCCGGGTCCAGGAGGCGACCTGGCATCCGAGTCAGGAGGTGGCGGAGGAGGGGGACGGTTCGCTCCTCTGGCGGGCCCGAGTTGCCGGCACGTACGAGATCAAGCTCTGGATCCTGGGCTGGGGCGCGGACGTCGAGGTCCTCGCCCCGCCGGAACTCCGGGCCGAGGTCAGCCGGACCCTCGCCGCTGCCCTCGCCCGCTACGGCGACGGCTGACGGGCGACACGAAGGACCCGGGCGATGCGTCGCCACCCGCGCTTTGCCGCCGTCAACCTCATCAGCGATCCGATCCACGGCTATCTCGAGCTGACGAAGCGGCTCACCCCGGCCGAGGCACGACGGGCGGAGCTCCCCGAGGAGGAGGTGGCCGAGGAGGACCTCCTCGATTCGGCCTGGCTCCAGCGCCTCCGCCGGATCAGCCAACTCCAGGCCGCCCGGTGGGTCTTCCCGACGGCCGAGCACAGCCGCTTCACCCACGGCCTCGGGGTCATGCACGAGGCGGGCCTCTGGGGCCGGACGCTCTACCCGTCGCTCCGGGAGGCGCTCCGCGCCGCCGGCGAGCCGGCCGAGGCGCTCCCCTCGGAAGGGCTCGTCGTCGAGACGCTGCGGGTCGCCGGGCTCCTCCACGACGTCGGGCACGGGCCCTTCGCCCACTTCTTCGACGACCACGTCCTGGCCGCCTTCGAGGCGCCGTCCGATCCGCGGCGGGCGCCGGGCAAGCGGCTCAGCCACGAGGATCTGAGCCAGCTCATCATCGAGCGGGAGCTGGGATCGCTCATCGCCGGCCTGCGGCGGGCCCCCGGGGTTGCGCCGGAGCGCGACCGCTTCGCCCCGGGCGAGGCGATCGACCCGCGCTGGGTGTCGTTCCTCGTCTCGAAGCCGGCCCTGGCCGATCCGTCGATGCCGCGCTGGCTCCGCTGGCTCCAGCCGCTCTTCTCGGGGGTCTTCACGGTCGACAACCTCGACTACGTTCGCCGCGACGCGTACCTGACCGGGGTTGCCATCGGGCCGGTCGACGTCGAGCGGCTCCGGCGCTACGCCTTCGTCACCGACCGGGGGCTGACGATCTACGAGCCGGGACTCGGGGCCCTCGAGATGTTTCTGACGGCCCGGCTCTTCATGTACCAGCAGGTCTACTTCCATCGGACGGTCCGGGCCATCGACCTCGACCTGGCCGAGGTCTTCGAGCCGTCGATCCGGGCCCTCTTCGGGGAGGGATCGCCGGCCGAGCGGCTCGCCGACTACGCCGACCTCGACGAGTACGCGCTCCTCCACCAGGCGGCCCGCTGGGCCCGGGGCGAGGCGCTGGCAAGCCGGCCGCGACCGGGGGACGGGCGGGTGACGCCGGCCGTGGGGCGGATTTGGCGGGCGATCCTCCTCCGTCGACCGAACTGGCGGGCCGAGGCGGAGGTTCGCCTCGCCTTCGAGGAGGCGCCGCCGGCCGAGCTCATCGCCTCGCTCGGGGCGCCGGAACCGGGGCGGGTGACCATCGACGTCGCGGTCGTCGATGCGCGGCCGGCCGACCGCTCGCGGGCCGAGGCCCTCCTCGCGGTCGAGGGTCGCGATGGGCGGCCGGGTGTGCTGTCGGGGGC
>JBHOQO010000151.1:0-16877 GCA_042408925.1 Chloroflexota bacterium | reverse complement strand
GGACCGCCCCGACCGGCCCGAGCGCCCCGGGGGCCGCGACCGCCCCGAACGGTCCGACCGCCCCGGTGCCGCGACCGCCGGCCGCCCTAGCAGCCGCGCCTCCGGCTCCGTCCCCGGCCCGCGCCCCGTCGCACCGAGCCTCGTCGGCGTCGGACCGGCGACGGGTGGCACCGACCCCGATCGCGGACACCATCGAGGGCGGCCTCGACGGACCGTCACCGCCCCGGCGGTCGGTCTCGTCCGACCCGGCGACGCCTTCGCCGTCGGGCGGCGGGTCCGGGCCGGCGACCGGCTCGGGACGATCGACGTCCTCGGCGTCCCCCACGACGTCCTCGCCCCGAGCGACGGGATCGTCGTCGAGGTCGCCGTCGAGGCCGGGCAGCCCGTCGAGTACGGCCAGGAGCTCGGGGTCGTCGAGGTCCTCGCCGCGGAGCGCTCGCCGACGAGCGGCGCCGTCCCCGAACCCGCGGGCGACGAGCAGTAGGGGCAGTCGATGTTTAATCGGATCCTCATCGCCAACCGCGGCGAGATCGCCCTTCGGGTCCTCCGGGCCTGCCGGACCCTCGGCATCGAGGCCGTCGTCGCCTACAGCGAGGCCGACCGCGACAGCCTTCCCGTCCAGCTCGCCGACGAGGCGATCTGCATCGGCCCCGCCGACGCCCGCCGCTCGTACCTTTCGGCGCCGGCCCTGATCTCGGCGGCGATCATCACCGGTTGCGAGGCGATCCACCCGGGCTACGGCTTCCTCTCCGAGGACGACGGCTTCGCCGAGGCGGTCCGGGCCCACGGCCTGACGTTCATCGGCCCGCCGGCCGAGGTCCTCGAGCGCTTCGCCTCGAAGGAGGGGACCCGGCGCCTCCTCGCCGCCCAGGGCTTGCCGACGATCCCGGGCTCGAACGGGATGCTCCGCGACGACGCCCACGCCCTCGAGGAGGCCGAGCGGATCGGCTACCCGGTCCTCATCAAGCCCTCGGCCGGCGGCGGCGGCAAGGGGATGCGGATGGTCCGGACGCCCCGCGAGCTCCAGGCCGCCCTCCCCGTCTGCCGATCGGAGGCGAAGGCCGCCTTCGGCGACGACAGCCTCTACCTCGAGCGTTGGCTCGACGAGAACCGCCACGTCGAGGTCCAGATCGCCGTCGATCGCTTCGGCAACGGCGTTCACATCGGCGAGCGCGACTGCTCGGTCCAGCGCCGGCACCAGAAGATCGTCGAGGAGGCGCCGTCGCCGGCCCTCGACGACGCGACCCGGGCCGAGCTCTGCGACCGGGCGATCCGGGCGATCGTGGCCGCCGGCTACGAGAACGTCGGGACCCTGGAGTTCCTCCTCGACCGGGACGGGAACTTCTACTTCATCGAGATCAACTGCCGGATCCAGGTCGAGCACCCGGTCACCGAGCTCTTGAGCGGGATCGACATCGTCGAGCTCCAGCTCCGGATCGCCGCCGGCGAGCCGCTCCCGTTCCGGCAGGAGGACATCGCCCTCCACGGCCACGCCATCGAGTTCCGGGTCGCGGCCGAGGACCCCGAGCACGACTTCCGGCCCGCAGCCGGGGTCGTGGAGGCCTTCCGGGCACCGGGCGGGCCCTGGGTCCGGCTCGACTCCCACCTCTACGCCGGCTACGAGGTCCCGCCGTACTACGACTCGCTCCTCGGCAAGCTCATCGTCTGGGGACCGACCCGGGACGAGGCGATCGCCCGCGGTCGGGTCGCCCTCGACGAGCTCGTCGTCGAGGGGCTGCCGACGAACGTCGGGCTCCTTCGGGCGCTCCTGCGGAACCCGGTCTTCCTCGAGGGCCGGATGACGACGAACCTCCTCGACCGGGTCGGGGCCTCGGCCTTCCTCGCCGCGGCGACGCGGGCGGGCTGACCCGTGGACCACCACCCCTCCCCGCCCGTGCACGGGTGCACGGAACCCGAGCGGGCCGGCCCCGCGGTCGGCGACACTAGGGTGATTGGCATGGATCGGAGGCGACGGTGACCGAAACGACCGAGCGCGCCGCCGAGGCCCGCGGGCGCCCGGCGGTCGTCCACACAACCCGCGAGATCGAGGGGCTGATCCCCCACCGCTGGCCGTTCCTGCTCGTCGACCGGATCGTCGAGTACGACCCCGAGGCGAGGCGGATCGTCGGCGAGAAGGCGGTCACGGCGACGGAGTGGTTCTTCGGCGGCCACTTCCCCGGCCTCCCGGTCATGCCGGGCGTCCTCCAGGTGGAAGCCCTCGCCCAGACGATGGCTGTCTACGTCGCCAAGCAGCCCGGCTTCGGCGACCGGATCGGCCTCTTCGCCGGCATCGACGAGTGCCGCTTCAAGCGGGTCGTCGTCCCCGGCGACGTCCTCCGCCTCGAGGTGACGATGGAGAAGCTCGGGAGCCGCTTCGGCCGCGGCCGCGGCGTGGCGAGCGTCGGCGGCGAGATCGCCTGCGAGGCGACGTTGAGCTTCATCATCCCGGCCGAGGGGGTCCTCCGGTGAGCGTCCGATCGTTCCGGCAGAATCGCATCCCATGACCACGAAGCTCGCCGTCCTCTCCGACATCCACGGCAACCTCCTGGCCCTCGAGGCCGTTCGGACCGCCCTCGCCGCCGAAGCCCCGGACCGGATCCTCGTCGCCGGCGACTACGTCCTCAACGGCCCCCGCCCGGCGGAGACCATCGACGCCGTCCGGGACCTCGAGGCGCAGGGCGCCCTCGTCGTCCAGGGCAACACCGACATCGCCGTCGCCGACTTCGACTTCGCGGCCGCCTTTCCGTGGTTCACCGACGGGGTCCCCGAGTCGTTCCGGATCGCCGCGGAGTGGGCCCACGACGCTCTCGGCGAGGAGCGCCTGGAATGGCTCCGCCGCCTCCCGGCCGAGCGCCGCCTTCGGGTCGACGACGCGCTCGTCCTCCTCTGTCACGCCTCGCCGGGCTCCCAGACCGCGGGCCTCGGGGCCGACCTCGACGCCGCGGCGATCCTCGACCGGATCAGCCGGACCGACGCGCGGGTCATCTGCTGCGGTCACACCCACATCCCCGAGGTCCGCGACTTCGGCTGGCGCTGGATCGTGAACGACGGTTCGGCCGGCTACGTCTTCGACGGCAGCCCGACCGCGTCGTACGCCATCGTCACGTTCGACGGCGACGAGGTCCGGGCCGAGATCAAGCGGGCCGAGTTCGACGTCATGGCGGTCGCGAACGAGATCTCGAGCCGCGGCCTGCCGGGCGACGTCTACCGGGCGGCAACGGTCCGGACCGGGAAGCTCGTCCGCTGACCGTGGTCGCCGGAGGAGAGAGGTCGCCGATGCCGACGCCCGGGAGCCGCCGATGAGCGATCGCCGATGAGCGCGACCCCGCCGAACGGCCGCCGGGTCGTCGTCACCGGGATGGGCGCCGTCACCGCCCTCGGGCAGGGGGTCGGGCCCACCTGGGAGGGGCTCGTCGCCGGCCGCTCCGGGATCCGGCGGATCGTGAGCTTCGACCCCGCCCGCCTCCCGTCCCAGATCGCCGCCGAGGTCCTGGACTTCGACCCCTCCGGGGTTCTCGACCGCAAGGAGATCCGGCGGATGGACCGCTACATCCAGTTCGGCCTCGTCGCGGCCCGCGAAGCCCTCGACCAGGCCGGGCTGCCGCCGCGGCTCGACGGCCGTCTCGCCGAGCGGACCGGGGTCCTCCTCGGCTCGGGGCTCGGCGGCGTCGGGACGATCGTCGAGAACCTCCTTACCTTCGCCGCCCGCGGCCCCGACCGCCTCAGCCCCTTCTTCATCCCGATGGGGATCGCCAACGTCGGCTCGGGCCAGATCGCGATCAGCTTCGGGCCCCTGGGGCCGAACTTTGCGACCGTCTCGGCCTGTGCGACCGGCGGTCACGCCATCGGGGAGGCCTGGGAGACGATCCGCCGCGGCGACGCCGACGTCATGCTCGCCGGCGGCTCGGAGGCCGGGATCTTCGAGCCCCTCGTCGGAGCCTTCTGCGCGATGCGGGCCCTCTCGACCCGGAACGACGACCCACCGGCGGCCTCCCGCCCCTTCGACCGCGACCGCGACGGCTTCGTCATGGGCGAGGGGGCCGGGGTCCTCGTCCTCGAAGCCCTCGAGCACGCCGAGGCCCGCGGCGCCGAGCCGCTCGCCGAGCTCGTCGGCTACGGCGCGACCGCCGACGCCTCCCACATCACCCTCCCGGCGCCGGGCGGGGTCGGCGCCGTCCGGGCCGCCCGGCGGGCCCTGGAGAAGGCCGGGCTCCCGCCGGACGCCGTCGACCACGTGAACGCCCACGCGACCTCGACGCCGGAGGGCGACCCGGCCGAGCTCCAGGCGATCCGGACGATCTTCGGCGACCACGCCCCGAAGGTCGCCGTCACGGCGAACAAGTCGATGCTCGGTCACACCCTCGGAGCGGCGGGGGCGATCGAGGCGATCGCGACGATCTGCACGCTCCGGACCGGGATCGTCCCGCCGACCCTCAACCTCGCCGACCCCGACGAGGCCGGGGCGGGGCTCGATCTCGTCGCCGGGCGGTCGGTCGAGCGGCCGGTCCGGGTCGCGATCTCGAACTCCTTCGGCTTCGGGGGCCAGAACACGGCCCTCGTCTTCCGGCGCTGGGAGTGAGCCGTGACGAAGGATCCGCAGCCGGCGGTGGGTAGCGAGCACGCGGGCTCGGGCGGCGCCGTGCCGAGCACCCTCGAGGGCTCGGTGGCCGGCCCCGAACCCGACGTCGACGCCCTCCTCGGCCTCGTCGACCGCCTCGCCGGCGTCCTCGCCGCGAGCGACCTCGAAGAGCTCGAGGTCGAGGCCGGCGGCACGACCCTTCGGCTCCGGCGGGCGCTCGGCGACCCGCAGGCCGCGGCGGCGGTCGAGTCGAAGCCCCCGGGCGACGGTTCGGCCGTCGCGCCGCCTCCCGAGCCCGACGCCGCAGCCGCCGCAGCCGCCGCCGGAGCCGCCGAAGCGGCGGAAGCCCCGGCGCGCCCGTCGGTCAAGGCGCCCCTGACCGGGATCTGGTACGCCTCGCCGGCTCCCGGTTCGGCCCCCTTCGTCCAGGTCGGCGGCGAGGTCGCCGTCGGCCAGGTCATCGGGCTCATCGAGGCGATGAAGCTCTTCAACGAGATCAAGTCCGATCTCGCCGGTCGGGTCGTCCGGATCTGCGTCGAGAATGGCCAGCTCGTGAAGGCGAAGCAGCCGCTCATCGAGGTCGAGCCGCTCTGATGGAACCCCGGATCGCCCCGCTCCCCGCGCAGCCCGAGGTGGATCAGCGATGAAGCCGTCGCCCGCGACGCCGCCGCGCGCCGCCCACATCACCGGCTGGGGCCACTACGCTCCCGCCGGCGTCCTGACGAACCACGACCTCGAGCGGATGGTCGACACCTCCGACGAGTGGATCGTCACCCGGACCGGGATCCGCGAGCGGCGGGTCGCGGCGGCCGGGGAGACAACCGCCTCGATGGCCGCGGTCGCCGGGCGACGAGCGATCGCCGTGGCCGGCCTCGACCCCGACGAGATCGACATCATCCTCGTCGCGACGCTCACCCCCGACTACTGGATGCCCTCGACGGCCGCCCTCGTGAAGGAGGCGATCGGGAACACGACGGCGGCGGCGATGGACGTCTCGGCGGCTTGCTCGGGCTTCATCTACGCCTTCGCGACCGCCCAGGCGTACGTGACGGCGGGGCTCGCCCGGCACGTCCTCGTCGTCGGCTCGGAGCTCCTCACCCGCTTCCTCGACTACACCGACCGGAGCACGTGCATCCTCTTCGGCGACGGCGCCGGAGCCGTCGTCGTCTCGGGGTCGGATCGGCCGGGCGGCGCCGCCGGGATCGAGCTGACGACGGAGCCGTCGGGGGCCTACATGATCTGGCTCCCGGCCGGCGGGGCCGCCGCGCCGCCCTCGCACGAGACCGTCGCCCGGCGGCAGCACTTCATCCGGATGGAAGGCCGCGAGACGTACCGTTTCGCGACGAAGACGCTCGCCGCCTCCGCCCTCGCCGCCATCGAGCGGGCCGGCTGGCGCCCCGAGGACATCGACCTCTTCATCCCCCACCAGGCGAACATCCGGATCATCGAGTCGGTGGCGAAGGGTCTCGGGCTGCCGATGGAGAAGATGTTCGTCAACCTCGACCGCTACGGGAACACCTCGGCCGCCTCGGTCCCGATCGCCCTCGCCGAGGCGGTCGACGCGGGGCGGGTCAAGGTCGGCGACCGGCTCGTCTTCGTCGCCTTCGGGGCGGGCTTCACGTCGGGGGCCGTCGCCCTCGAATGGACGGCCGATCCGACGCGGGGGCGGTTGGCGGCGACGATCCGGCCGGAGGACGTCCGGGTCCGGACGCCGGTGGACTGGGATGCCGTCGACCCGATCCCGCCGGCGTTGGCCAAGGTCCTCGCCCGGCCGGGACCGGTGTCGCTCGATCTGGAGTCGGTCGTGGCCGACGTCGGCTCGGGCGTCGCCCCCCAAGTCGCCCCCGACGAGGTGGGCTCGGGCGCGTCGCGGAGGCCGTAGGGTCGCAGGCGGTCGCGTCCTCTACATTCCGCTCGCGGTCGCCGACGGGCTCGCCCGGCCCGCGCCCGGATAACTCGGTGGTGAGCGCCCGCGTCTATCGTGGCGCGGAGGCAGTCTCGACGCGTGGGAGCGAGTGCACGAGGTGATGCTTGGGAACCGGCCGGCCCGGCGCCCGCGGTACTGGGCACCCCGGCCGGCCTCGCCGGACCGGGCGCTCGGCAGCGTTCGCCGACGAGGACGTTGTCGTGCGCTTGGGCTACTCGCGTCCGGGTGCGGTCCAGCGCAGCGCTCGGAACCACTACCGCTTGTTTGGGTTCCATGGCGTCTCGGTGTATTGTCTTCCGGGCGTGAGCGCCGAGGCGATTGCAGCTAGCCTGAGGCAACCGCATGATGTCTTCAGGGCATCGACGGTCGGCCGCCTCCGGCAGGCCGGGTTCGAGCTCACGGACCCGGAACCCGATGGGCACTGCCTCGTCATTCTGGAGGACGACGCGGAGGAGACCTGCCGCCGACTCGAGGGCGTGTTCGACGCGCCGCGTCCGCGACAGGCCAAGGAGATGGACCATGGGCATTGACCGACACCGGAGCGGCCGGGGGTCTCGAGGGGTCGTGACCGCGGAGCCCCCGCGCGCGCTCGTCGACTTCAACGACCTCCACCGGGGCCGGCTGATCGTCTCGCTCGCGGACCTCACGGGCATGCTGCCGGGTCCCGGCGACCCGGTCGTCCTCACCGACGACGACGGCAACCTGTGTATCGGTCGCGTCGACGAGACCGAGGAGGCGTACCTCCTCGTCCGCCCCTTGTGGGAGACCTGGCGCTCGACCTCGCCCAAACTGACACCCGCCTGGGCACCGACTGAGGGTCCGTTGCTGCTCATCCTTGCTGGCGACGCCGCAGGAACGCAGCCCGCCGGCGAGGCCAGAACCCGGGTCAGCGACCGGTCGAGCCGATGGGCGAGTTGAAGGTCACGGCCCTCCTGTGCGACGCGGCCCAGGTCGCCGAGGGAAAGCTGTATGTCCTCGGAGGCGGTTGGTCGATCTATCGCGCGCCCGGCCGGGTATCGATGGCAGTCGCGATCAAGATCGACGTCCCTTGGACCGACGCCAATCGGAAGATCCCGTTTCGGGCGGAATTGGTGACCGAAGACGGGATGGCGGTGACGGATCCGGATGGGCAACCGGTCCGCCTGGAAGCGACTCTCGAAGTCGGGCGACCGCCTGGTCTGCCTGCTGGGACCACGCTCGACCTCCCCCTCGCCTTTCGGATCGACATACCGCTAGCTGGCGGAGGCTACCGTTGGGAGTTCTTCATCGATGACACAAAAGCGACCGACATCTCATTCCTGGTCCTCGGCCTTCAGGGCGCCTGACCTCGGCGAGGGTGGGCGACCGGTGGTTGATCCCATCACCGCGGCGGAGGGCGCGCTCGCCGATCTGCTTCTCCCGACCGCGCCGACCGAGTCCACCGGTGAGGGGGCGGCCGGGACCCGCGTGGCGTTCGACATCGACGCCCTGCGCCGGGAGGCACGCGAGTCGGAGCGCCTGGCGGAGGAGCGACGCTGGGGCGACATGGAGCGGCAAGGGGGGCGGTGATCCCTTCCGGGCGCTGGCTTCTGCCCGCACGTGGCCGCCTCAGCGATTTCGCTCGCCCTCGTCAGGAAGCGGCGGCCGCGGGGTGGTAGTCCGCCAAGCGGCCCGGTGCGGGTTGCCGGCACAACCTATCGGCGCGCCCGCGCTCCGATGACTGCCCTCGCTGCCGCCTGGGCGACGTTCGTCGCCGTCTTCGTGTTCTTCGTCGGGGGGACGTACGGCGGGAACTCGGTCGTCTGGGCGCGGGTCCTCACGTGGATCGGTGCGGCGACTGTCCTGGGGGGCTGGCTCGTCCTCGCCGTCCGGCGGCCCGAGGTGCGGCCGACGGGGCCGCTCCCGATGGCGATCCTCGTCGCGACCGGCGCCTTCGCCCTCTCCGGCCTTGCCTCGGTCCGACCGCGGCTCTCGTTCGAGCCGACGCTCATCGGCCTGGCGACCGCGCTCTGCTTCCTCGCCCTCCTCGGGCTCCTCCGGGTGCCCGGGGCGCGGCGGCGGGCGGGCTCGCTCGTCATCGTCCTCGCCGTCGCGGTGGCCGTCGGGTACCTCGGTCAGGTCCTCCTCGAGTGGGCGAACTGGTGGCTGCTCGTTGGGCGGGTGACGCAGCCGCCGCTCCGGCCGAACTGGGCGGGCCTCACCTTCGGCTCGCCGAACCTCGTCGCCACGGTGCTCCTCCTCCTCGCGCCGCTCGCGACGGTCCTCGTTGCCCGACGGGCCGGTCGGGCCGCCGCCGTCGGGCTCGCCGTGGCGGCCGGTCTCGCCATCTTCCTGACCGGGTCGCGGGGTGGGTACATCGGGGCGGCGGCGGCGCTCGTCGTCGGGCTCGGGCTCGTCGCGGTCCGGACGGGTCGGTCTGAGGCCTCGACCCGGGGTGCGGCGGTCACCGGATCGGGCCGCGGGCTCCGTGCCGTCCTCGGAAGCGTGTCCCGCTGGGCGATCGCCGCCGGCGGAGCGGCGGGCGTCCTCGGCGCCCTCGTGGCCGGCCCGGCCCTCGTCGCCCGCTTCGCCGTCGGCGGGGCGGACGATCGCCTCGGCTTCTGGCGGACGGCGATCGCGACGTTCCTCGACCATCCGTGGACCGGCGGTGGGCCCGGGACGTGGGCCCAGCTCCGCTACGCCTACCTCGGCCCCGACGACCCGACGTACGCGGTCCCCCACGCCCACAACCTCTATGTCCAGGTGCCGGCCGAGCTCGGTCTCCTCGGGACGGCCGCGCTCGGGTTCGCTGTCGCGGTCTTCGGGCAGGTCTGGTGGCGCCGCTGGAGGGGTGTCCGCGGGTCGAGGGACGCTGGCCAAGCCACCCCGCTCGAGGCGGCCGCCGTTTTGGCGGGCCTCGCCGGCCTCGCCGGGCAGTCCCTCGTCGACAACCTCGTGAACCTCCCCGGGATCTCCCTCGCCATCGGCCTCCTCGTCGCCTGGGTCGGGGCAGGGGACGGCGCAACATCCGGGGACCCGGCAGGTCTCCGCTCCGGCCGGGCCGTGATCCGCACCGTCGCCGACGGTCGCCTCGCGACCGCCGGAGCCGCCGTCCTCGGGGCCGTCCTCCTCGTCGCCTCCCCGATGCTCGCCCGGGCCGAGCTCGCCGCCGTCCGGGCGGAAGGCGGGAACGCCGCAGCGAACGCCGGCGACTGGCAGGCGGCGCTCGCCGAGTACGAGGCCGCCCTCGCTCTCGACCCCGATTTCACGCTCTACCAGCTCGAGCGAGGGGTTGCCCTCGCCCACCTCGGCCGCCTCGCCGAAGCCCGCGAGGCGTACGCTCGGGCCGCCCCGGTCGACCTCGTCCCCCAGAACGTCATCGCTCTCGCCACGCTCGAATGGCAGCTCGGCAACCTCGACGCCGCCGTCGCGGCGGCCGAGGACGCCTTCCGGCGCGGCGCCCGATCGGCCCTCGTTTCCCTGAATGCCGGTCGGATCTTCGAGGCTGCCGGCTTGCTCGGGCAGGCGGCGGACGCCTACGCCGCGGCCCTCGCCGCCCGACCGGCCCTCGGCCGCTCGAGCTATTGGCAGGCCGCCGAGCGGCGCCTCGACCTCGCCGACCTCGCCGTCCGGGCCCGCGACGTCGTCCTTCGCCGGGAGCCGACCGATCACGCTCGGGCGGCCCTCGTCTTCGCCTACGCCGGGCTCGCCCGCGACGCCCTCGACGAGGCCGACGCGGTCGCGGATCCGGAGGCGCGCGCCGTTCTCCGACTCGTCGTCGCGGGGATCGGGGGCGATCCGGCGGCCGTCGCGGAGATCCGCCGTCGCGCCGTCGCCGACCCGCTCGACTTCGAGGCGGTCGGCTGGGCGGCACGGTTCGCCGGTGTCGCCGGCGACCCCGACGCGGCTCGCCTCCGAACGTGGGCGGCCATCGTCCGGAACGATGCCGCCGACGGCCTCGTCTTCGAGCGCTCGGTCGTCCCGGCGCCCGATCCGCAGCGGGTCTTCGGGATCGTGACGAACTACCCGTTCGCCATCTACCAGCGGCCGCCACCCCTCGATCTGCTCCCGCCCGAGGTCCTCGTCATCGGCGCCCGCCTGCGGAGCTGAGCCGGCGGCGGAGACGAACGAGCTGTGGCGATTTCGGCCCGGCCCCCACCACCCGGGGGCTCAGTCGGTGATGAGGATTTCGCTCAGCGGGTTGAGCGAGAGCGGATGGTAGGACCAGGTGGCCCCGTCGAAGCCGAGGATCATCGCCCCGAGCGAACGGGTCGTCCGCGGGCTCGGCGCCGGCCCCTCGGTCACGGTCATCGTGGCGAAGATCGGGCCGGTGCCGTAGAAGCGGTACTCGGTTCGGACGAAGCCCCCTTCGGTCCCGGTCGTCTCCTCGATGACCCCGGCCGGAACGCCCTCGATGACCGCGTTCCGGAAGCAGCCGAGGACCTCCTTCGGGTTCCCCCAGACCGCGGCGCCGCACGTCGGCAACGTGAACGGCCCGTGCTCGCCGGGACTGCGTGTCTGGACCGTCGGGCTCGGGAGGCCCGGGGTCGGGGTCGGCCAGAGCGCCGATGGCGATCGTTCGACCGCCACCGTCGTCTCATCGCGACGGACGATCGCAATGAGCCGAGTCGATCCGTCGGTCAGCCTCGCCGAGACCTCGACAACGTTGGCGTACCGGTTGAGACACGCAGGGTCGGTGGCCGGGCACAGGACCTGCGGCCAGTCGATCCCCGACGGCCGGACCGGCTCGGGACGCTGCGGGGCGCAGGTTCCGATCGGCGAGCGAACGACGCCGACGACGTCCGGGTAGCAGAACGGGAGATGAACGTAGAGCCTCGCGATCTCCGGCGCGCCGACGGCGGCGAGGGCCCGGACCGCCATCGAGATGGCGTCGGGGCAGTTGGTCAGCGCGGTCTTGATCTCGACCGGGAGATCGCTGATGAGCGTGTCGGGCGACGGGTCGCAGATCGCCGTGGCCGAAAAGTCGTCGAGCTCGACTCGAGGGAGTTCGGTGACGACGAACGTCGAGGTCTCGGACGGCGTCGAGGTCGGGGCTGGCGAGGGGGACGGGGCGGCCGTGGCGGACGGCCACGGCGAGTGGAACGGCTCCGTCGGCGCCGATGGTTCGACCGAAGGGGCGGGCGAACAGCTGGCGGCGAGGACGACGACGATCGCTGCGGCGACCGCGGACTGGCGGAACGCCCCCGACGTCGAGGTGGAGGCCCCGGGCCGAGATCCCGTGATCATCGTCCCGTGAGACGTCCCGGCCCCCGGTTTGGTTGCGCGCTCATCCCGTCGAGGCCGTGCGCGCACCGGGGCCGAGGGTTCCTCCTCACGGCGATGCCGCGGCCACCCGCGGCCGGGCCCGCCCATTCGCCCGGCGAATGCGACCGGGGGGCTGCTTCGCCGGCCCGCACCGGATATTCGTGGGCTGGATCGTACGCCCGGCAAGCCGGCGGACGCGGCGCCATCGATGCCCCCCACGAATGGTGGACTCGGCCGGTGCCGAGATCGCCGGGCGAGCATTCAGCGGGCGCATGACCGACCGTCCCGCGCCCTCGTGACCGCCTCGCCCGGCCCGTTCCCGCCCGCGGGTCGGCGATCCGTGCTGTTTCCCCTGACAGGAACGCGTCGGACCATTCACCCGGCGCAACGCTGCACGGGCCGCCCCGGCGCCATGGGGCGACCGCCGCGGTCGCGGTGGAGCGGCCGGTCCGCCCCGCCAGAGCGGCGCGACGGCACGGCACCTACCGTATGCGCCCCGATGACGATCGCCGCCCGGTCGGGGGACCACGGTACCGTCGCCCGGGGCGCCGAGCGGGGCATACCGTGGGGCTGCGTGTCGCCGCCGCGCGGCGGCCGACCGCCGCAGCGTCCCATCCGCCTCCGAGTTCACCACCATGCCACCGCCGATCGACGAGGTCCCCGGCCCCGGGACCGACGAATCCGCCACGGGGGAGGACACACCGACCGGGTCCCGGCTCGCCGTCGACGCCGAAGGACGCCCCGCTCCCCGATCAGCCGGCCGGACCCGCCGCGCCCGTTCGGCCGTTCGCGCCCGATCGGCCGTTCGCGCCCTCGGCCTCGGACGGCCCGGCGTCCGGGCCGCCGTCGTCGGAGCAATCGCCGTCCTCGTGGCCGCCACGGCCTTCCTCGCCGCCGAGAGCGTCTCCGCCCACCTGGCCCGGACCGCAACCGACGCCGCCGTCGGCCAGGCCCGGGCCGTCGTGGCCGCCTTCGTCGACCCCGTCGTCCTCGCCGGAGCCCTCGCCGACGACCGCTCATCCGGGCCAGGCGGCGCTCGCCCGACGGCCGCCGACGAGGCCGCCCTGAACACCGCCCTCGAGCGGCTCGTCGACTCGAGCCCGATCATCCGGGTCAAGGTCTGGGCACCCGACGGGACCGTTCGATACTCGGACCTGCCCGAGTACCGCGGCCGCCGCTTTGAGATCGGCGACGACCTCGCCGAGGCGCTCGCGGGCGAGGTCGCGAGCGAGATCGTCGCCCCCGAGGCCGAGGAGAACGTCTTCGAGCGCGGCCTCGTCGATCACGTCCTCGAGATCTACCTGCCGATCCGGGCACCCGCGGCAGCCGGCGGGGTCGGCGGCTACGCCCGCCCCGTGGTCGGGGCGTACGAGATCTACGAGGATGCGGCGCCGCTCCTCGCCCAGATCGAGGCGACCCGTCGGGAGGTCGCCCTCATCGTCGGCGTCGCCGGCCTCCTCGGACTCGGCCTCGTCTTCGCCGGCTTCTCCGGTGCCGCCCGTCTTTTGGCGCGCCGCAACGAGCGCCTCCGGCGGCGGGCACGACGCGAGGCCGAGCTTGCCGCCGAGATCCAGCGCCGCGAGGCCCGCTTCCGGTCGCTCATCGCGAACACTTCGGACATCGTCGCCGTCGTCGATCCGGCCGGCACGATCCTCTACGTGAGCCCGGCCCTCGAGCGCGTCCTCGGTCGCCGGGTCGCCGATCACCTCGGCCGTCCGATCGCCTCGCTCATCGATGCCGCCGACCTCGGCCTCGAGGCTCGCCTCGCTGCCCTCGTCGCGAACCCCGGCGCCGAGGCCCGGGTCGACGTCCGCCTCCGGCACGCCGACGGCTCCGAGCGCACGGCCGAGGTCGTCGCCCGAAACCAGCTCGCCGACTCCTCGATCGGGGGTCTCGTCCTCACCTTCCACGATGTCACCGAGCGGACGGCTCTCGAGGACCAGCTGCGGCGCCAGGTCCTGACCGACCCGCTCACCGGTCTCCCGAACCGGGCCGTCTTCCGGGACCGCCTCGAGCAGGCGCTGGCGACGAACCGCCTCGGCGAGGCGACGAACCGCCTCGCCGGCGATCCCGCGTGGCTCGCGGTCCTCCTCGTCGACCTCGACGACTTCCGGACGATCAACGACAGCCTCGGCCACCCCGCCGGCGATGCGCTGCTCGTTGCGGTCGGGCGGCGCCTGCGCGAGGAGCTCGGGGATCGCGCGACGGTCGCCCGGCTCGGGGCCGACGAGTTCGCGATCCTCGTCGAGGGGCGGGGCGCGGTCGGTGAGGACGTGTCGGGGGCCCAGGCCGCGTCGGTCGCCGAGGCCGTTCACGCCGCCCTTCGACGCCCCTTCACCCTCGGCGGCCGGGACCTCTTCGTCCGGGCGAGCATCGGGCTCGTCGCCGCCGGATCCGGCGCCGGCGTCGCCACACCGGACGACCTCCTCCGGCGGGCCGACATCGCGATGGCGGCGGCGAAGCGGAACGGCAAGTCGCGGACCGAGCGGTTCGAGCCGGTCATGGAGGGCGCCACGACCCTCCGCCT
Source organism: Chloroflexota bacterium (assembly GCA_042408925.1). Taxonomy (GTDB): domain Bacteria; phylum Chloroflexota; class Limnocylindria; order Limnocylindrales; family CSP1-4; genus BPIH01. Next base: position 2,621 of record JBHOQO010000151.1, on the reverse strand, counting down.
CGCCATCCGGAACGACCTCGAGGGAGCGCTCGCCCGAGGTGAGTTCCGCCTCGTCTACCAGCCCATTGTCGAGCTGGTGACGGGTCGGCTTGCCGGTGCCGAGGCGCTCCTCCGCTGGCAGCACCCGATCCGGGGCGTCGTTCCGCCGGCCGAGTTCGTGCCCCTCGCCGAGGAGAGCGGGCTCATCGTCGAGCTCGGCCGTTGGGTGCTCGAACGCGCCCTCGAGGACCTCCGGCGTTGGCACACCGGCCTCGGCCGACTCGTGCCGGTCAGCGTCAACGTCTCGCCGCGCGAGCTCCGGGAACCCCGGATCGCGGCAGCGGTGGCGGAGCGGCTCGCCGCCGCCGGTGTTCCCCCGCAGGCGATGACCCTCGAGGTAACCGAGACGGCCCTCGTCGACGAAGACGTTGCCCTCGCTCGGCTCGCCGAGCTGCGCGAGGTCGGGGTTCGGCTCGCCATCGACGACTTCGGGACCGGCTACTCCTCGCTCTCGTACCTGCGGCGGCTCCCCGTCGCCGAGATCAAGATCGATCGGAGCTTCGTCGGCGCGCTCGGGGCCGCCGGCGACGGCGGTCGGTCGGGTCGCGAGGTCGTCCGCTCCATCGCCGCCCTCGCCGGGGTGCTCGAGCTCGACGTCGTCGCCGAGGGGGTCGAAACGGGCGAGCAGGCGACGATCCTCCGCGAGCTCGGGATCGGCCGCGCCCAGGGCTTCTTCTTCGCCCGGCCGATGCCGGCGGAGGCGCTGGCGGCCTGGGCGGACGCGGGCGCCGCACCTCGGTCGAGGGTGGCGGCGGCGCGAGCGTAGGGGTCCGCCGGGCGGTAGTAGCGTCGCCGACCCGCTCCTCCGGTTCTTCTTCGCGGTCGTTCGCCCCGATCTGCCCCGCTTCGAGGCGCGACGGACGAAGGAAGCCTGGCTGGACGCCGAGCCGAGGTTCCGAGCACAGGTCGTCGGCCCCCACTTCGAGACGATCGCCCGGCGCTGGACCGAACGCTATGCGGCAGCGGAGACCCTGGGCGGGCGGCCGAGCCGGGTCGGCTTCGCTCGGGTCAACGACCCGGCCGAGCGCCGCCAGTTCGAGCTCGACGTCGTCGCGCTCGGTGCGCCCCGGGGCGTCGGTGGCCGACCGCTCGTTCTGGCGATCGGCGAGGCGAAGGCGACCGAGACCCCACTCGCGCTCGAGGAGCTGGAGCGGCTCGAGCGCCTCCGGGGCCGGCTCGCCGCCCGGGCGGACGTGAGTCGGGCGAAGCTCCTCCTGTTCGGGCTGGCAGGGTTCGAGACGGCGCTCCGTCGAAGCGCGCGGGGTCGCCCCGACGTGGAGCTCGTCGACCTGGAGCGATGCTACGAGGGCGAGTGACGGCGGACGTGTCTCTCTAGATAATGGCCGTTATCATAAGCGCCGTTATTTACCCGAACCGACCGGGAAGGGTAGACCGGGAAGGGTAGGATGCCGTTCATCGATCGAGAGCGCGAGCTCGAGGCGCTGGAAGAGCGCTGGGGGTTGGAGCCCCAGCTCATCCTGCTCTGGGGACGGCGCAGAATCGGCAAGACGACCCTCATCCAGCGGTTCGCCGTCGGCAAGCCGGGCGTCCTCTACCAAGCGATCCAGGGCACAGCCGCGGAGCAGCTCACCCTTCTCACCGATCGGATCCTCGCCTATCGGCCGGATCCCGCCCTCGCCGCGTCGCCCCTTCAGAACTGGCCCCAGGCGCTGGCGTACCTGACGAACCTCGCCCGCCTGGCCGCGGCGCGCCGCGAGCCGCTTCTCCTCGTCATCGACGAGTTCCCGTATCTCGTCGCCTCGGCGCCGGCGCTGCCGTCGATCCTCCAAGCCACGCTCGAGGAGGTGCGTCGGGACGGGCTCCCGCTGTTCCTCGTCCTCGCCGGGAGCCAGGTTGCGATGTTCGAACGGCACGTCCTCCATGGGCCCCTCTTCGGCCGGCGGACCTGGGGCGAGCAGCTTCCGCCCCTCGACGTTCGTCAAACCCGCGGGTTCTTCCCCGGCTGGAGCGCTGCGGACGCGCTCCGGGCGTGGGCGGTCCTCGGTGGCGTCCCGTACTACCTGGAGCAGTTCGATCCCGGACGGTCACTGGCCTGGAACATCGAGAACCGAATCCTCCGAAAGGGCGAGGTCCTCTACTCCGAAGCCGAGCTGGTCGTCGCCGAGGAGCTCGGCCCCGACGCCCGAACGTACCTGTCGATCCTCGCCGCCGTGGCATCGGGTGCGAGCCGCCAGAACGAGATCGCGACCCGCGTCGGCATCCCGGGGCACGCCGTGCCCCCGTATCTGGCGACGCTGCGCCGGCTCCACTTGCTCGAGCACAAGCGGCCGATTGGAGGCGGGAAGGGAGGCCGGGCCGGGGTGTGGCGGCTCGCCGACCCCTACCTTCGGTTCTGGTTCCGCTTCGTCCGTTCGAACCTCGCCGACCTGGAGGCGCGGCGGCATCGCGAGGTCTTCCAACAACGGGTTGCCCCCGAGCTCGACCGGTTCGTCTCCAAGCCCGCCTTCGAGGAGGCGTGCCGCTCGTACGTTCGACTGGCCATGGGCCGGGACGCGGCGCTACCCGAGCGCGGGCTCGTCGGCGCTTGGTGGGGGCCGGTGCCGGACGAAGGGCGAGCGGGG
>JBHOQO010000150.1:0-11372 GCA_042408925.1 Chloroflexota bacterium | reverse complement strand
GGAGATCGGTCTCGAACCGGCCTACCGGACCCTGCGGAGCGTTCCCCTCGCACTGACCCAGGACTTCCGCTCGACGAGTCCCTACGATCAGCCCTTCTACTTCGCCCCGATCACGACCTTCGACCTCGGCCGCCTCGAGCTCCCCTCGAACCCGCTCAACTACGTCCCCCTCGGAGCCTACGACCCGCCCGCGACGGAGCTCGTGGCCGGACCAGATGGGCGAGCCCTTCCGGAGCCGGTCCCGATGCGCCCGACGCTCAACCCGGCCGGCCTCATCGCCGTCCCGCCGCTCGCGATCACGAACCTCGAAGCGGCGAGGCTCCTCCGCGGCTACGCCCCGATCGACGCCATCCGGGTCCGGGTCCGCGGGCTCACCGACTTCGGGGCCGAGGCCCGTCTGACGGTCGAGCGGGTCGCCTCCCGGATCGCCGAGGTCGGGCTCGACGTCGACATCGTCGCCGGCTCCTCGCCGCAGCCGGTCGAGATCTACGTCCCGGCCTATCGGGTCGACCGCCAGCCCCCGGGCGACCTCGGCTTCGTCCGCCAGCAATGGACGACCCTCGGGGCCGCGGAGCGAGTCGAGCGTGGCCTCGGCGAGACGAACCTCGCCCTCCTCCTTCTTGCCCTCGCCACAGCCGCCGTCTTCGCGGTCGGCGTGCAGCTGAGCCAGCTTGCCGCGCGAACTCGAGACACGGCCATCCTCCTGGCCCTCGGCTGGTCTCGCCGCCGGATCCTTGGCTGGTACGGATCGGAGGCCCTCGCTGCGGCGGGGTTGATCGTCCTCGCCGGCCTCGTCTCCTGGCTCGTCGGGCCGCGAAGTCTCTGGGGCCTCCTCGCCACGGCCGGGCTCGCCGCCCTCCTCCCGACCGCCGCCCTCGTCGGGACGGCCTTCGTCCTCCGCCGAGTGACGGGGACGCCGGCGAGGGGCGACCTCTGGCCGGGGGCCCCGACGGGTCGGATCGGTCGGGTCGCCGGGATCCCCAGCTACGCGCTCCGCAGTCTCGTCGCCCGTCCCCTCCGAAGCCTCACGACCGCGGCCGCCCTCAGCCTGGCCGCAGCGGCTCTCGGGCTCGGGGTCGTCCTCGTCGCGGAGACGGCATCTCGGGTCGGCCCGACGCTGCTGGCGTCGGCCTTGACCGACACTCTCCGTCCCCACCAGCTCGCCCTCCTCGCTCTGGCCGGGCTGACCGGAATCTGGCTCACCCTCGTCCTCCTCGCCGTCGACCTGACCGATCGGCGTCGCGAGTTCCTCGTCCTCCGGGCGGCGGGCTGGAGCCGACGAGCCCTCCGCCTCCTCACCCTCGGCGAACGAGTCGGCCTCGGCGTCCCGGCGGCGATCGGCTCCGCCCTGCTCGCGGCGGCCCTCGCCGAGCCCGTCACCGGGACCAGTGGGGAACTGCCCGCGGCCCTCGCCGCCCTGGCGGCCGGCTCCGTCGCGCTCTGGGGCGCGTTGGGGCCGTTGCCAGGCGCCGAAGCAGGGTGAGGAGGAAGGCCATAGCCACGATGGGCGCGATCAAAGAGACCCTCCTCGCCCTGAGCGGGGTTTCGAAGGTGTACCCAAGCCGAGATGGCTCCGCGCCGATCCGGGTCTTCGAGGGGATCGACCTCGAGCTCAGGGCCGGGGAGCTCGTCTGCGTCGCGGGGCGTTCTGGGTCCGGCAAGACGACCCTCCTCCACATCGCCGCGGCCCTCATCTCCCCGACCTCCGGCGTCGTCCGCTGGCGCGGCGTCGACCCGGCTGAGCTCGGGGACGCCGAGCGGTCGGCGCTCCGCCGGGAGACGCTCGGGATCGTCTTCCAGGACGCCGGGCTCATCGGGACGCTGACGGCGGCCGAGAATGTTGCTCTCCCTGGCCTGCCGGCGGGCCTCGGGCGGGACGCACGGCGACGGGCACGGGAGCTCCTCGAGCTCGTCGGCGTCGCGGGTCGGGCGAATCACTTCCCGTCCCAGCTCTCCGGGGGCGAGCAGCAGCGAGTCGGGATCGCCAGGGCTCTCTTTGCCGACCCGCCGGTCCTCATCGTCGACGAGCCGACGTCGAACCTGGATCGGAGGACGGCCGACGCGATCATCGAGCTCCTCACCTCGATCCGGGCGGCGGGCCGGGGCCTCCTCGTCGCTTCCCACGACGCCCACCTCATCGCTCGCGCCGACCGGGTCGTGCCCCTCGACGACTGAGCACCGCTGCTGCCCCCAGGCAACCGGTTCGTGGTCGTCTCGACCTCAGCTGCCGCGCCGAGCTTCCTCGATCGCCGCCCGGAGCTCGGCGTAGGTAAAGATCCCCTCGAAGGAGCCGACGATGATGCCGGACCGGTCGACGACGTAAACCCAGGGCTCGCTGACGATCCGGAACGCCTCGGCGGCGGGCACGAGCTGGAGCTGGTTGTTCGCGTCGAGCTTCGGCTGGAGACGCCCGGCGCTGAAGTCGAGCTCGTACGGTTCGACGTTGACGAAGGCGACGTCCGGGTACTCGGCGACGTACGGCTTCACGAGCTCGAGGGTCGGCCCGCACTGGCCGCTCACACAGAAGGCCGGCGTCGCGAAGACGAGGACGAAGGGTCGATGGGCGGCGAGGAGGGCGTCGACCGAGGTCTCGTAGAAGGCCGGGAGCGGGTTCGGATCGGACGAGATCCGGCGCAGGTCGCCGCCGACGTCGGCGGCGGTCGGGGTCCGGACGGCGGGCGCCCGATCGCCGACCCCGAGGGCCGTGGCGTGGTCCCGGACGTCGAAGGTGAACCGGATCGTTTCGGACGGCGACCCGGGCGCCTCGGTCGTGAAGGCGGCGACCCATTGCCCGGCATGGGTGAACGTGACGTGGCTGACGTAAATGCCGCGCTCGCCCTCGATGGCCCAGACGAACTCGGCGTCGGCGGTCGCGACCGGCGTCGTCGCATCCGGCGAATCGTAGAAGGCGACGCCGACGCTCCGATCCGGCCGGGCGGCCGGGAGGTTCGTCGCCGGGTCGAGGAAGGAGAAGAGGAAGCGGTTCGGGCCGACGGCCTGCTCCGAGGAGACGATCACGGGATAGAGGCTCGGCCGCGTCCCGCTCCCCGACGGCCCGGGCGTCGGGGAGGCACCCGTTCCGCCGGTGGCGACGCAGCCGGCCACGGCGAGGGCGACGGTGAGGGCGGCGAGGGCGATGCGGCCGGGCCGCCGAAGGTCGAGGCGCCGACGGGACCGAAGGTCCGCCGGCCGGTTCCGGTCGGTCATCCTGCCGCCAGCTTACCCTCGGCGCCCGGATCGAGCCGTCGTGCCGGCGGGTGCATCGGCCGCCGCCCTCGGGAACCGCGCTAGAATGCCGGACGTTCGCCGCCGCATCGGCCCCCGAGCGGTCGGCCGGCATCCGCGCCGTCCGGCGACGGCGCCCCGTGGAGGATCGGATCCCGTCCGTGAAGCGATACCAGCAGCTCGCCGGAGCAGCCGTCCTGACGACGCTCCTCCTCGTCACCATCGGGGTCGTCGTCCGGGCGACCGATTCGGGCCTCGCCTGCCCGACGTGGCCGGGCTGCTTCGAGGGGCAGTTCCTCCCCGGCTTCGACGCCGGCTACCAGGTCTGGCTCGAGTGGATCCACCGGACCGTCGCCGTCGTCCTCGGCCTCCTCGTCCTCGGCCTCGCTGCCCTCGCCGTCGCCCGCCATCGGAGCGAGCCGGCGATCCTCTGGCCGTCCCTGGCCGCGGTCCTCCTCGTCGGGTTCCAGGCCTGGCTCGGCCGCGAGACGGTCCGCCTCGGGAACAGCGGCGAATCGGTGACCGCCCACCTCGTCGCCGCGATGGCGCTCTTCGGCCTCCTCGTCTTCGTGTTGGTCCGCTCGATGTTCCCGCGGCACCTCGGCGGGCGCGGCGACCAGCGCTTCACCGCCCTCGCGGTCTTCGGGGCGGCGGCTGTCTTTGTCCTCCTCGTCTTCGGCTCGAACGTCACCGCCGAGAACGCGGCCCTCCTCTACCCGGACTGGCCGCTCATGGGCGGGACGCTCTTCCCGCCGCTGACCGAGCTGACGACGACCCACGTCCTCCACCGCTGGGTCGCCATCGTCGTCGGGGTTCTCGTCGCGGCGATTGCCGCCGTCGCCTGGCGGACCCAACGGGGGCCGGCCGGCGGGCGGGCCATCGCCCGCCTCGCGGTCGCGGCCGCCCTCCTCTATCCGGTCCAGGCCGTCGTCGGCGGGGCGCAGATCCTGACCCGCCTCGCCGAGTGGACGCAGACGCTCCACCTCGCCCTCGGGGCGACGATCTGGGGATGCTTCGTCGGCCTTGCCACGGGCTCCTACTATCGGGCCCGACTCCTCGCCGCGCCGGTTCCGCGGCCCGGCCCCGGTGGCGGGGGGTCGCGTCCCGCTCGGCACGAGTCCGGGAGCGGGCACGTCCAAGAGGACGTCACCGCCCGAACCGGCCCCGGCGAGACGATCCGGGCCTACGTCGCCCTCACGAAGCCCCGGATCATCGAGCTGCTCCTCGTCACGACCGTCCCGGCCATGATCCTCGCCGCCCGCGGCGTGCCGAGGCTCGACCTCGTCCTCTGGACGCTCCTGGGCGGGAGCCTCGCCGCCGGCTCGGCGAACGCCATCAACCAGGTCCTCGAACGCGACATCGACGAGCGGATGACCCGGACCCGCCGGCGCCCCCTCCCGAGCCACCGGGTCGAGCCGGCGAACGCCCTCCTCTTCGCCGTGGGGATCGGGGTCGTCGCCCTCGTCGTCCTCGCCTGGTTCGTCAACCTCCTCGCCGCCTTCCTCGCCCTCCTCGCCATCGGCGTCTACGTCGTCGTCTACACGCTCCTTCTCAAGCGGACGACGCCGCAGAACATCGTCATCGGCGGGGCGGCCGGGGCGCTCCCGCCGGTCATCGGCTGGGCGGCGGTGACGGGGCGAGTCGATCTCCCGGCGCTCGTCCTCTTCGCCCTTGTCTTCGCCTGGACGCCGCCGCACTTCTGGGCCCTCGCCCTCCGGGTCCGGCGCGACTACGAGGCGGCCGGCGTCCCGATGCTCCCGGTCGTCCGGGGCGTCCCGGAGACGGCCCGCCAGATCGTCTCGTACACGCTCCTCGTCGTTGCGATCTCGCTCCTCCTCTTCGTCGTCGGGCGGCTCGGGTTCGTCTACCTCGCGGCGGCGGTCGGGCTCGGCGGCGTCTTCGTCTGGCGGGCGGTCGGGCTCTGGCGGCGGGCCTCGTCGGCCGAGGGCTCGCTCGCCGGGGCGATCGGCCTCTACCGCTACTCGATCAGTTACCTCTCGCTCCTCTTCCTCGCCCTCGCCGTCGACGCGATCGTCGTCCCGGCCGGCCTCTGACGGTCCTCGGCGCGGCCGGCCCGCAGCGCCGCGTTGCTCCCGTAGGCCGGATGGACGGACCGGCGCCCGGCGGGCACCGGTGGACGGACCCGTCCGTCGATGCTGCCCGACTCCCACCGGCTATGATGGCCGCCGTCACGCCACAGCCGCATCGCCGGGGTACACCATGCCTCCACGCCCACCGATCGGCGACGACAGCTCGGCCGGCGGCGCCCGCGACACCGTGCCGGAGCGGCTCGACGATGCCGACGCCGTCCCGACTGCGGGACCGGACCTCGCCGACGGCGACGCCTCGGTCCACCTCGAAGAGCTGGTCGCCGAACCCCTTCCGCCGCTCCCGCCGCTGCCGCCGGATCTTCCGGCCGTGCCCATCGAGCTCGTCGGACCGCACCTTCGACTCAGCGGCGGCCTCCGCATCGGAGCCCACCGCCGCCTGTCGGACTTCGTGAACCATCACCTCGGCCTCTTCGAGCTCCTCGACGCCACGGTCCTGCGCCGGAACGGCGAGCCGACGCGGGTCCAGACGCCGAGCTTCTGGATCCTGGCCGACGAGGTCACGCTCATCGCCGAGACCTCGGGTGGCGCCCCGCCCGAGGGGGCTCCCGAGCTCCGCGTCCCGAAGGTTCCCCGCGCCATCGTCGCCGTGACGCCGGGCCACACGCTCACCGGCAACATCTACATCACCGAGGGCGCGGAGCTGGCGACGTTCCTCGAATCGCCGACACCCCAGTTCATCCCGATGACCGACGTCCGGACGCGTTCGCTCGCCGACCGGCGGATCGTGGCCCGCTACCCCTTCGCCCTCCTCAACCGTCGTCACATGGTGGCGGCGACCGCGCTCCAACCGGGCATGACCCCCGGTCGGATCGTCCTCTAGCGGTGGTCCGGTAGCGGCGGTCGTCTGCGTCACACAGGTACACTGGCGCCGCGACCTGTCGGCGACCCGGCAATGCGGACACGAATTGAGGGAGCCCCGATGAGCAAGCTCCTCTTCGCGATCGTCCACGGCGACGACGCGGCTGCCGCCGCCGACGCCCTCCGGCGGGCCGGCCATCGCTTCACCCAGCTGCCGTCCCTCGGCGGCCTCCTCGGCGAGCCGAACGCGACGTTCCTCCTCGCCGCTGAGGACGACCGCGTCGAGGCGATCCTTGGGACCCTCTCCGAGGTCTGCCGACCCCGGGAGGTCGAGGTCCCGCTCGTCCTCCTCGAGCGGCTCGCCGACTGGAAGGCCCGGACCGTGGCCCACGGCGGCGCCACGGTCCTCGTCGTCGACCTCGAGCGGACCGTTCGGCTCTAGCGGCCTCGGACGCGACCGCGGGAGGAGCGCCGCCGGCTCCGGACCGTCAACGCGCGACTCGGCCCGCCCGCGGCTTCGTCCGGGCCGCGATCCGGGCCAGGGCGCCCTCCCAGCCGGCGTCGATCGGGCGGCCGGGGGCGTCGATGTCGACGAGGAGCGGGGCGTGGTCCGAGGGGACCGGGGTCCCCTTGCGGGCCTCGCGGTCGATCTCCGCCCAGACCGCCCGGGCGGCGAGGGGCTCGGTGACGAGGAGGTGGTCGATCCGCATCCCCTCGTTCCGGTGGAAGTTACCGGCCCGGTAGTCCCACCAGGTGTAGCGGCCCGGCTCGGGACGGAGACGCCGGTAGACGTCGACGAGGCCCCACCGGAGGAGCCGCTCGAAGGCCGCTCGCTCGGCCGGCGAGACATGAGTCCCGCCGTGGACGGCCTCGGGATCCCAGACGTCGGCGTCGGCCGGTGCGACGTTGAAGTCCCCGCCGACGACGAGCGGCTCGTCGGGTCGGCAGGCCTCGGCGAGCCAGCGGGCGAGCCGCTCGAACCAGCGAAGCTTGCCCTCGTAGAAGGGCGAACCGACGCTCCGGCCGTTCGGGGCGTAGACCGAGACGACCCGCAGCCCGTCGATCCTCGCGGCGATCATCCGGGCCTCGTCGAAGGGGTCGAAGTCCTCCTCGGCGACCGTCGGGGCTCCGGGCCCGCTGTCGCGGACGGGGCCGTCGCCGAAGTTCGTGACGACGTCCCCGATCGGGAGGCGGGAGGCGACGGCGACGCCGTTCCAGCGACCCTCGCCGTGGTGGACGAGCTCGTAGCCGGCGATCCGGAACGGCACGAGCGGGGCGTCGGCGTCGGCGAGCTTCGTCTCCTGGAGGAGGAGAATGTCGGGGGCCGCCCGCTCGAGCCACCAGAGGACCTTGTCGAGGCGGGCCTTCAGTGAGTTGACGGTCCAGGTCGCGATCCGCATCGCCGGGTCGGTGGGTTCGGGCGGCGCTAGTAGCGGCGGCCGCGCTGGCGGGAGAGGTCGAAGGTCGCCGTGTCGGCGATCGCCATGACCGCCATCGTCCCGGCCTGGACCGGGTCCGAGACGACGAGGTCGACGTGCTCGGTGATCGAGCCGACCATGTTCAGGGCCACGATCGGGATCCCGAGGGCCCGGAGCTCGTCGGCGGCCCGCGAGATCTCGCCGCCCATGATCGAGCCGGCGAGGACGAGGAGGCGGGCCCGGGGCAGGTCGGCGACGGCCCGGACCGCCGTCGCGATGTTCTCCTCGCCGACGAGGGGGATCGTATCGACGCTGATCCGCTCGCCGCGGAGGTTGTGACGATCGGCCTCGGACACGGCGCCGAGGGCGACCTGGGCGACCTGGGCCCCGCCGCCGATGACGATGACCCGCTTGCCGAAGACGCGATCGAGGGCCCGGGTCGGCCGGATCCCCCGGACCTCCGGGAGCCCGGCGAGCGCCTCGAGGAGGGTTGCCTCCTCGGCGCCCTCGATCTCGACCTCGACCTCGACGGTCGGCGGCTCGCCGTCGAGGCGGCGGACGGTCGAGAGGGTCCGGAGCGCCCCGCCGAGGTCGGCGATTCGGGCGGCGATCGCCGGGATGGCCGAGGGGCGGTCGACGTGGTCGACCCGGAGGGCGACGGCGCCCGAGGCGCCGGAGCGGCGGGCCATGGTGCGCCTCCTCGGCGACGGCCGGCGTCAGCGGCCGCCGAGGTCGGCGACCGTGAGCCGGTCGGGGGCGATCCCGCTCCCCGGCTCGTGGCGCTCGAAGGGGACGGCGAGGGCGGCGAGGACCTCGCCGGTCGCCTCGGGGTCGCTCGTCGTGAGCATGAGGGCCCCGCCGGTGTCCTCGGCGACCCCCACGATCCCGGTGATGTTGATGCCGCGCTCCCCGAGGGCGGTGGCAAGGCGCCCGAGCGAGCCCGGCCGATCCTCGAGCTGGACGGTGAACCAGACGGTCACGATCTCGACTCCTGCGTTCGGCGGCCGAGGCGGCCGTCCGGGGGCAACGGACGCCGACCGGGGCCGCTCGACCCGATGGTACCGCCCCGACGGCCGTCGGGCGGGCGTGCCGTACCGTACCCTTCGGGCCGTGGAGATCCAGATCTTCGGCCTCCTCGACAGCCGTCCGACGCGGGCGGCGCTCCGCTTCTTCGCCGAGCGCCGGATTCGAGTCCACTTCGTCGATCTCCGGCGGCGGCCGCTGGCGGCGGCCGAGCTGCGGCGCTTCGTCGAGCGGCTCGGGGCCCGGGCCCTCCTCGACGAGGGGAGCCGAGCCTACGCGGCGGGCGGGCTCGGCTACCTGCGGATGGACGACGCCGAGATCGTCGAGCGGCTCCTCGCCGATCCGACGCTCCTTCGCCTGCCGCTCGCCCGGCACGGGAGCGAGGTCGCCGTCGGCAAGGACGAGGCAGCATGGCGGCGCTGGGCGGAGGCCGTCCGAGCCCGGCCGACGTAGGGGAGGGCGTTGGGAGCGGCGCTCCGAGCGGCCCGGCGCCGCCGGTGGCATCCTGTGGCGATGAGAGCGAAACGCCCACCCGCCGACGAACCCGCGCCCCGCCGAAAGGGCCGGGTCGTCCTCTCTCCCGACGCCGCCGAGCGCCTCCCCGGCGGCCCGCCGCGGACCGAGGACCAGAAGCTCCTCCGCCGGACCGAACGCCCCGCCTTCCTCGACTCCGATCCCTGGCGGGCCCTCCGGATCCTCGCCGAGTTCGTCGAGGGCTTCGACGCCCTCGCCGCCATCGGCCCCGCGGTCACGGTCTTCGGCTCGGCCCGCACGACCGAGGGCGAGCCGACGTACGAGCTCGCCCGGGCGATCGGCCGGGGCCTCGCCCGGGCCGGGTTCGCGGTCATCACCGGCGGCGGCCCCGGCGTCATGGAGGCGGCGAACCGGGGCTGCCGGGAGGGCGGCGGCTTCTCGATCGGGCTGAATATCGAGCTGCCCCACGAGCAGCGGCTCAACCCGTTTGTCGATCTCGGGATCGAGTTCCGCTACTTCTTCGCCCGCAAGACGATGTTCGTCAAGTACGCCGACGCCTTTGTCATCCTCCCCGGCGGCTTCGGGACCCTCGACGAGCTCTTCGAGGCGCTGACGCTCATCCAGACCCATCGGATCCGGCACTTCCCGGTCGTCCTCGTCGGCCGCTCGTACTGGGCGGGGCTCCTCGACTGGCTCCGGGATACCCTCCTGGCAGCGCGGGCGATCAGCCCAGAGGATCTCGAGATCTACGTCGTCGTCGACGACGCGGACGCGGCCGTCCGGGCGGTCGTCGAGGGGGTCGCCGCGGCGCGGGAGGAGACCGGCAGCTGAGCTTGCGTCGGGGTCCCTCGGTCAGCCCGGCAGCGAGACCTCGATCGTCCCGTCGCGGATCCGGAGCGGGTAGTACCGGAAGCGCCGGACCCGGGTCAGGCGGCGGGCCTCGGCCTTTCGCCCCGGGACGTCGGCCTTCGGCTCGCGCCCGGCCGGGGTCCACGGCGGATGAGGGACGCCGTCGGGGTCGAGCCCGCCGGTCGTCGGCATCTGGACGGGGTCGCCGGTGCAGAGGTCGAAGCGGCCTTCGTGGAGCGGGCAGGCGACGACGCAGCCGTCGAGGGCCCCGAGGGAGAGCGGGGCACTCATGTGCGGGCAGCGGTCGTCGACGGCGACGATCCCGCGGCCCGGGACGTGGGCGAGGAGGACGTCGGTGTCGCCGCGGCTGACCCGCCGCATCGCCCCAGGCGGGAGGTCGGCGACGGCCAGGAGCGGCTCGAAGTCCGTGCCGGTGCCGGGGACGGCGAGGTGAGGCGGGTAGGGGAGCGGTGTCGGGGTCATCCGCCAATGATGCCCGAACCGCGCTGCCCGAACCCGCCCGGCCGATCTGGACGGCGCGGCGCCCCGTTACGGGCCGACCCAGACGACGTAGGAGAGCGTGGCGCCGCGGTAGCTGCCGGTCAGCTCCCAGCAGCCGGGCGACGGGAAGTCGACCCCGACGAGCATCGCCTCGCCGAAGTCGGCGCCGGCGTTCGTGCCCGGGGGCCCGACCCGGAAGTCGCCCGGGCCGTCGAGCCGGCGGCCGGTCACCATGATCTCGGGCATGATCTCCTCGAGATACGGCCAGCGGACGCTGAACCAGAATGTCTTCTGCCCGTATCCGTCCGGCCCGAGCGGCAGGCCGATCCAGACCTCGCCCCCGACGCTCAGCATCGTCCAGAGATCGGGGGTCCCGTACCACGCGGCCCGGTAGCGTGGCGGCGGGGTCGACGGCCAGGGCTTGGGGGCGAGGAACGGCGGGTCGGGTCGGGTGAGGGGGCAGTCGGGATCGGGGGAGGCGACGGCCGCGCCCGTCGGCCTCGACGGCTCGGGCGTCGACGGCGGGAGCGTGACCGGTCCGGGGAGGGAGGGCGCGAGGGTGACCGGCGGCGACGCGCCCGCCGGTGCCGATCGGGCCGGAGCGCCGACGTCGGCCGGCTCCTGCGAGACGACGACGGCTCCGGTGGCGAGCATCGCGAGGACGACGACGGTCGCGATTCTGCGGACGTCCACGGCGCGAGCCTTCCGACGTACCGTGCCACGGACGTGACGCCCTGTCAACCGCCCCGGGACCGGCCGGTCGGCGGCGGCCGGATCCCTTCGGGGTCGGATCGGTGGACGCGGCGATCTCAGGTTGCGGCCCCGGTTGCGGCCTCGGTCCCGGGCGCAGCTCCGGCCGCCGGGTCAGCTCCCCCGCTCGCCGCTGCTCGGCGGATCGACGGCTTCGGCGAGGGCGAGCGCGCCGCCCGCCGGCGGCTGGGCCGGGCGCGCCTCGACGGCCCCCGCTCCGGGT
>JBHOQO010000147.1:0-1629 GCA_042408925.1 Chloroflexota bacterium | reverse complement strand
CCCGAGCTCCTCGCCGCGGTCGCCAAGGCGGCGGCAACCCTCTCGGCCGAGCGCCGCCGGGCGGCGGGACGGCTCGCCGCCGCCGTCGACGCGGCCCTCGTCGCCCTCGGCTTCCGGCCCGGGTCGTTCTCCGTCGCCGTCGGGCGCCGGGCGGCGGGGCCGGAGGAGCCGGCCGTCGAGGTCGAGGGGGATGCTGTCGCCTTCGACGCGACCGGGATCGACGAGGTCGTCTTCGCGTTCGCCCCGAACGTCGGGGAGCCGGCCCGGCCCCTCGCCCGGATCGCCTCGGGCGGGGAGCTCTCCCGGGTCGCCCTGGCCGTCGAAGAGGTCCTCGCTGCCGTCGACGCGACGCCGACCCTCGTCTTCGACGAGATCGACGCCGGGATCGGCGCCCGGAGCGCCGAGCCGGTCGGGCGCGCCCTCTGGCGCCTGGGACGACGCCACGCCGTCCTCTGCGTTACCCACCTCGCCCAGATCGCGGCGTACGCCGACGCTCACCTCCAGATCACGAAGACGAGCCGCGGCGGTCGGACGGTGACCGAGCTGCGGCGACTCGACCGAGAGGGCCGGCTCGCCGAGCTCGCGGCGATGCTGGGCGGGAGCGACGGCGGGCCGGCGGCGCGGGCCTCGGCCGAGGAGCTCCTCGAACGGGCGGCGGCCTGGCGGGCTGCCGAGGCGGCCGGTCAGGGCGGGCAGCGGCGCGGCGAGGCCGAGGCGTCGTGACGGCGATGGCTCGGACGGTCGACCCGGCCGCGGTCGGGACGGCGGCGGCGGGCAGGGGGCCGGTGGCGGGCCCGGCGGCGTACCGGGAGGCCGTCGCCGAGTTCCTCGCCTACCTCGCCGTCGAGCGCGGCCACAGCCCGGCAACGATCCGAGCCTACCGGGCCGACCTCGATGCCTTCGGGCGCTTCCTCGGCCCGGACGGGGTGTGGCAGACGGGTCCCGGCCCGGCCCTGGAGTTCCTCGGGACGGAGCGCGGCGCGGGTCCCGTGCCGGCACCGGGGCGCCGCGGCCGGCCCGCCGTCCCGCCTCGTCCGAAGGCCGGGACGACCGTCCGCCGCCGGACGGCGGCGATCCGGGGCTTCTACCGCTTCGCCTTCGCCGAGGGCCGGATCCCGATCGATGTGGCCGAGCAGATCGTCCTGCCCCGGGCGCCACGCCGCTTGCCCGACGCCCTCAGCGTCGAAGAGGTCGAGCGGCTCCTCGACGCGGTGGCCCCGCCGGACGAGGGCCTGCCGCCGCGTCGGCGAGCCGTCGCCCTCCGGGACCGCGCGCTCCTCGAGCTCCTCTACGCGACCGGCCTTCGGATCTCCGAGGCCCTCGGGCTCGATCTCGAGACCTGTTCCCTCGAGGGGGCGTTCGTCCGGGTCCTCGGGAAGGGCGGCCGGGAGCGCCTCGTCCCCATGGGGGAGGTGGCCTGCGAGTGGCTGCGCCGGTACCTCGACGCGGGTCGGCCCCTCCTCGCCGGCTCGGCGGCCGACGCGGCGAGGGGCGCCGTCTTCCTCGGCGCCCGCGGACGGCGGCTCGGGCGCGGCACCGCCTGGGCGGTCGTCCGGAGCGCGGCTCGGCGGGCCGGCGAGGAGGGGCCGACCCGCGTCGAGGTACCGGCGCAGCCACTCGCAGGCCACC
>JBHOQO010000144.1:0-28329 GCA_042408925.1 Chloroflexota bacterium | reverse complement strand
GCCGATCGCCGCGGCGGCCGGCCGCTAGCCGCCCCGACGGGTGGCGAGGCGGCCGAGTCGCTCGGCGATCCGTGCCCGGTCCGGGACCCCGGCGATCCCCGGCGCCTCGACCGTGCAGCTCCCGGCAGCGGCCGCCAGGAGGACGTCGCCGCCCTGCGCGAGGCGCCCGCCGACGAGCCGCGGCTCGAGCCGCGCCGCGAGGAGCGCGGCGAGGAAGACGTCGCCGGCACCGGTCTGATCGACCACCCCCAGGCTCGGGACCGCCCGGTACCGGCGCCACCGCCACGCGGCCCCGAGTCGCTCCCCGACGAGCCCGCCGTCCTCGCCGGCGGTGACCGCGAACCGGGCCGTCGGCCGGAGCAGCCGAGCGACGTCGGCAAGGGCCGCGTCCGGCCCGAGGTCCTCGACGCTCGCCGCGACGAGGTCGGCCCGGCCGAGGAGCGGATCGGGGCCCGGCGGGCGGCGCGCGACCCGGCCGCCCGGGCCCGGGCGCCGCAGGAGGCCCTGCCAACTGAGCGCGACGAGCGCCTCCGGCCGGGGCAGCTCGGCCCAACCGGCCGGGAGTTCGCCGGCGATCGGGGCGAAGAGCCAACCCGTCGCCGCCTCGACGCCGCGCAGGTCGGCGACCTCCGGCGGGATCGGATCGGGCCACGAGCGGACCCGCTGGCGTCGCCCGCCCGGGCCCTCGCGGTTCTCGAAGACCGGCCCCCGTCCCAGCGGGACCGGCCGGACCTCGACGCCGGCCCGCGCCAGCACCTCCAGCTCCTCGGCCGCCCGCGCCTCCCGGTCGAGCCCGACGACGGCGACGACCGGGACCCCGAGCCGGGCGAGGGCGAGGGAGCCGTAGGTGACCCCGCCGCCCAGGCGCCAGCCCCGGGGGTCGTCGGCGACGAGGTCGCGGGTCGCCGCCCCGACCGCGACGACGAGCGGCCGCTGCGGCCCGGCTCGGGACACCGGATCGGGCGAGATCGCCATCGCGCCTATACTCGACCCGCTGCCGGCCCCTGGTCGCATCGGCCGGCGAAGGAGCACCGCCCGTGTACTACTACGAACTCCACGAGGGCGACGACGACCTCTTCCACGACATCATCGTCGCCAGCGAGCGTCGGATCGAGCCCGAGGCCTTTTTCGAGCTCGTCCAGGCGATCCGCCGCGAGATCCAGGACACCTTCGAGGACGACACCCTCGTCGAGGCGATCGCCGGCGTCCTGGAGCGGCGCCACGGCTTCATCGCCCTGACCGACGACCGCCTCGTGGCGGCCGTCAACGTCTCCCGGGACGAGGAGGACAACTTCCTCGTCGATACCGCGACCGGCGAGCCGGACGTCGACTACCGCGGCGTCCTCGTCGACTTCGAGCCGGGTCCGGATTCCGCGGACTGAGGCGGAGCCGCGCCGCCGGCCGGCCATCGCGGCCCCCTCAGCGGCTGAAGAGGATCTCGAGGACGTCGCCGTCGGCGACCCGATAGGTCCGGCCCTCCGAGCGCAGCTTGCCGTGCTTGCGGGCCTCGGCGATCGATCCCGCGGCGACCAGGTCCTCGAAGGGGACGACCTCGGCCCGGATGAAGCCCTTGGCGAGGTCGGTGTGGATCGCCGCCGCCGCGTCGACGGCCGTCGAGCCCGCCTTGATCGGCCACGCCCGGACCTCGTCGGGGCCGGCGGTCAGGAAGCTGACGAGGCCGAGGAGCTGGTACGAGAGCCGGATCACGCGCTCGAGGCTCGATTCGCCGATCCCCAAGGCGGCCATGAACTCCGCCGCCTCCTCGGGCGGGAGCTCACCGAGCTCCATCTCGATCTTCGCCGAGAGGGCGTCGACGAGCGTCCGCTCGTGTCGGTAGGCGGCCCGGATCGCCTCGACGAGGGCCGGGGCCCGGGGGATGTCCGCCTCGCCGATGTTGAGGAGGACGAGGACCGGCTTTTCGGTCAGGAAGCGAAAGCCGCGGATCCGCCGCTCCTCGTCCTCGTCGAGCGGCTCGTCGCGGATCGGTCGGCCCTCGCGAAGCGTGGCCGCGAGGCGCTCGAGGAGGGCGAGTTCCCGCTCGTTTGCCTCCCGCTCGGCCGGCGTTCCGTGGCGTCCGCTCGCTCGAAGCCGCTCCAGCCGCCGCTCGGCGACGGCGAGATCGGCGAGGACGAACTCGAGATCGAGGGCCTCGAGATCGCGCCGAGGGTCGACCGAACCCGCCGGGTGGGGATGGGCCGGATCGTCCCAGGCCCGGAGGACGTGGAGGAGGGCGTCGGCCTCCCGGAGCCGGGCCAGGTGCTCGGGCGGCAGCTCCTCGGTCCCGATTCGACCCTCCGACGACGGCGGCGGGGCCGCCAGGTCGACGTACGTCACGTCGGCGTGGACGACCCGCTTCGGGTGGAAGATCTCGGCGAGTCGGTCGAGCCGGGGATCGGGGACCTTGACGACCCCGACGTGGAGCTCGAGGCTCCCGTAGCCGCCGGTCTCGGCATGGCCGCGGGTGAGGGTGTTGAAGACGGTCGTCTTCCCGACGCCGGGAAGACCGACGATGGCGATCTGCATCCGTTCGGTGGCGAGGTCTAGTAGCCCGCGTCCGGATCGACGACGTTCCGGAGCGGCTGCCCCGTAGCGTACCGGCGCAGGTTCTCGCAGAAGAGCTCGATGCTCCGGTCGAGGACGCGTCCCGACGACCAGGAGGTGTGCGGCGTGACGATGACGTTCGGCGTCGTCCACCAGGGCGAGCTCGGCGGGAGCGGCTCCTCGACGAACGTGTCGAGGGCGGCCCCGCCGAGGCGACCTTCTTCGAGCGCCCGCCGGAGGGCGACCTCGTCGACGAGCTGACCGCGGGCCACGTTGATGAGCCAGGCGCCCCGCTTCATCCGCCCGATCCGGGCGGCGTCCATGAGGTTCGCCGTCGCCGGCGTCAGCGGCAGGGCCAGGACGACGAAGTCGGCCTCGCCGAGGACCGCGTCGAGCCCCTCCGGACCGACGATCCGCTCGACCCGCGGGGCGGCGAGCACCTCCCCGTCCGCCGTCGCCTCGGGCGCGTCGACGACGTCGACCGCAGCCTGCGACCGCCGCCGCACGGCGAGGATCCGACAGCCGAACGGCGTCAGGAGGCCCGCCACCGCCCGGCCGATCGATCCGTAGCCGACGATGCCGACGGTCCGGTCGCGGAGCTCGGTGCCGAGGAGGGGCTGCCAGGTCCGCTCCCGCTGGAGCTCGAGGAGCTCGATGAGGCGGCGACTCACCGCCAGGATGACCGCGACCACGTACTCGGCGATGGGTTCGGAGAAGACGCCGCGGGCGTTCGTGATCGTCAGCCCCCGCGCGCGGCTCGCCGGCGTGAGGACCCGCTCGACGCCGGCCGTCGCCGAGTGGACCCAGACCAGTCGCGGCGCTCGGGCGAGGATCCGGTCGAAGACGTCGGCCGCCAGCGAACCCCGGAGCAGGACCTCGACCTCGTCGAGGGGGCCGTCGGCGAGGCCCTCGGCCGAGACCCGGACGATCCGGGCACCCGGCGCCGCCGCCTCGATCCGGGCCAGGTCTTCGGCCCGGTACCGGCCGACCAGGATCGGGGTGAGGGCGATCGCCCGGGGGACCCCGCCCGGGCCCCGACCCGGGCCGGGCCCGCCCGTCGCTTCGGGTCCGCTGCCCGGGCGACCCTGCGAACGGCTGAAATCCTCGGCGCTCGGCATCGTGTCCCGGCTCACGTCGGTTGGCCGGCGACGACCCGGGCCAGCCATCGCCCGGGCTGCTCGATCTCCTCGAGGCTGGGTAGCGCCGCCGGCCCCGACCAGAGCCGCTCGACGGCGATCGGCCCGGCCCGCTCGACGATCGTCGCCACGAACTGCTCGCCGGCGCGGTACTGCTCGAGCTTGAGGTCGAGGCCCGTCAGCCGGAGGATCGCCCGCTCGAACGGCGTCCGTTGTGCCCGTCGCTCGAAGAGCCGCCGGCTGATCGACTCGCCGCCCGGCACGAGCCGCGGCCCGAGCTCCTCCATGACCCAGTCCGAGAAGCCCTCGAGGACGCTCATCGCCGCCTGGACCTCTCGGAAGCGCTGCCGCTGCTCGGCATTCATGAGGCGCTCGAGCCAGCTCCCGTCGGCCTCGCCCCGGAGCGAGCGGCCGAGGGCTCGGAGGGCGTCCCGCCCGAGCGACGGGGCCTCCCGGGAGAAGGCGACGAGCTGGGCCTCGAGCCGCTCGGCGAGGTAGGGCCGGAGCCAGGGATGGGCCTCGAACTCGAAGGCATGGGTCGTCTCATGGAGGACGATCCAGAGCCGGAAAGCGTCGAGCGGCACGCCGAGGGCGGCGGCGGTCAGGCGGACGTTCTCCTCGACGAAGAGGAGTCGTCCCGGTGCGGCCTCGGCCGAGAGGAGGGCGAGGTCGTACTGACCGAGGACCCGCTGGCCGAGGAAGCCGAGGAGGAACCCGAGTTGGCGGGTCGTCAGCCAACGGTTCAGGAGCGCGAGCGTCGCCTTCGGGAGGCTGGCGCCCGGCGGCAGGAGCTGTTCGAGGAGCGGCCCCTCGACCCGCGCCATCAGGCTCCGGAAGGCGACGATGTTCGCCCGAACCCAGCCCGGCCGGTCGACGACGCTGACCCGGGTCACGACGTCGGGCAGCTCCGCCCCGAGCCGCTCCGCGAGCGCCGGGGCAACCCGCTCCACGGCCGCGACATAGTGCGCCTCCGCGGCTCCCAGCTCGGCCGGCGCCAGCCGACCCGGAGCCCGGGCGAGGCGGGCGACGGCGACCCGCTCGACGGCCGACCAGTCGACGAGGCCCCGCCGGGCGCTCCGCTCGGCCCGCCGCCCCGCGACGGTCGCCGCGGCGCCGAGGACCGAGCCGACGAGGAAGCCCGCCTGCCAGATCCGATCGTTCCAGGCGCCGCGACCGGCACGATCGCCAACCCCGCGGCGGCCCGCCTCGCGCCCGGCCCCTGCGCCGCTGCCGCCCACGGCGACCCTCATCCGACGACGACCCGACCCCGCCCGAGCTCGACCGCTCGGGCCGTCGGGAGATCGGTCCCGAAGAGGCGCCGGGCGACCGCGTCGAAGGCGGCCGGGTCGCCGGTCGTGAGCACGACGTGCTCGACCCCCGACGGTCGGGGCGGCGGCGGCTCGTGGGCGTCGAGGCCGCCGGAGGCGGCGGTCCCGCGGCTCGTTCCCGGAGCCTCCAGGCCGTTCACCGCGAGGAGCTCGGCCAGCGCCCCGGCCGTCGCCGTCGCCGAGTCGACGATCGCCACCCGCTCCCCGGCGACCGCGGCGATGACGGGCCGGAGGAGCGGGTAGTGGGTGCAGCCAAGGAGGAGCGTGTCGATCCGGGCCGACGGCGGGAGCGGGAAGATGAACTCCCCGGCCGCGTCCCGCTCCCCGAAGAGCGGCGCCAGGCTCTCGGCGACGACCGCCTCGACGGCCGGCCCCTCGAGCTCGCCGGCCTCGACCATCGGGACGAAGGCGGGCGTCGCATGCTCGTAGACCTCGATCGCCGGGTTCTCGTCCTTGATCGCCGAGAAGTAGGCGTGGGAACGGATCGTCGCCGGCGTGGCGATGACGCCGACCCGGCGGTTCCGGGTCGCCAGGGCCGCTGCCACGGCACCCGGCCGGACGACGCCGAGGATCGGCAGCGGGTAGCGTCGCCGGACGTGGTCGAGGGCGACGGCCGTCGAGGTGTTGCAGGCGACGACGATCGCCTTGACGTCCTGCTCGACGAGGTGGTCGAGCGCCTCGGTCGAAAACCGGAGGACCTCGGCGTCGGACCGGGTTCCGTACGGCGCCCTGGCATTGTCGCCGAGGTAGATCGTCGGCTCGAACGGGAGCCGGCGATGGATCTCGCGGAGGACGGTCAGGCCGCCCACCCCCGAGTCGAAGACACCGATCGGACGGGGATCGGCCACGTCAGCGCCGCGCTCCGACCGGCTCCCGGACCCCGGCGAGGAGGTCGGCGGCGACCGCGGCGATGTCGCGGCTGATCTGGGCGTCGGGGGCGCTCGCCACGAAGGGGACGCCCTCGTTGTTCGCCGCCACGACGAGCCGCCCGTCCGAGACGACCCGGTACTCGGGCTCGCGGCCGAGGGCCCGAGCGAGCTCCTCCGGAGTTAGACCCCCGGCGCTGTCGGCCCGGTTCACCAGATAGCGGACCTTGGTCGGCGGATAGCCGATCGCCCGGAACGTCTCGGCCACGAGGATCGTGTTGTGGATCGTCGTCGAGTCGTACGTGACGATCTCGATGACGACGTCGGCGGCGTCGAGGAAGGCGAGGCTCTGCTCCGAGAGGTATGTCGGCAGATCGACGACGACGACGTCGTAGAGGCGGCGGAGGAGCGAGAGGGTCTTGTCGATGTCGCGGGTCGTGATCATCTCGGCCTGCTCGACCCGCGGCGGGGCGAGGAGGAGGTCGATCCCGCTCGGATCGCGCCAGACGACGTCGGCGAGATCGGCCTCGGTGATCCGGTCGGTCGGCAGGTCGACCATCGACGGTGCGTCGAGGGGGACCTTCAGGAGGGCCCGGAGGTCGCCGAACTGGAGGCTTCCGTCGACGAGGATCGTCCGCCGGCCGGCGGCCCCGAGGGCGCAGGCGAGGTTGAAGGCGATCGTCGTCTTCCCCACCCCACCCTTCGGGGCGAAGACCGCGTAGAGCCCCGCCCCGGCCCGCTTCGCCGCCTCGTTCGCCTCCTGGTGGACCTGCTGGATCCGGTTCACGAGGTCGAAGCCCGAGAACGGCATCGAGAGGACCCCGAAGATGCCGGCCTCGGGGTCCGCCGCGACGGGTTGCTGGGGGACGGTGAGGGCGATGACCGGGACCGGCGTCTCGCTCCTCCGGATCTGGTCGATGAGGGCCGGCCCCTTGAGCCGTCCTTGGAGGAGCATGTCGACGATGACGACGTCGGGTCGGAGCTGGCGGATCTGGGCGAGCGCCTTCCCGCCCTCGGCGACGATGTCGACGAGCTTGATCTGCTGCTGCGCCTCGAGGAGCCCGCGGATGTACTGGGCGACCTGCGGCACGTCCTCGACGACGAGAAGCCGGACTTGATCCGAAGCGGCCATCGGCCATCGACTCTACCACGCCGCCCGCGGCAAGCCGCGCACCCGCCGACTGCCGTGCCGTTCGCGAGCGGACGTTCGGATTAGCGCCCGGCGGCCGCCTCCGCGTCCGCCGGTCGGCGGGCGACGACGATCGCCCGCTCCGAATCGGGGGCGAGGGCGCCGAGGCCGTAGTCGCCGGCGAGGGTCTCGACGACGAGCCCGGCCTCCCGGACGAAGCCCTCGAGCTCGTCGGGCCGGACGAGCCGGAGGCGCTCGGAGCGGACCCAGCGCCGGGTCGGCCCGCCCTCCGGCGGGGCGGCGTCGTAGATCGTCGTCAGCTCGACGATCCCGGTCCCCGGCTCGACGATCGCCGCCGCGACCTTCGTGACGAGCTCGCCCGTCTCGGGATCGCGGCGAACGTACTCGAGCGAGCAGCGGCCGTCGAAGCGGCCGAGGTCGTCGACGGTCGGCAGCCAGACGTCGACGACGGCGAGGCCGCCCGGCCGGAGGTGGGCGGCCAGGGTCCCGACGGCGGCCGCCTGGGCGTCGCGACCGCCGACGAGGAAGAGGGTGTTGAGGGCGAGGATCGCGAGGCCGTAGCGCCCCGCGTCGGGGAGCCGGCAGATCGTCATGTCCGCCTCGAGGAGCCGGAGTCGCCGGGCGGCGGCCCGGCCGGCCGCGGCGACCCGGGCCCGGGCCCGGGCGAGCATCGCCGGGTCGGTATCGATTCCGACGACCTCGTAGCCGGCTGCCGCCAGGGGGACGGCGAGCCGGCCGCTCCCGACGCCGAGCTCGAGGACCGGTCCTCCGGTCCGGGCGGCGAGGGCCAGGTAGAGGTCGAGGTCGCCGGGATCCTCGGCGAGATCGAGATCGTAGAGGCGGGCCAGATCGGGGCCGCTCATCGGAGGGCGGTCATCGCGGGCGGGCGGTCATCGCTCCGGCCGCTCCGGCCGCTCCGGCGAGCCGGTCGCCCCGGGGGGTGGCTCGAAGCGGATCCGCCGCCCGACCGCCTTCTTGGCCGCGAGGGCGCTGATCGCCTCGAGGGCGACCCGGTTCGCCGCCATCGCCGTCACCTCGGCCTGGTCGTAGGGCGGGCTCACCTCGACGACGTCGAGGGCGGCGAGCTCGACGGCGCCGACGATCCGGCGGATCGCCCGGAGGAGCTCGCGGGGCAGGAGGCCGCCCGGCTCGGGCGTCCCGGTCCCCGGGGCGACGCCCGGATCGAGGACGTCGATGTCGACGGACAGATAGATCGCCTCCGGGCCGTCGAGGGCCTCGGCGATGGCGTCGTCGATGACGGCCTCGAGGCCGCGCTCCTCGATCTCGGTCATGAAGTGGACCCGCATCCCCTGGGCGGCCATCCACTCGAAGACGTCGAGCGGCGGCCAGTAGCCGCGGAGGCCGACCTGGACGAAGTTCCGTCCGGCGACCGCCCCGGATTCGATGAGCCGCCGCATCGGCGTCCCGTGCCCGGCGAGGACCCCCCAGTCCTCGGGGGCCGTGTCGGCGTGGGCGTCGAAGTGGACGATCCCGATCGAGGCGGGATGGCGGACCTCGGCCACGGCCGTCGCCGACGGCCAGGTGATCGAGTGATCGCCGCCGAAGATGATCGGGATCGCCCCGCTCGCGGCGACCTCGCGGACCTTCCGGTAGATGAGCGCGTGGCCGCGCTCCAGCCAGGCCGGCACGATGTTCGCGTCGCCGGCGTCGACGACGGTCAGGATCTCGAACGGCTCGTTGCCGAGCGCCAGTGAGTGGATCGAGCCGCTCGTGTACTGCGCCTCGCGGATCGCCCGGGGCCCGAAGCGGGCTCCCGGGCGGTGGCTGACCCCGTCGTCGAAGGGAGCGCCGACGATCGCCACGTCGACCCGGCGTCGCCGGAGCTCGGCCGGGTCGTCGATCCAGGGCAGGTTCATGAACGTCGGAAGCCCGACGTACGTCGGCAGGTCGAAGTCGGAGTAGGTCGGGAAGTCGCGGTCCCAGCCGTGCCGGGCCGCGAAGTCCGGAGACGTGTCCATGGGCGTCTGCATCGCCGTCGGCACCGCCGGTTCGATCCGACCGTCCAGCAGGGCGCCGGGCGCCCGATGGTAGCAGAGCCGCGGCTCTCGGCCCGGCCCGCCCGACGGCCGCCGCGTGGCCGCCTACGCCTCGCCGCGGAACTCGCGCCAGGCCGCTTCGACGAGGGCGGGGTCGGCGAGGAGGTCGTACGCCGTCTGGGCGACGAGGGTCGCGGCGAGGAGCGTCGTCGCGTCCGCCTGGGGCGAAATCGCGGCGTCCCGGAAGGCGACCGAGTGGCCGGGCGTGCCGGGCGGGGCGATCGCCAGGTCGGGGTGGATCGCCGGGACCGTCCAGCTCACGTTCCCCATGTCCGTGGAACCGACCGACGGATCCCGACCCTGGTCCTCGATCCCATAGGCCCGGGCGTTGGCGACCCAGCGTTCGCCGATCGTCCGGTTGTGCTTCATCGTCGAGGACCGTCCGGAGAACTCGATCTCGAGCTGGCAGTCGGCGGCCGCCGCGGCCGCCTCGGCGATCTGTCGGAAGCGGCGCCGGAGCTCGTCGAAGTACCCTTCGTCGAAGCTCCGGATCATGAACCGGGCCCGGGTCCGATCGGGGATGATGTTCGCCGCCGTCCCGCCCTCGAGGATGATCCCGTGGACCCGGGCCTCCTGGCGCAGCTGCTGGCGCCAGAGGCCGATCCCGGTGAAGAGCATGACCATCGCGTCGAGGGCGTTCTTGCCCTGCCACGGGTCGGACGCCGCGTGGGAGGGGACGCCGTGGTACGTGACGTCGATGTCCTCGCTGGCGAGGGCGACGCACTCGACGTGATTGCGGTCGCAGGGGTGGTAGAGGAGGGCGGCGTCGAGGCCGGCGAAGAGCCCGTCGTCGATCATGATCTGCTTGCCGCTCCCCCGCTCCTCGGCCGGCGTCCCCAGGAAGATGACCTCGCCGGCCCAGGCGTCCCGCACGGCCGCGAGGGCCAGAGCCGCGCCGACCCCGCTCGCGGCCATCGTGTTGTGGCCGCAGCCGTGCCCGAGGCCCGGGAGCGCGTCGTACTCGGCGAGGATCCCGATCCGCGGCCCCGCGGCCCCGCGGCCGCCGGTGAGGACGCCGCGGACCGCCGTCGCCAGACGCCCGGCCGGGTGCTCGACCCGATAGCCCGCCCGCCGGACCGCCTCGGCCACCCAGGCCGCCGCCTGGTGCTCCTCGAAGGCGGGCTCGGGGTTCCCGTGGATCCGGTGGGAGAGCTCGAGGATCGTGTCGCGGGCGGCCTCGACGGCCGCCGCGATCCGGGCCTTGACGTCGGCGTAGGGCTCGGCCGGTCGGACGCTCGTGAGGGGCTCGGTCATGGTGCACCTCCTGGGACGGCGAGGGATTGGACGGGCGGACGCGGTGGAGGCCGGCCGGGTCGCCGCCGATCGGCGGACGGCGGCCCCTACCGCTCCATCGAGAGGTTCGCTTCGGCGATGAGGACGATGACGACGACGAAGGCGACGATCGGCACGGCCGGCGCCGAACCGAGCCGGAGGACGACGAAGAGGCCGACCAGGAGGCCGACCCAGGCCCCCCGTCGAAGCGCCCGGAACCAGTCGCCGCGGTAGGCGATCCGGCGGTGCCGGGCGAAGACGGCCAGCCAGGCGAGCGGCGCCGCCGTCAGCCCGCTGGCCAGGGCGATGAGCCCTGCCCCGATCGGCCCGGACGCCGGGTCGGTGAGCGGGTCGCGGGTCGTGACGACGAGCCAGACGAGCCCCCAGGCCACGACGGCGAGGGCGAGGAGGGCGAGGTTGGCGAGGCGGTCGCGAAGCTCCACGAACGCTCCTCCGGAGGGATCGGCGACCGGCGGGGCGACCGGCGCGATTTCAGTCTAGCGGGGGCCACCCCCTGCGGCGGTGGGCCGCGGGCCGGGCGCCGACGCCCACCCCGAGGCGCGACGGCAGCTCGTCGAGGCTCGTCAGCTCGAGGTCGGGGGTGACGCCGGCCGCCTCGCCGAACGGGAGCGGCGAGTCCTCCGGCCGCCCCCGGAGGTAGGCGGCCCGCCAGCCCGCCCCCCGCGCCCCGGCGACGTCGGCGAGGGGATCGTCGCCGACGTGGAGGATCGTCGACCGATCGGCCGGCCCGAGGCCGAGCGCCGCCTCCGCCGCCCGGAAGATCGCGACGTCGGGCTTGATCGCCCCGACCCGCTCGCTCACGACGACGGCGGCGAGGAAGCGGTCCCAGCCGTGCGCCGCCAGGTAGCGGTCGATCGTCGGCGCGTGGGGCCAGTTCGAGACGACGGCGAGCCGCCGACTCCCGGCGAGGGTCGCCAGGAGGGAGTCGACCCCGGGCCGGGGCGGCAGCAGCCCCACGAAGGCGGCCGCGTACGCCGCGAGGGCCGCCGCCTCCTCGTCGGGCGGGACGAGTCGGCGCAGGAGCGCCTCGTCCCACGATCGCCCGTCCGGCGGGACGGGCGCCCCCCGGAGCCTGCCGAGGACGCGCCGGACCCGCTCCCCGAGATCGGCCTCCCGCCGAACCGCGAGGGCCTCGGCGAGCTGGCGCTCCCGTTCCTCGGCCCAGCAGCGCAGGAAGGCCTCGACGGGGAACGCTCCGGACCGCTCGGCCAGCTCGGCGGCCATCCGGGCGACGACCCGGGCGAGCCCCGCCCGGTCGACCGGCACGAGGGTATTCCCGAAATCGAAGGTGACGACCCGAACTCCATCGAGGCGCCGCCCCGCCGCCCCGCCGGAACGCTCAGCGGGCGGCACTCGAGGGACAGATGGCACCGTACGGGCAGTAGCCGCAGACGACGGGGTCCGGTTGCGGCTCGAACTTGCCGGCCCGGATCCCGGCCGCCGCGGCCCGGATCCGCTCCCGTGCCCGGGCGAGCCGCTTCGGCTCGACGCCGACCCGGCCGACGACGCCGGTGTCGAGGAAGTAGAGGGCGACGGCGTCGGGGAGACGCCCGGTCAGCGCCTCGTAGGCGAGGGCGTAGATCTGGAGCTGGAGCGATTCGCGGGCCCGCTGGCGGGCCTTCGCCGGATCGCGGACGTCGCTCGACTTGTAGTCGGTGATCGTGACTCGCTCGGCGAGCCCGAGGGGCAGATGGCGCTGGACCACGTCGCTCCCGGCCGAGTCGGCCGTCGGGTCGGGGGTCGTCGTCTCGACCGCCGCCGGGACGGAACCGTCGCCGTCCGGCCGGTCTCCGCCGGTCCCCGCCACCGGCTCGATGTCGACCCGGTCCCAGCGGCCCCGGATCCGGTCGCCGTCGAGGAGGAACGTGAAGTCCCGCTCGACCCAGGCCGGCTTCGGGGCTCCCGGCCGGGTCTGGTCGGCGAAGAAGCGCCGGAGCGCCGCCCGCCCGGCTTCGAGCCGCGCCTCCTCGTGGGCCCGGGAGATGAACCCCTCGGACGTCCAGGCCGCCTCGAAGGCGCCGATCAGCTCGGTCTCGGTCATCGGCTCCCCCCGGAGCTGGCGCCGGTGGAACTCGGAGACCGCCGCGTGGAGGGCCGCCCCGTAGACGATGGCGTGGTGTGGGGCGAGGGGAACCCGAAGGAGGTGGGCGTACTTGTACTTGAGGGGGCAGGTGAGGTAGTCGTCGACGGCGTAGAAGCTGAGCGTGAGCGGCCCCTCGGGCCGAACCCGCTCGGGCTCCGCCGGCCGGTCGGGCGTCCGGAAGCCGGCCAGCTTCTCGAGGGCGTTCGCCGTCGTCCCCTCCGTCCCGATCGGGCGCGCCGCCGTCGGCAGGTCGAGGGCCTCGAGGACGAACGGCGAGACCCGGCGCGGCCGCCCCCCGTAGTCGGCCGCCCAGGTCAGGATCAGCTCGTCGCGGGCGCGGGTCATCCCGACGTAGAAGAGGCGCCGCTCCTCCTGGATCCGGAAGTCGCCGCTCGGGAGGGTTTCGCGGACGAGGGCCAGGGGGAGCCCGAGCGGCTCGGCCCGCTCGACGGCCGGGAAGCGCCCCTCGACGAGGCCGACCATGAAGACCGTCGGGAACTCGAGCCCCTTCGCCTTGTGGACGGTCAGGATCGCGACCGCGTCGGCGTCGGGGTCGAGGTCGGCCGTCGCCGGGTCGTCGCCGGCCTCGATGAGGGTCTGGAGGTGGCGGGCGACGAAGATCGCCCGGTCGTCGGCGAGGAGGGCGCTCTGGGATCGGACGATGTCGAAGAACCGGGCGATGTTGCCGAGGACCTCCTCGGCGAGGGCCGTCTCGCTGGCCGCGTAGCGGGCGAGGAGCCCCGAGTCCCTGAGGAACGCGTAGAGGACCTCGCCGGCCGGTCGGGCGGCGGCGAGCTCGAGGTAGCGGCGGACGTCCTCGACGAGCCGGCCGAGGCGGCGACGGCCGTCGTCGGTGAGGCGGAGCGAGGCCGGGTCGGCGACGGCTTCGCCGACCGTCTCCCAGAGCGACCGGTTCCGGCGCCGCGCCGCGTTCGCCAGGACCGCGAGGTCCTCGCCGCCGAGGCCGTAGACCTCGGACGCCGCGAGGCCGAAGAGGTCGACCGAGGAATCGGGGTCGGCGACGGTCCGGAGGAAGGCGAGGAGGAGGCGGACCTCGGGCCGGGCGTAGAGCCCCGACGTCCCGGAGAAGCGCCACGGGATGCCGGCGACGTTGAGGCTCCGGATGATCGGGTCGGCGTGGGCGTTCGCCCGGACGAGGACGGCGTGGTCGCGGGGCCGTGCCCCGGCGGCGAGCCGGCGGCCGATCTCGGCGGCGACCCAGTCGGCCTCCTCCGAGCCGGTCGCGAAGGCCTCCACCCGAACCGGCTTCGCGCCGTCGATCGGTCGCTCCGAGCGGAGGCCCTTGGCGATCCCGGCCCGGACCTCGAGTCGGTCGGGGTCGTTGTGACGGATGAGCCGGTAGGCAGCGTCGAGGATCGGGGCGCGAGAGCGGTAGTTGCGGTGGAGGACGATGGTCCGGGCGCCCCGGTAACGGTTCTGAAAGTCGAGGATGTTGCTGATCGCGGCGCCCCGGAACTTGTAGATCGACTGGTCGTCGTCGCCGACGACGGTCACGTTCCGGTGCGGCTCGGCGATGAGGGCGACGAGCTCGGCCTGGGCCCGGTTCGTGTCCTGGAACTCGTCGACCAGGATGTAGCGGAAGCGGCGCTGGATCGTCGCCCGGACGGCCGGCGATTCCCGGAGGAGGCGGAGCGCGAGCCCGACCTGATCCCCGAAGTCGATGAAGCCGTTGGCGGCGAGGAGCTCCTGGTAGCGGGCGTAGGCCCGGGCGAGCTCGAGCTGTCGCTCCGCCTCCTCGAGGGCCGCCGCGGCATCGCTCGATTCCGCCGCCCGGGCCGCGGCGAGGAGCCCCTCGGCGTAGGCGAGGTACGCCGCCGGGCTGACGTCCTCGTCCTTGCAGCGCGAGAAGAGCGTCGCCAGGGCGGCGAGGAAGCGGGTCGGATCGCCGAGCGGCCGGTACCGGTCGAGCTCGAACTCGAAGAGATGCTCGCGGAGGAAGATGACGACCTCGGGGCGCGAGAGGACCCGGACGTTCGTCGGCAGGCCGAGCTCGAGGGCGAACTCCCGGATGAGCCGGTCCCCGAAAGCGTGGAAGGTCGAGATCGCCGTGTCGGTGAAGCCGTACGGAACGAGCTCGTCGACCCGGGTCTCCATCTCCTCGGCTGCCTTGTCGGTGAAGGTGAGGGCGAGGATCTCCGAGGGTCGGGCTCGCTTCGTCGCGATGAGCCAGGCGATCCGGCGGGTGATGACCTGCGTCTTGCCGGTCCCCGCCCCGGCGACGATGAGCAAGGGCCCCTCGCCGTGGGTCACCGCCCGGCGTTGCTCGGGGTTCAGGCCGGCCAGGAGCCGTTCGACCGCCGGACCGTCATCGCCGTCCGCCTCGTCGGTCCAGCGGACGAGCTCGTCCCAGACCGGGAGCTGGTCGAGGGGCGGCGGCTCGCTCCGGACCCGCCGGGCGCTCACCGGCTCCACCCCGCCGGCGGCCGACCGAGCCTCGAACCCCTCTGCCGTGTCGATGACCATGGGCTGAGGATCGCAGCCCGCCGTGTCAGCTCGGCCGTCACGACCCCATCGTCCCTCAGCCGCGCCGACTCGGTCTCACCCCGACCGCTCGCCCAACGCCTGCCGGACCGCATCGGCCTCCTCCTCGGACAGGGCCGTTGCTGCCCGGCCGGCCCGGATCGCCTTCGCGTAGATGCGCGTCCCGGAGCGGGCATGGAGGCTACTCACGACGATCCCGTCGCCGGCAGCGTCGAGGAGGGCAAGGGCGAAGCTCTGGTTCCCGCCGGTGTCCTCGAAGGGGTTGAAGCGGACGAGCCCGACCCGCGAGACGGCGACCCGGCTCGCCGCTTCGAGCGCCTCCGTCCGGCCCTCGATCCCGGCAACCCGCCGTTCCAGGACCGAGAGCTGCGCCTCCAGCGGCCCGAGCACCGCGCCGAGGTCGACGCCCTCCAGCTCGGCCGGCCGGACCGGGCGACCCCGACGCGAGCCGCGGGCGGCGACGACGGCCAGCGCGACGAGCACGAGGACGGCCAGGGCTACCGCCGCGAGCAGGACGACACCGGCAAGATCTCCGCTGGCGAACGGCACGTGCGATGGAGCCTCCGACTGGATGGACTCGAGCTGAGGCCCGAGTCTATCAGCCCGGCCTTCGCCTTCGATCTCCCCGACGCCAATGCGCCACCGCGACCGGTTCGGTCCGGCCGCGGAGCCGCAAGGTCGCGTCGGGGAGCAACCCTCTGCTCCGGCACGGGTGCAGGGCTCGCGTCCGGAGAGGCCGATCCGGGCCCTTGGGCGGGCAGCGGTCCGAGGTCGGCCGCCCGTCGAGCCCGCCTCGTCGCTTGCTCCCGGCCGGCGACCACGCCCTCGCCGCGCGCCGTCGGGCGCCCGGGGCTCCGCCCGTCGCTTCCATCATGGCCATCTTCCCGTCAGGCGCACGCTATTGGTGTCCGAACCTGCCCTTCGACCGTGCCGCGTGCCCCGGTTGTTTGCCGAGGCGCTGCGCCGAGCGGGGCGGGCAGGAGCGATCGGTCGACGGGCGCCCGCGGGGTCTCCGAACCCGGACATACGCCCGTGGCACGGTCGTATGTCCAGAAGTGGACGCCGGACCGTGGCGACACGCCAGCCCAGCCGATGACCCGCGCGCTCAGGCGCGCTCGGAACGAGGCGGCAGCGGCACCCGCACGGCCTCGAGCCCTCGTCCGGGTCCCCGACAATGCTCATGTCGCGGGAACGTGTCCAGGGTCTCTCGCTCAGGCTGGGAGGGGCCGCGGCCGCCCGCGGCCCGGACCCTGCCCGACAGGCCGAGGCAGACCGACGCTGCACGGAACGACCCCGAGCGGCCGCCGGTCGGAGCCCCTTTCGGCCCCTCCATCGCTCCCGCGGCCTGACCGGGAACCAACGAACGCGGCGACCGGTAGCGTCGGGGAGCCACCCGACCCGACGACGCAACCGCGCCTCGAGGGCGCGTGCGGTCGCGTGGCTGAGCACCGACCACGTCCGCCGGCCCGGTGTTCGTGGGTGCTATCCTCGCCGCGGCCGGGCCCATCGGGGCCCGACCCCAACGACTCCAAGGAGGCAGTCCCAGTCATGGCGAAGCGCTCGCGCGGCCGGGTCCGTCCCGGTCAGCGCCGCCCGCTCGATCGAACCGCCCGCCCGGCCGCCTCGAACCGCGACCGGCGCCCGAGCGAATCGAACGAGCCGGTGCCCCGCGCCGCCGTCGGGCTGACGCCCGAAGAAGAAGCCCGGGCCGCCGAGCTCGAGCGCCGCTTCCTCGAGCAAGAGCACTCGGCCGCCCCTGCGCCCGTCCGCTCGGCGAGTCGGGCGGCGGCCCTCCCTCGCGGCGGATCCCGCCTCCTCGACCCGAGCGAGGAATACGCGTACGTCGCCCGCGACCTCCGGCGGATCCTCATCGTCCAGGGCGGCCTCGTCGCGATCCTCGTCGCCCTCTGGGTCCTCATCGAGGGGCTCCGGATCGTCCGGATCTAGCGACCGCGCAGGCGATCCGAGCGCCGGTCGGCCGTGCTCGAGCTCCTCGTCGGGATCGTCGCCGCCCTCCTCTTCGTCTGGGTCGCCCTCGTCGCCGTCCTCTGGTGGCGCCGGCCGGAGGAGACCCGCCTCCGCACGATCCTTCGCCTCCTGCCCGACGTCGTCCGCTTCGTGGTCCGCCTCGCCCGCGATCCGGCGGTTCCGCTCCGCTACCGGCTCGGGCTGCTCGGCCTCGCCGCCTGGCTCGTCAGTCCGATCGACCTCGTCCCGGAGTTCCTCCCGGTCATCGGCCCCCTCGACGATGCCGTCGTCGCCGTCCTCGTGCTCGGCTGGGTCGTCCGGGGCGTCCCCGCAGAGCGCCTCGCCGCCGCCTGGCCCGGCGACCCGGCCGGCCTCGACGCCCTCCGTCGCCTCCTCGGGGCAGGACGCAGCTCCTGAGCCCGGATCTGCCGGCCGCGTGCCGCGGCGGTCAGGCGGGCAGGAAGACGATCCAGACGACGCCGAGCACGGCGGCGATCAACGCCCCCGATGCGAGGACTGCCGCAGGGCCTGCTACTCCGCGGGCGCCTCGCGGTCGATGACGCCTCGATAGCCGGCCGAGTCCAGGATGACGCTCCCGTCGGCCATGACGAGGAGCCGGAGCATGTCGTGGTCCGGAAGGCCCGGTGGATGCGGCGTGACGAACGTCCCCGAGAAGAGGCAGATGGTGACCGGCTCGCCCGGATCGCGCGCCCTGAGCGGCGAGACGAGTCCCGTGACTTCGGGGGCATGGCGCTCTTCCTGCCACCGAGCGACGGCGCCGGCAGTGCTCGGCTGGGCGCGGAAGAACTCGACGGAGCTTCCGTACTCGCTTGCTTTGTCCACGACACCCCGGCACGTCGCATCGGCCCTGGCCTGGTCCGTGAGCCCCGCGAGGGTCGTCGACGCCACGACCACGGCCGCCGCTGCGAGACCCAGGATCACGAGGATCGACCGAAGACTCCTTCGACCCCGCTGAGCCAGCATGCCTAGCACTGTCCCGCTCCTTGACCGGCTCGCCACGAAATCGCGGCAACCCAGAAGCCGCACAACGGAGGATCTACTCGAGATCCGTCCATACCCTGCCAGTTCACGAAGCCGCCGTTGTTCTGCTGGTACTGCAACGTGGTGAAGTTGTGCCCGGAGACGGTCGCTGCCTGAGCATAGCTCTCGAGGCCGACCTCGACGCGCACGCCGGTCTGATTGCTGTTCATTGTTCCCTGGATCACGTGGTCGACCGAGAATTTGTAACGGTTGAAGGTGTCCTCAAACACCCGCTCGATCTTGAAGAAGTGCCACTGACCGTTGGCAATGCCGATCTTCGTCCCGAGTGGCACCCACGTGCCGTTGGTGCCGTATCCCCAAAACCAGTACCGATACGTGTCATTGCATTGATGACCCGTGCCGAGCTCCCGCCAGTTGCGCGCATCCGCGGTGATGATGACCCATTGGGTCTGATAGACCGGATTGCCTGTGAATGGCGATGAGCAACCTGTCGCGGGCTGACCTCGGACAGCCTGGTCGACGCGATAGACATGGACCCCGGTGAACCCGCTCCCAGTCGTTTCTCGTGCGATCGAGTACCCGTGGAATGCGTCGGCGTTCGCGTAATCGGCGCCCGACGCCGCGACCAGCACGCTCGACACGACTGCGAATACGCTGGCGGCTACTCTATCGACAGCCCAGCGGCGCTTGCCCCGCCAAAGCAACATCCCCATGCCGCTTTCTCCCAACCGCGGTCGGGACCGCGACCGAATGCTAGACCCTCTCTCTCTTGTCAATCCTCCTTCTCCCCTTCTGCGACAGGTTTCCGCTCGTTCTGCAGGAGCCGTGATCCACCGCCCGAGGGCGAGCCTCGTGCTCACCGGGCTTGCGGCCGTCGCGCTCCTCCTCGGGGCTTGCGCCATAGAGCCGACGTACCGCGGCCACATCGAGATCTGGAACCGGACCGAGACCCCGATCGAGATCATCGGCCGCGAGCGGAACCTCGTCGTTCCCCCGTGCGGACACCTGGCGGCCGACGACTTCGTCCTCAACCGCCATGACATCGCCGACGCCGAGGCACGGTTCGTGGCCTGGCACGGCGGCGGCGGCTCCAACCCGGCGAGCGTCCTCCCGGCCTTCGAGCTCGTCACCGCCGAGGGCGCCGTCTACTCCTCGTCCGAGCCGCCGCCGGAGCCCCTCCCGCCCTGCCGGGGGACCCTCGGGGGCCAGCCCGGCTCGAACGTCGAGAGCGAGCGGCCCTGACGCAAACGGGCGGCTCCGGCTGCCCCGACCACGGAAGCCCCGCGACCGACCAAGAGTAGACTCGAAGTCATGGCCGCCCGTCGCCTGCCCGTCCGCCCGACCCGCCCGCTCCGCGGCGACCGACCCCCGGAGACGCGGCAGCCGCTGGCCGCCCGGATGCGCCCCCGGACCCTCGACGAGTTCGTCGGCCAGATCCACCTCGTCGGCCCGAACGGCCCCCTCCGCCGGGGCCTCGAACGCGGCCACCTCGCCTCGCTCCTCCTCTGGGGGCCGCCCGGGACCGGGAAGACGACCCTCGCCCGCCTCCTCGCCGACGGCGTCGGCGCCCACTTCGACACCCTCTCGGCGGTCATGAGCGGCGTCGCCGAGGTCCGGTCGGCGATCGCCGCGGCCCAGGAGCGCCTCGCCCTCGACGGCCGCCGGAGTGTCCTCTTCATCGACGAGATCCACCGCTTCAACAAGGCCCAGCAGGACGCCCTCCTCCCCCACGTCGAGGACGGCACGATCACCCTCATCGGGGCAACGACCGAGAACCCGTATTTCGAGGTGAACTCGGCCCTCCTCTCCCGGCTCCGGGTCTGGCGCCTCGAACCCCTCACCGACGAGGAGATCGCGGTCGTCGTCCGCCGAGCCCTGACCGATCCGGAGCGGGGGCTCGCCGGGCCGCTCGGACCCGAGGGTGGGGTCGAGCTCCCCGCCGACGCCTTCGAGCATCTCGTCTCGGTTGCCGGCGGCGACGCCCGCCAGGCCCTGAACATCCTCGAGGTCGCCGTCACCATCGCCGAGGCCGACCGCCATCGCGACGAGGCCGGCCGCGTCCGGCCGACGGTCGGCGACATCGAGCAGGCCGCCCAGCAGCGGGTCCTCGCCTACGACCGAGCCGGCGACGGCCACTACGACACCGTCTCGGCGTACATCAAGAGCCTTCGCGGCAACGACCCCGACGCCGCCTGCTACTGGTTGGCGACGATGATTGCCGCCGGCGAGGATCCCCGCTTCATCGCCCGGCGCCTCATCATCGCCGCCTCCGAGGACGTCGGGAACGCCGATCCCCGGGCCCTCCAGATCGCGGTCGCGGCGGCCCAGGCCCTCGACTACGTCGGCCTCCCGGAGGCCCAGTACGCCCTCGCCCAGGCGACCGTCTACGTCGCCACGGCCCCGAAGTCGAACCGGGCCGGCCTCGCCTACTGGGCGGCGGCGGCCGACGTCTTCGAGCACGGTTCGCTCCCGGTCCCACTCCACCTCCGGAACGCCGCCGTCCCGCAGCTCCGCCACCACGGGATCGGGGTCGGCTACCGCCTCCCCCACGACTACGAGGGCGCCGACGTCGAGCAGCAGCACCTCCCCGACGCCCTCGTCGGCCGCCGCTACTACCGGCCGACGGAGCACGGCTACGAGGCGACGATCAAGGCCCGGATGGCGGCCCGGGAAGCCGCTCGCGAGACCGCCCGGCAGGCCGGCGGCCCGCGCCGCCTCAGCGCCGACGAACGGGGCCCGGCCGTCGACCCGATGCGGGTCGGGGGCCGGA
Organism: Chloroflexota bacterium; assembly: GCA_042408925.1. GTDB lineage: Bacteria > Chloroflexota > Limnocylindria > Limnocylindrales > CSP1-4 > BPIH01. Next base: position 7,633 of record JBHOQO010000144.1, on the reverse strand, counting down.
TCCTCCGGCTCCGCGAAGGCGCCCGGCGCGAGCTCGCCGAGGCGGAACGAGCCGAGGCGGAACGAGCCGAGGCGGAACGAGCCGAGGCGACGCCGCCGGAGCTCCCGCCGGGCGACGGCCACCCGCCCGACGCGTAGCATTCGTCGGGTGGATCTGCCCGCGCCGAACCCCGACGACGCTCCGGCCGACGCCCCGGCCGACGACCCGCCGGCCGGGGTCACCGTCGCTGCCCCCCGACCGCTCGGCGCCCGGCTCGTGCGGCCGCGCGCCTGGCGGCCGGCCGTCGAGCGCGTCGTCGCCCTCCTCCGGGCCGGCGCCCTCACCCTCTCGATCCTCACCTTCGCCAGCTACGTCCTGGGCCTCCTCCGGGATCGAGCGATCCTCGCCGAGTTCGGGGCGAGCCGCGAGGTCGACGCCTTTCGGGCCGCCTTCCTCGTCCCCGAGCTGAGCCTCAGCCTCGTCGTCGCGAGCGGCCTGGCGGCGCCCTTCATCCCCCTCTACAGCACCCTCGCCCGGCGCGACCCGGCCGAGGCGCACCGCTTCGCCGCCACGATCGCGACCCTCGCCGTCCTCGCCATGCTCGGCGTCTCGGGGCTCCTCTGGCTCGCCGCCCCGGCGACGGCGGACGTCGTCGTCCCGGGCTTCGATGCGGCCGAGCGGGCCCTCTACGTCGACCTCTTCCGGGTCATGCTCCTCGGGCCGGTCTGCTTCGCCGCCTCGATCGCCCTCGGGGAGGTCCTCCTCGCCGAGCACCGCTTCCTCTTCTACGGGCTCGCCCCGCCCCTCTACAACCTCGGGATCGCCGCCGGCGCCGTCTTCCTCGCCGGACCCTTGGGGATCTTTGGCCCGGCCTGGGGAGCGGTCCTCGGGGCGGCCGCCCACCTCCTCATCCGGGTCGTCGGCGCCCGGCGGGCGGGGGTCCCGCTCCGGCCGCGGCTCGCCGTCCGGATGCCGGCCGTCGCCGAGTTCATCCGCCTCATGCTCCCCAAGACCGGTAGCAGTCCGCTCGAACCGCTCACCTTCCTCGCCGTCACGAACCTCGCCTCGGGCCTGGCCGCCGGGAGCGTGACGGCCGTCGACGTCGCCCGGAACTTCCAGAGCGTCCCGGTCAGCCTCGTCGGCGTCGCCTTTTCCCTGGCCGCCTTCCCGGCCCTCTCGGCAGCGGCCGCCGCGGGCGACCGGCGCCGCTTCCTGGCGAGCCTCCGGGAGAGCGGCCTTGCGATCGCGGCCCTCTCGATGGCCGCAGGCCTCGGCCTCGCCGTCGTCTCCGGCCCGGCGATCGCGATCCTCCTCGGCGGCGGCCGCTTCGACGCCGCGGCCGTCGAGCGGACGGCCCTCGTCCTCGGCGTCTTCGCCCTCTCGGTCCCCTTCGAGGGCCTCGGCCACCTCGCGAGCCGGGCGATCTTCGCGACCCGGCACACGCTCCTCCAGGTCGCCGCCTCGGTCGTCGGGTTCGGCGTCACGGTCGGAACGGCGGCGGCCCTCCTCGGCCCCCTGGGGATCGTCGCGATCCCGACCGGCTTCGTCGTCGGGAGCGCGGTCCGGCTCCTGCTCCTGGGGCTCGTCCTGGCGGCACGGATCCGGCGGATCGGGGCGGCGGCCGACGCCGCCGCTTCCTGACGAGCCGGCCGTCCCTGGAGCCCGGTGCTCCGGGCCGCGCCGCTACGACCCGGGGACGAGATCGGCCGGCGACCAGCCGGGCCGCGGGATCGTCGGGACGACGGCGATGAAGCGGCCGTCGCGGTCCGGGTAGCGGCCCTCCGGTCGCTTCCAGGGCAGGTAGTTCCGACGCATCTCGGCCGCATCCTGGAACGTCCCCGGCGGGTCGGAGGGTCCCCAGATGTTCGAGACGCGCGGGTACCAGGGATCGTAGATGTACGCCCCGCTGACCCGGGCATCCGGGAAGACGAGCGGGTCGGCGTCGGCCCGATGGCCGGTCATGACCCAGGTGTGGGCGCCGCGCCAGGCGAGGAGGAGGACCGGCGAGCCGGTCCGGGCGATCGCCGCCGCCGCGTCCCGGAGCGCGTCGTCGCGGCGCTCGTAGGCCCGGACCTCGTAGCCGGCGGCCCCGTAGGCGTCGAGGGCGAGCGCCATCGCCGCGGGCCCCCAGTCGCCGTTCCGGCTGTCGCGGAGGCTCTCCCACTCTCGGATCCGGCCGGCGATCTCGCGCTGGATGGCCGGGCTGTTGTCGACGAGACCGATGATCGCGAGGGTCATCTGAACCCCGGCCGGGGCACACCAGTCCTTCGTCAGCTGGGAAGCGAAGTCGACCCCGGGGTCGGCCGGCAGCTGGACGTCGACGGGCGCCCGGACCGGGGTCGGGCTCGCCTCGGGCACCTCCCGCAGCTCACCCGGTTCGAGGAAGATGTGGCCGCCGGGCCCGGGCGCGAGGAGGGGGCCGAAGAGCCCGCTGGACGGGTCGCCGCTCGCCGCGGCGACGGCGCCCGCGCCGTCCTTGCCGAGCGCCGAGGCGACGGTCCCGGTGGGCACGGTGACGACGACCGTCGGCAGCGTCTCGCGGTCCGGCGGCGGACCGGCGAGGAACCGCTCGACCCGGGCCACGAGCCGCTCGAACCGATCCCCGGCGCCGAGGATGTTCGAGCTGTCAGCGAGGACCCCGGCGAGGACGCCGAGCGCGGCGAGCGAGGCCAGGAGCAGGGCGATCCGCTGGTGGCGGCGCCGGCGTTGGATTCGCAAGGGGTACGGTTTGTAGCGCATCGACATCTTCGACGAGGGACCGACCGCCGGTGCGACGGCCACGGGAGCGACAGCGCGCGTTGCGACGGCGGTCGGCCGGCGCCGTTACACTACCCGCCCGGGCCGCCTCCTGTCGAGAGCCGACGGGTCCGCCGGTGCCCCCGATCACCATGAATTGCCGACCGTCCCGTCCATGACGACCCACGATCGCCCGACCCGCGTCGCCATCGTCGGCGTCGGCAATGTCGGCGCCAGCGTCGCCTTCTCGCTCCTCCATTCGGGCCTCGCCGCCGAGATCGTCCTCCTCGACGCGAACCGCCGTCGGGCCGAGGGCGAGGCGATGGATCTCGCCCACGCCGCCCCCTTCGCGAAGCCGACCCGGATCTGGGCCGGCGGCCCGGAGGATCTCGCCGGGGCGGCAATCACGGTCATCGCCGCCGGCGCCGCCCAGCGACCGGGCGAGACGCGGCTCGACCTCCTTGGCCGGAACGCCCGGATCTTCGCCGAGATCGTGCCGCTCATCGCCGAGCGGAACCCCGAGGGGATCGTCATCGTCGCCACCAACCCCGTCGACATCCTCGCCTACGAGACCTGGCGCCGCTCCGGCCTGCCGGCGCAGCGGGTCATCGGTTCGGGGACGATCCTCGACACCGCCCGCTTCCGGGCCCTCCTCTCCGAGCAGTTCGGGGTCGACCCGCGGTCGATCCACGCCTTCATCATCGGCGAGCACGGCGATTCCGAGGTCCCGGTCTGGTCGAGCGCGAACATCGCCGGCATGCGCCTCGTCGACTACTGCGCCGCCCACGGGATCGAGTACGACCAGGCGGCAATGGACGCGATCTTCGAGCGGACGCGGGACGCCGCCTACCACATCATCGAGCGCAAAGGGGCGACGTACTACGCGGTCGCCGCCGGGATCCTCCGGCTCATCGAGGCGATCCTCCGCGACCAGCGGACCGTCCTCTCGGTCAGCACGCTCGTGACCGACTACTACGGCCTCGACGACGTCTACCTCTCGCTCCCGGCAATCGTGGGCCGGGGCGGCGTCGAGCGCTTCCTCCGGCTCGATCTCGCTCCGGCCGAGGTCTCGGGCCTCCGCCGCTCGGCCCAGCTCCTCCGGGCGACCCGTGCCGAGCTCGACCGCCTCCTCGCCTCGGGCGAGCCGGCCACCGAGGCTCCGGGCTGACCCGGCCCGGCGTCAAGGGCGGGGACCGGCTCAGGGCTCAAAGTCGAAGACCCGGACGTGGCGGGGTCGAAAGACCGCGAGCGGCCGCCGATCGAACGTCGCGATCCGCCAGATCCCGAGGCGCTCGGCGGCGGCGACGAGGAGGGCGTCGGCGAGCCGGGGCCGGTGCTCGGCCGCCTCACGGAGGAGCTCGGCGGCCCGGGCCAGGTCGGCCTCGGTCGGCGGGACGAGCCCGATCGCCCCGGCGAGCACGGCCTCGACGACGGCGAGGCTCGCAGCGGGACCGAGCTCGCGCTGGAGGACGTGGTCAAGCTCGACGAGGGCGCCGGCGGGCAGGAGGAGCGGCTCGTCGACGCGTCCGAACCAGGCGACGGCCGCGGCGTGGTTGAGGTCGGCGGCGTCGGCGGCGGCGACGACGATGCTCGGGTCGAGGAGGACGGCCACGGCCGCCTCTTAACCCGGCGGCCGGCGCCGGAGCCCGCCGCTCACCGGGATCCCCCAACCGAACCGCCGAGCTGACGCCGAACGATCGCCCGGCCGTCGAGGGACAGGCGGCCGTGTCCGGAACGGCCGACGGCGATGAAGCCGAAGGCCGGGCGCTCGGCGTGCTCGGCGAGGTACGCCTCGAGGGCGGCCGCCACGACGGCGGTCTTCGTCGTCCGGGCGAGTCGAACGTGCCGTTCGAGGCGCTCGAGGAGGTCGGCGTCGAGGAGGAGGGTCGTCCGTCGGGTCGGCATGGAGTGAGGATACCACGTTGATATGACGTCATATCTGCGCCACTGGACCAATGCCGGAGCGCCCGCTACGATCCTCGCTGGACGCCCGGCCACCGGGCCGGGCCCGACCAGCCGCCACGACCCACGAGGAGCGATCCGTGCACCGATTCGAGACGAACCTCCGGATCCCCGGCCCGACGAGCCTCCCCTCCGCCGTCCGGGAGGCCGGCGCCCGCCAGATGATCAACCACCGCGGTCCCGAGTTCGCGGCCATGCTCGGCCGGGTGACCGAGGGGCTGAAGCCCTTCTTCGGGACGTCGAACGACATCGTCCTCCTCACCTGCGCCGGGACCGGCGGCCTCGAAGCCGCCGTCGTCAACACCTGCTCGCCGGGAGACCGGGTCCTCGCCGTCTCCATCGGCGCCTTCGGGGATCGGTTCGCCAAGATCGCCTCGGTCTACGGCGCTCAGGTGACGAAGCTCGACGTCGAGTGGGGCCGCGCCGCCGAGCCGGACTTCCTCCGGGACGCCCTCCGGGCCGCACCGGCCGGCGGGTACCGGGCCGTCCTCCTCACCCACAACGAGACCTCGACGGCGGTCATGAACCCGGTCGCCGAGCTGGCGGCCGTCATCCGGGAGCTTCAGCCCGAGGCGCTCGTCCTCGTCGACGGGATCTCCGGGATCGGCGCGGTCCCCTTCGAGCAGGACGCCTGGGGCCTCGACGTCGTCGTCTCGGGCTCTCAGAAGGCCTGGATGGTCGCCCCCGGGATGGTCTTCCTCGGCCTTTCCGAGCGGGCCTGGCGGGCGGCCGCCGAGGCGAAGATGCCGCGCTTCTACCTCGACCTGGCCAAGGCCCGGGAGAGTGCCGCCGCCGGCCAGACCCCCTGGACGCCGGCGGTGGCCGTCCTCTTCCAGCTCGACGTCGCCGTCCGCCTCATGGCCGACGAGGGCAAGGAGGCGATCTTCGCCCGCCACGCCGCCTGCGCCGCGGCCGTTCGGGCCGGCCTCACTGCCCTCGGCTTCGAGCTCTTCGCCGACCAGCGCTACGCCTCCCGGACGGTGACCGCCGTCCACCTCCCCGAGGACCTCGACTGGAAGGCCTTCAACGCCGAGGTGAAGCGGCGGCGGGTCGTTCTCGCCGGCGGCCAGGGCAAGCTGTCCGGGCGGATCTTCCGGGTCGGCCATCTCGGGACCGTCACCCTCGACGAGATCCTCGGCGCGATCGGCGTCATCGAGGAGGCGCTCCTCGCCGTCGGGCGACCGGTCGTTCCCGGGACCGGCGTCGCCGCCGCCCAGCGGGCGGGGCTCGAGGCCCTGGCCGCGACGGCCGCGGTGCCGGCATGAGGATCCTCGTCGCCGAGCCCCTCGCCACCGAAGGGATCGAGCTCCTCAAACGCCACCACCAGGTCGACGTCCGGCTCGGCTGCAGCCCCGACGAGCTCCGGGCGATCATTGGTGACTACGACGCCCTCGTCGTCCGGAGCCAGGTCAAGGTCGACGCCGCCCTCATCGATGCCGGGGCACGGCTCGTCGTCATCGGCCGGGCCGGGGTCGGCGTGGACAACGTCGACCTCGAGGCGGCGACCCGGGCCGGGATCACGGTCGTCAACGCCCCGACGGGCAACACGATCGCCGCCGCCGAGCACACCCTTGCCCTCCTCTTCGCCCTCGCCCGCCGGATTCCGGCCGCCGACGCGTCGGTCCGGCGGGGCGAGTGGAAGCGGAGCCAGTTCACCGGCGTCGAGCTCCGGGGCAAGGTCCTCGGGATCGTCGGCCTCGGCAAGATCGGTCTCGCCGTCGCCGACCGGGCCCGCGGCCTCGAGATGACGGTCATCGGGGCCGACCCGTATGTGACGGCCGAGCAGGCCGCCCTCCACGGGGTGGAGCGAGTCGAGCTCGACGAGCTCCTCGCGAGCGCCGACGTCGTCACCCTCCACGTCCCCGGCGGCCGCTCGACCCGGGGCCTCATCGGCCCCGAGCGGATCGCCCGGATGAAGCCGGGGGCCTTCCTCCTGAACGTCGCCAGGGGCGGGGTCGTCGACGAGGCGGCCCTCGCCGAGGCGCTCGCGAGCGGCCGGCTCGGCGGCGCCGCGATCGACGTCTTCGATCACGAACCGCCGACCGATTCGCCGCTCCTGACGGCGCCGAACACCGTCCTCACCCCCCACCTCGGGGCCTCGACCGCCGAGGCCCAGGTCGCCGTCGCGACCGAGGTCGCGGCCCAGGTCCTCGACGTCCTCGACGGCCGGCCGGCCCGCTATGCCGTGAACGCCCCGCTCCTGACCCCGGAGACGGCCCAGGCCATCGCCCCGTTCCTGCCCCTCGCCGAGACCCTCGGCCGCTTCTTCGCCCAGTTCAACCGGACCGGGGTCCGTACGCTCACCCTCGAGATCGCCGGGGAACCTTCGGCCTTCGACGCCTCGCCGCTGACGGCGGCCGTCCTCCGCGGCCTCCTCGAGACGGCGACGACGGAGCGGGTCAACCTCATCAACGCCGCCGCCCTGGCCAAGGCCCGAGGGATTACGGTCGTCGAGCGCAAGACGCCCGACGCCGGCGCCTTCGCCTCGCTCCTCACCGTCTCGGGGCAGGCCGACGGCGAGACGACGACCGTCGCCGGGACCGTCGCCCTCGGCGAGCCGCGCCTCGTCCGGATCAACGACTACTGGATCGACATGGCGCCGGCCGACATCATGCTCATCACCCGCCACCAGGACACGCCGGGGACGATGGGTCGGATCGGGCTCATGCTCGGCGCGGCCGACGTGAACATCAGCGCGATGCACCTGGCCCGAACGGCGCCGCGGGCCGACGCGCTCATGATCCTCGCCCTCGACGACGACGTCCCGCCGGCGGTCGCCGAGGCGATCCGGAGCCACGAGGCGGTCCTCGACCTCTGGGTCATCCGCCTCGGCGGGGAGCGGTAGGTCGCGGTGCGAGGCACAGGCTCGGCGCCGGCAGTGGCGCGCCCGGCTTCGGCGGGCGCCCGGTGAGCGACCCCGGCCGGCTCGTTCCGAGCGACCTCGACGCCGTCCTCG
>JBHOQO010000140.1:0-7206 GCA_042408925.1 Chloroflexota bacterium | reverse complement strand
ACCGAGCGACGACCGGAGCTCCTTGAGAAGCTCGATGATCTGGGCCTGGATCGTCACGTCCAGGGCCGTCGTGGGTTCGTCGGCCACGAGCAACCGGGGGCTGCAGGCCAGCGCCATGGCAATGAGCGCACGCTGACGCATCCCCCCGCTCAGCTCATGCGGGTAGGCGTCGACGAGACGCTCGGGCTCCGGTAGGTGGACCCGACCGAGGACCTCGATGGCACGGGCCTTGGCGACCGTCCGCGGCACCGATTCGTGGGCCCTGATCGTCTCCACGATCTGCTCGCCGATCGTCCAGACCGGATCGAAGGCGCTCATCGGATCCTGTAGATCATCGCGATGTCGCGGCCTCGGAGCGCCCGCAGCTCGCGGGCCGCTAGCTGGAGGAGGTCTCGGCCAAGGAACTCGATGCGCCCTCGAACCCGCGCCTCCCTGGGCACGAGCCCGAGGATCGAGAGGGCCGTCAAGGATTTCCCGGAGCCCGACTCGCCGACGATGACGAGGGCCTCGCCGGGCCAGAGGTCGAACGAGACGTCCTCGACCGCGAGGAGCTCGCCGCGCCCGCGGGCGGGAAAGCCGACGGCGAGGTTCTGGACGCTGAGGAGCGGCACCGTCATCGGCGTCCGCGCTCCGCAAGGGCGTCGCCGACGATGGAGAAGGCGACCGTGGCGAGGGCAACCATCGCTCCCGGGAAGACGAGGTACCACCACGCCGTGCCGAAGTAGTTCCTCGAGTCTCGGATGAGGAGGCCCCATTCGGGCGTCGGCGACTGGGCGCCGAGGCCGAGGAACGAGAGCGCGGTGACGGCAACGAGGGCATAGCCGACGTCCGTCGTCATCCGAACGTTCACGTCCTTGATCATGAACGGCAGCATGTGGTGGTGGACGAGCCGGACGCCCCGCACGCCGAGGGCGCGGGCCGCCTCGACGTGGGGCCGCCCCTTGAGGGCAATGACCTCGCCGCGGACGAGGCGAGCATAGCTGGGCCACCAGATGATGGCGAGGCTCAGGGCAACGCTCCCCAAGCCACGGCCGAGGGAGGCGGCCACGGCCAGGGCAAGAACGAAGGCCGGAAAGGCGAGGAACAGATCGACGATCCGCATGAGGAGCTCATCGACCTTCCCTCCGACGAGGCCCGCGACGGCGCCGTAGACGACCCCGAATGCGGCGGCGGAAAGGACGACACTGACGGCCACGCCAAGCGAGTTCCGAGTTCCATAGACGACCCGACTGTAGAGGTCGCGCCCGCCCTCGTCGGTGCCGAACGGGTGGGCAAGACTCGGTGGCTGGAGGCGCTCCGAAACGTTCAGCCGAATCGGGTCGCCCGTGGCGAGCTGCTCCGGAACGAGAGCGCAGACCGCCAAGAAGACGAGCACGATGACGGCCGCGACGGACAGGGGGGACAACCGCGGGACCGTGAGGCCGAAGGCTGGCGTGGGCCAAGCACGCTGCCTCGCCTGGCCCCCGGCGACGCTCTCGCGTGGCGTCATCGGCCTTCTCATCTCCCGGCGGCTCCAATCCTCGGATCGACAATCGGATAGGCGAGATCGCTCAGGAGGTTGACGAGGGCGAAGACAACGGTGGCGACGAGGGTCAGGGCGATGACCGGTGCGTAGTCGAAGACCTCGAAGGACTTGAAGGCGTAGAGCCCGATCCCGGGCCAGTTGAAGATCACCTCGACCAGGACGATCCAGCTGATCATGTAGCCGAACTGGATGCCCGTCACGGTGATGATGGGGTTGAGGGCGTTGCGGAGGACGTGACGGACGAGGATCGCCGACTCACTCAGGCCCTTGCCGCGGAGCGTTCGGACGTAGGGTTGATCGTACTGCTCGATGAGGGCGGCTCGGACGAGCCGGACCCCGACCGCAAGGAGGCTGAGGACGACGGCGGCGACGGGAAGCACAAGGTGGCGGAGGCTGGCCGCAAGTGCCTCCCAGTCGAGGGCAAGGATCGAGTCGATGACGAAAAAGCGGGTCACGGTCGGCGGTGGGACCTCGCGGATGGGATAGCGGCCGTCAAGCGGCAGCCAGCCAAGGTGGTAGAAGAAGACGAGCTGAAGGGTCAGGCCGAGCCAGAAGACCGGGATCCCCGTCCCGATCATCGTGGCCAGGCGGACGAGTGCGTCCGTCCAACGCCCGCGTGCCCGCGCCGCCACGTAACCGAAAACGAGACTCAGGACGAGGTAGACGGCGAAGCTGACGACGAGGAGCTCCAGAGTAGCCGGGAGGAACTCGGCGAGGTCGGCCGCCACCGCGCGCCGGGTCCTGAAGGACTCCCCGAGATCGCCCCGGAGGAGACCCGTCATGTACGTCACGTACTGCTCTAGGAGCGGCCGATCGAGGCCGTACTGCGCTCGGATCCTGGCGACGGTCTCTGCGGACGCGTTCTGGCCGGCGAGGAAGGCGGCCGGATCGGCCGGCACGACCCGGGACAGGATGAACGTGATCGTGGCCACGGCGACCACGATGAGGGCCGTCCAGGCGAGCCGTGCGGCGATGAAACGGGCCACCTTCCTCGTCGGCTCCGTGCGACTAGCGGTTGACGCTCAACTCGTAGAAGCGGGCGTTGATGTACTCGGCCGGGTCCATGACGTAGCCGCTGATGTAGTCAGGGATCGGCACGACGGTCTTCGGCCGGGCCGCCCAGATGATCATGTGGGTGTCGACGATCATCTGGCTCGCCCGCTTCAGGAGCTCGTAGCGGCGAGTGGCGTCGAACTCGCTGCGAATTTGGGCGACGAGATTGTCGAATTCGGGGTTGCTGTACTTCGACGAGTTGTAGAAGCCGCCCGTGACATAGTGGGCGTCGAAGAACTTTGTGGCGTCGGTGGGGCTGAGGTTTGCGTTGCCAAGCACGAAGCAGTGCGCCTGGTCGTTCTTGATCGCCTCGATAGCCTGGACGAACGGCAGCTGCTCGATCTGGACGGTCACCCCGATTTCCTGGGCCGAGGACTGCAGGACCGTCGCCGCGAAGTCGAACTCGGGGAACCCGCTCGGCACGGCGCACTTGATCGTGGCGCCGGCGTGACCCGAGGCGTCGAGAGCAGCTCGGGCGGCGTCGAGGTCGCGCTCAATGGGCGCGAGGTCGTTCTCTGGGCTGCCCGGGAACCAATGCGGGATCGGGCCCCGCGGCGTCTCCGCCGTGCCCTGGTAGTAGTCGAGCATCGCGCCGTAGTCGTACGCTCGAACGAGCGCGCGGCGGAACTCCAGGCTGTCGGTGGGCGCCAGCTGGGTGTTCAGGTAGATCGCCGGCCAGGCCCAGAGGTTGTCGTCGATGACGGTCGTGAAGCCCGGCTGCTTGCCGATCCGGAGCGCTTCGTCGAGGGGGACGAAGTTGGCCAGGTCGTACTCACCGCCCTCGAGCCCGCGCGCCCGAGTCGAGCCCTCGCCGACGAAGCGGACGATGACTCGATCGGCAGGATTGGACGGGAAGGTCCCCCACCAGTCAGGGTTCCGCTCGAGGGTGATCTGGGAGCCTCGCTCCCAGCTAACGAACTTGTACGGCCCGGTGCCGTTCGCGTTCTCTGCGAACCAGGCCTTGCCGTCGTCCGAAGCGTGGGCGGCGATGTCGTCGGCCGAGACGATCTCGATGTGCGACAGGTTTGCGGCCAGGAAGGCATCGGGACTCGAGGTCTCGATCTCGACCGTGTAATCGTCGACGACTCGGACCTCCTTCACGCTGCTGATGAGATACGCCTGCCCCTGGCCGATCTTCAGCATCCGATCGATCGTCGCCTTCACGTCCTCTGCAGTGAAGTCGGACCCATCGTGGAACTTCACACCCCGGCGGAGCTTGAAGGTCCAGAGGTTGGCTCCGTCGTTCGTCCACTCAGTGGCGAGCGCGGGCAGGATCGTTCCAGGATCGTTGCTGTTGTATGTGGTCAGGTGGTCGTAGACATTCCGTGTGATCGTGAGCTCCCAGTTGATGTTCGCGATGGCCGGGTCGATGGTGCTCGGTTCGCCGGCATCGGCGAAGACGAGGGTTCGTTCGCCGACGGGTTGTGGGCTTGCTGCGCCGGTGGGCGACGCGCCGGGCGACGCCCCGGGTGAGGGGCTCGGTGAAGCGGCTGGACCACAGGCAGCGGCGACGAGGCTAACGATCAGCAGGGCGACACCCCAAGTGCGCCACCGCCGCGGCTCATGTTTCGCGGGCATACAAACTCCTCCTCTCTGACTGTGATCAGGGCCTTGGCTTAGCGAAACTCGTCAAGGGTCACCTCCCTTTCTCGGTCGGCCGCCCGAGGACAGACGTGCCCCAACGGTCATGGCCGGGTCTCCTCGCACGCCCGACGGAGCGCCGCCAGCCCGGTCTCGACCTCCTCGTCCGTGATCACCAACGGCGGTGCCAAGCGGAGCACGTTGCCGCCGGGTCCGGTCGGGGGCAACACCACGACCCCGTGTCGATCCGCCGCGTGGAGGACGGCCATCGCCCGGTCGGGGTCCGGGTCCTTCCTCCGGAGGTCGCGAACGAACTCGACCCCGAAGGACAGGCCCATGTGGCGGACGTCGCCGATGCCGGGGTCTCCCCAGCTCCTGATCGCAGCGGCGATCCGTTCGCCGAGCGGGTCGACGCGCTCCAAGACGCCGGGTGCCGTGAGTACGTCGATCGTGGCGAGCGCCGCCGCGCAGGCTAGCGGGTTCCCGCCGTATGTACTCCACAGGGATCCCGCCGGAGGTGCCGCCAGGAGCGCCCGACGACCGAGGACGGCGCTCATCGGCATTCCCGAGGCGATGCCCTTGGCTACGGCGACGAGGTCCGGCCGGACGCCCGATCGCTGGAAGGCGAAGAGCGTGCCGGTCCGACCAAACCCAGCCTGGACCTCGTCGATGATGAGGAGCGCGCCTCGCCGATCCGCGAAACTCCGAAGCCGGGGCAGGAAGTCGGCAGGGGGAACGACGCAGCCGCCCGCCCCGAGATACGGCTCCACGAGGATGGCGGCCGGCTCCTCGGTCAGGTTCGCGTCGATGAGCTGGTCGGCGAGCTCGAGACACCGGCCGACGAGGTCGTCGCCGTCGCCGACCGGCGGTCGATACGGGTCTGGGTACGGCGCCACGAGGACACCCGGGAGGGTGGGGCCGGTGCCCCAGCGCGTGGCGCGGAGGCCGCCGACGGAGAGGGCCGACAGCGACTTGCCGTGAAAGCCCCCGGTGAAGGCGACGACGCTGTGGCGACCGGTCGCCGCCCGAGCGATTCGGAGACAGGCATCGATCGCCTCCGCGCCCGTCGTGAGGAAGGCGACCGCTTCGATCGGTGGTCCGGCCAGAGCGACGAGTCGCTCGGCGAGCTCGGCCCGCAGGGGATGCGGCGCGTCGTAGGCGTTGAGGAGTTTAGCGGCTTGCTCGGCAATCGCCGCGGCCACCCGAGGATGGGCGTGGCCGACGTTGGCAACGAGCACGCCCGAGGTGAAGTCGATCAGTTGGCGGCCCTCGACATCGGTCACGACGGCGCCGTGGGCCTCTCGCCAGACGACATGATCGTGACCGGGAGCTCCCGGGGCGAGGACGGCACGCTCCCTCGACCGGATCGCATCGGCACGGAGCTGGCTGTCAGTCGGCATCGCGTTCCTCCTCCCACGTCGCCAGCGCCAGGGCGAGGACCTGGGCCGCCACGAGTACGTCCTCGATGAGCACCGATTCGTTCGGGATATGGGCGTCGGCGATGCTCCCCGGACCGAAGATGACGGCCGGGACTCCCGCTAGCCGGACGAAGTGACTGGCGTCCGATCCGTAGAGCACCCCCTCCTCGACCGCCGTGCCACGGAGCGTGGTGAGTGCAGAGCGAAGGTTGCGCACGACGGCTGTGTCGGGCGCCGTCTCCCAGCCCGGGAAGGCGCCGTGGCTCCAGTGGACGGTGGGTCGGTGCTCCCGAAGCCAAGGGTCGGCGTCGCTCACCGCGGCGATCGCCTCCTCGAAGGCCCGGCGGGCATCCTCGAGGTCCTCGCCCGGGAGGACGCCGAACCGACCCGATGCCGTGGCTCGATCGGGGACCGTCCAAGCATGGTGGCCAGCTCGAACGAGGCCGACGGCGAAGGGCGCTCGATGCGCCCAGCGGTGAAAGAGCGGATGCCCGACGCGCCGATGCCGTTCATCTGCCAGGGCGACGAGCCGGTCGTACAGGAGGCCCAGCTTCTCGAACGCCGACACGCCCAACCAGGGAGCCGAGGTGTGAGCGGCCAGGCCCGGGACCTCCAGGGTGAACTTGAGGATCCCTGCCTGAGCCCGGACAAGGGCCAGCTCGGTCGGTTCGAGGACGACGGCCGCGCTGGGGGACGTCCCCTGCCGAATGGCAGCGATCGTCCCGAGCCCTCCACCCTCCTCGCCGATGACGCACTGAATCTCGACATCGATCGCCGGCTCGATCCCCAGGTCCTTGAGGACGGCAACGGCTCCGATGGCGGCGGCCAGGCCGCCCTTCATGTCGGCCGCCCCGCGACCCAGGACCCGCCCGTCGCGGATCTCGCCACCGTACGGGTCGACCATCCAAGCTGACCGGTCGCCCGGTGGTACGACATCGACGTGTCCGTTGAGGGCCACGACCGGGCGCGACCGTCCGACGGACCAGCGACCAAACACGTTCGGGCGGAGCTCCAGGTCCTGCTCGGTCTCCCAGAACGGGTACGCGTCGCCCACCCGCTCGCGGTCGACGGTTTCCGTTCGAACCTGAAGTCCAAGCTCGAGGAGCGTCGCTCGGTACTGGGCCGCGACCGACCCTTCGGCGCCGGTCTCGCTCGGGATACGAATGACCGACCGAAGGTGCTCCACGATCCAGTCCGCGCGGCGCTCGGTGGCGGCGCGAACGTCGGCCGCCAGACCCGCGGCGATCCCGATCTTCTCCCGGTTCATCGGATGGCGACCTCCGTTGCGGTGCGGAGCGCCGCGCGAGCCACGTCGGCGACGCGCGCGGCCGACAGGCCGTACTTGTCCAGGAGTGCCTCGTTGGGTGCCGATTCCCCGAACGTGTCCTGAATGCCGTTTCGGACGACCCGGGTCGGCAGCTCTTCGGCGAGGACTTCGGCGACGGCTCCGCCGAGACCACCGATGATCGTGTGCTCCTCGGTCGTAACGACGAGCCGGGTCCGCCTCGCGGCTTCGACGATCGCTGATCGGTCGATGGGCTTGAGGCTGGGGAGGTGGAGAACGAGCGCCTCGATCCCCTGCTCCGAGAGCGACTCAGCGGCAGCGAGCGCTCGCGACGTCTGAACTCC
>JBHOQO010000008.1:0-13061 GCA_042408925.1 Chloroflexota bacterium | reverse complement strand
TCCGGAGCCGGGCCGAAGCGCGCATCGATGACCTCCTGCAGCCGGCCGCCGGTGGGCGCACCGTGCGCCTCGCTTCCCGTTGCGGCGGAGCACGACTGCGGGATGCATGCTAGGCTCTTTCCGTGGCAAAGTCAAGTATTGCTAAACAATTTCTGGCGGAAGACGCCTCGGCCCTCTCCCTCGCCGTCGGGGCCGAGCTCCGCCGGCGGCGGCTCGAACGGGGGTTGACCCAGGCCGAGGTCGGCTGGCCCTTGACCCGGGCCTTCGTTTCGGCCGTCGAGCGGGGTCTGACGATCCCCTCGCTCCCCGCCCTCGTCCTCTTGACGGAACGCCTCGGCGTCCCCCTCGATGCCTTCTTCGCCGGCGTCAACGAGCGTTGGACGTTCATGTACAATGGCGGCCATGAACGCGCGAACGAGACTTCGGCGCCGGGTCGTCGTCGACGACCGGCCCCTTGCGGCGGCCATCGGTCGCCGCCTCCGAGCAGCCCGCCTCCGGGCCGGGCTGACCCAGCAGCAGTTGGCGGGCGAGCGGTACACGAAGGCGTACGTCAGCGCCCTCGAGAACGGCCTCGTCAAACCGTCGATGGCGGCCCTGAACTACCTGGCCGGCCGCCTCGGGGTGACGGCGACCGATCTCCTCACTGACTACGACGCCGCCTGGGCCCGCCTCCAGGCCGACCTCCGGCTCGCCTCCGGCGACTTCTCGGCCGCCCTCGACGGCTACCGGGAGCTGGTCGAGACGACGACCGACCGGGCGGCCCGGGCCGGGATCCTGGCCGGGATGGCCGAGGCCCTCTACCGCCTCGACCGGCCGGCCGAGGCGATCGCCCCCGCCGCCGAGGCGGCCGAGCTCTACGACGGGCTCGGCCGGGCCGCCGAGGCGGCGGCCGCCCGCTACTGGCTCGCCGCCGCCCACCACCAGCGGGAGAACCACGACGAGGCCCGCTCGCTCCTCCGCGGGATCCTCGACGCCGTCCGGGACGGCCTCTCGGTCACCTCGGACTTCCGGATCCGGGTCCTCGTCGCCCTCGCGATGGTCGAGCAGAACGAAGGCAATTACAAAGCCGCCCTCGCCTACCTCGAAGAGGCCCAGGCGATCGCCGCCGAGCTCGACACCCGCCGCCGCGGAACCGTCCTCTTCAGCCTCGCCATCACGTACCGCGAGGTCGGCGACCACGAGGCGGCGATCCGGACCGGGACGAAGGCCCTCGCCCTCCTCGAGGCCGCCGACGCCGAGCGGGAGGCCGTCAACCTCCAGAACCACCTCGCCCTCGCCTATCTGGCGACCTCGAGCAAGGACCGGGCGACCCAGCTCGTCGCGGCGGCCCGGGAGCGGGCCCGGACCCTCGGCGACGCCTGGCAGCTCGGCCACATCCTCGACACCGAGGCCCAGATCGCCCTCGCCCGGGGCGACGCCGACGGCGCCCTCGCCCTCGCCGACGAGGCCGTCGCGGCGGCGACCGAGGCCGGGAACACGAAGGCCCGCTTCCAGGCCCTCATCACCCGGGCCAAGGCCCTCGCCGCCCTCGGGCGCCACGAGGAGGCCGTCGCCGGCTTCTCCGAGGCTGCCGAGCTGGCCCGCAGCCAGGGCGCCACGGCTCGTCTCCGGGAGGTCCTGAGCGCCTGGGCCGACGAGCTCGCCGCCCTCGGCCGCCACGACGAGGCGTACGCCCTCGCCCGGGAGGCCCTCGAGGTCGCCCATCGCTGACCCCGATCGTCACGGCCCCTCCTCTCCGGCCGGCGCCCCACCCGGGGCGCCGGCCGCTCCGTCTCCGGCACGGCGCGACGGGCCGCGCACCGTCCCCCGCCGCCCCGTACGATGGGGCCGTGGACCCGACCCTCGCCGCCCGGACGGCCGTCGTCGACGCCTGCGCCCGCCTCGCCGCCCGAGGCCTCATCGTCGCCGCCGAGGGGAACGCGTCGGTTCGCCTCGCCGAGCGGACGCTCCTCGTCACCCCGAGCGGCCGCCGGAAGGACGAGCTCCGCCCCGGCGACCTCGTCCTCGTCGGCCTCGAGCCGGACCCGGCTGCCGAGGCCGCCGTCCTCCCTCGCCCGACCTCCGACCTGGCGATCCACCGGGCGATCTATCGGGCCCGCCCCGATGTCCGCGCCGTCGTCCACGCCCACCCGCCGGCCGCCCTCGCCCTGACCCTCGCCGGCGAGGCACCCGATCCGGCGGTTCTGCCCGAGACCGCCCTCCTCCTCCCCGACGTTCCGGTCGTCCCCTTCGCCCCGCCCGGAAGCCCCGACCTCGCCGAGCGGATCGAGGCGACGCTCCGCGCCGCCGCTCCGGATCGGCCCCGGCACGCCCTCCTCCTCGAGCGCCACGGGGTCGTCGCCCACGGCGCGACGATCGAGGAGGCCGTCGATCGGCTCGAGCACGCCGAGCTCCTCTGCCGGGTCTGGCGCGACGCCCGGCTCCTCGGCGCACGCCCGAGCCGCCCCTGACCTCCGACGGGCGGCGCCCGCCGGCGGCCCTCGTCAGCCCTCGCTCGGGGGCTCCCCCGCCCGAGGCCGGATCCCGAGCTCGAGGGCGAGCCGCAGGATCCCGATCTGGCTCAGCGCATCGGTCAGCTCGCCCCGCTCGATCATCGCCAGCGCCTCGGCGACCGAGACCCAGCGGAGGGCGAGATCCTCGGTCCCGTCGGGCCGGGCCTCGCCCGGGACGAGCTCGCTCGCCAGGAAGATCGCCCCGACCTCGTCGGTTACCGAGTTCGAGGTATGGGTCCGCGCGAGCATCCGCCAGCGCCGAGCGCGGTAGCCGGTCTCCTCGGCGAGCTCGCGGGCGGCGCCGGCAAGGAGATCCTCACCCTCCGGGACGCCGCCCTCGGGGATCTCCCAGCTGTAGGCGTCGAGGGTGTAGCGGTACTGACCGACGAGGAGCAGGCGGTCCGGCGGCTCGAAGGCGACGACCCCGACGGCCCGGTTTCGGAAGCGGACGACGCCGTAGATCCCGGGCGCGCCGTCCGGTCGGACGACGCGGTCCTCGACGACTTCGATCCAGGGGTTCGCGTAGACGAGTCGCCGATCGAGGCGGCGCCAGGGGTTCGGGGGGCTCGGGGGCGTCGGCGGTTCGGGCATCCCGGTCGCCATCGTACGGCCCGGCGGGCGCCGATGTCCGCCGCCGTCGGCCGGCACGATCAGCCCGCGCCGAGGTTCCCGACGACCGGCCGAAGGGCCGCGGCCAGCGCCCGGCGGTGGGCCGCCGTCCGGAACTCGTGGAGCCGATCGCCCGGTAGGACGTGCTCGGCGATCCGGCCCCGGTCCCGGACGTAGACGACCGGGTAGATCTCGCCGTCGGCGTTCGCCTCGACGGTCATCGCGACCGCCGTCGCCGCCTCGGGGTCCCCCCCGTCGACGAAGGCAGCCAAGGGCACGATCCCCTCGTCCCGCAATCCGGACCCCGCGTCGACCGCGACGACTCGGGCCAGGTACGCCTTCTGGTGCCAGAGCTCCGGGCCGAGGGTCGCCTCTTCGAGGAGCCGGTCGAGGAGCTCGCCCTCCGGGATCGGCGGCGTCTCGAAGCGTCGCCCGGCGACGGTCGCCGCCAGCCGCCGGGCGAGGATCCGGGCGTTGTACCGAAAGCCGTGGACGGCGCCGCTGTTCGACGGCTGGCCGTGCTTCTTCAACCCCCCACTCCCCTGGCTGAGCGTCCCGGCGAAGAAGATCCCCGGAACACTCGCGCTCTCCCACCAGGCGGTCTGGGCCGGAACCCGGGCCTGACCGACGACGGCGACGCCGAGGGCCGGGAGGTCCCCGACGGGCGCCGCGAAGCCGGTCGCCTCGATGACCTCGTCGGCGACGACCGTCAGCGCCTCGCCGCCGTCGCTGGGACGGAGGCGGGCGGCGAGGGCGCCGTCGAGCCGCTCGATCCGTTCGACGGCCGCGTCGAGGAGGCCGACCCCGCCACCAAGGGCGAAGTCCTCGTAGGGCTGGACGTAGCGGGCCCGGACCCCGACGAGGGAGCGAGTCACGACCGAGAGCTTCGCCGGCGAGGGCGAGACGAGCACGATCGAGGCGGCCCAGGGGAGGAGCCCGTTGGCCAGCTCGAAGCCCGAGTTCCGCTTTCCGATGACGAGGATCCGTCGCCCGGCGTACGTCTCGGGGGCCCGGACGGCGGCGTAGTGGTGGGCGAGCTCGATCCCCGGGATCGGGGGCCGGAACGGTTCGGCGACCCCGACGGCGAAGACGACGACCGGGGCGCGGTACTCGCCGTCCGTCGTTTCGAGGACGAAGCGAGGCCCGGACGGCCCCTCCTCGCGCCGCGTCCCGGTCCAGCGACAGCCGTAGCGGACGACGACGCCGGCCCGTTCGGCGAAGGCGACGAGGTTCGCCTCCATCTCCGGTCGCGAGGGGAACGAGCTCGTGCCGTCCATGAACGTCGCGGCCAGCCCGCGGAGCTCGGGCTCCTCGGCGAGGAGGCTGTTCCAGTCGTAGCGCTCGAAGCCCCGCGCCGTCCGGTCGGGGAGGGCGTGGGGCTTCGTCCAGGAGAGGAGGCGCTGGAACAGGGGCCAGCGGCGGAACATCCCGCCCGGGGCCGCGTCCGCCGAGAGGACGGCGTGGTCGACGCCGAACCGGGCGAGCCAGTAGCAGGTCTGGAGCCCGCCGGGGCCGCTCCCGACGACGACGAGCGGGTAGTCGCCCGGCGGGAAGGGCCGCCCGTCGGGACGCCCGCGGGCCACCGCGCCGGCCTTCAGCTGCGCCAGCGGTTCACGGTCCGGAAGCGCCGGGCCAGGGCCTGGAGCATCCGGTACATGACCCGCGGGTGGTCGACGAGGAAGCCCTCGACCTTGGGCCCCGCCAGGTGGATGCAGCGGACCGGCCGGGTCGCCACGACGTCGGCGATCGGCGGCTCGCCGAGGAGGATCGACACCTCGCCGAAGAAGTCGCCCCGGCCGAGAACGGCCCGCTCGAGGCCGTCGATCCGGATCGAGCACTCCCCGTCGAGGATGACGTAGAAGCCCGAACCGGTCAGGCCCTGGCGGAGGATCCGATCGCCGTCGGCGAACCAGAGCTCCTCGAACTCGTGGGCGACTTCGGCGAGGCCGGCGGCCGGGAGGTCCGCGAAGAGCGTGAACCCCGCGATCGTGTCGGCGATCTCTTCCGGGCTCGACATCGGCACCTCCCCTCCCCGCGACTGGATCGCTCGATTGTGCCACGCCGCCGGCCGACGTGGGCGCGCAGGGAAGCATCCCTTCTTCTGTGCTGGCTTCGGCCGCCACGGGCCGGGGTCGACGGGCTGCGGCGACGCGTCGGGACCAGGAGTGGTTCCAGGTTCCGTCGAGCCGCAGGAGGCGCACGTGGAGGAGGGGGCTGGCTCCGCGCCGGAACCGCCGCATGCCGGGCGCCGTGAAGCGACGGGCGATGGCGAGGTCGATCGCCGTCGCCGTCGGGCCGGAGGAGGCGAGGGGGACGAGCCGGTCGTTCTCGATCCGGGGGCGCCCGGTGCCGCCTCGGCTGCCGGCCCCACCCGCCGATCCTGTGCACCCGGTGCACGGTTCCGGCGGCGGCGTGCACGGGGTGCACATCGTCGCGCCTCCGGGCCCCGGTGCCCCTCGTCGGCGTGCACCCCCGACACGAATCCGACATCCCGGCCGCTCGCCCGCTGTCGGCCTGCCGACCGCGTGCCCCCCATGCACAGAACCGACAGGCCGGCCGCCTCGGGGGCCGACCGGGCCTCCAGAATGTGCACCGGGTGCACGCGCCCGCGACCGGGCGCGGGAGCGGGTCGGCCGCCGCCGGCACGGACGTTCGGATGCGTACGCGCATCGGCGAACGGGTGTGTCCGCAGCCGCCCGATCCCTATACTCGAACGATGAAGCTCGTCGTCGCTATCGTCCACAACGAGGACGCCGGTGCCCTCGTCGACGCCCTCCTCGAGCGGGAGTACCGGGCGACGCGGCTCCACAGCTCCGGCGGCTTCCTCAAGCAGTCGAACGCGACCGTCATCGTCGGCGTCGAGGACCATCAGGTCGACGACGTCCTCGCCATCGTCCGCGAGAACTGCACCGCCCGGACCCAGGTTGTAAACCCGATGCCGCCGATCATGGAGCCGGGCGAGTTCTTCATGCCGTATCCCTTGGAGGTCGAGGTCGGCGGAGCGACTGTCTTCGTCGTCCCCGTCGAGCGCTTCGAGCGACTCTAGGGTGGCCCGCCGCCCCGACCTCGTCGAGTGCTGGGTCTTTCGCGTCCCGGCCCCCGACGCGCGGCCGCAGTACCTCCTCATCCGGCGCGCCGCCGACCGGATCTTCGCCGGCCTCTGGCAGTGCGTGACCGGGGGCATCGAGCCCGGCGAGCGGGTCCCCGCCGCGGCCCTGCGCGAGGTCGAGGAGGAGACCGGCCTCGGCCGGACCGCGATCGACGGCTTCTACGACCTCGACCAGACGTACGAGTTCTACGACGAGGGGACCGACGCCGTCGTCACCGCCGTCGCCTTCGCCGTCCGGGTCCGGCCCGACGTCGAGGCGCATCTCTCCGCCGAGCACGACGCCCACCGCTGGGCGACCCGCGACGAGGCGCTCGCCCTCGCCGTCTGGCCGGCCTACGCCGAATCGATCGATCGGATCGAGCGCCGGCTCCTCAATCCGGCGACGGCCCGCTGGTTCGAGCTGAGCCTCGACGGGGAGCGGATCGCCCGGCGGCCGAAGCACCCGACGCGGTAGACTCCCGAACCACGACCGACGCCAGCGGAGGACCCCGATTGCTCGATCGTCACGGCACCCCCGGCGGCCTCGAGCTGCCGGAGACTCCGACCCCCCAGCCGGCGACCGGCTCCCCGGACCTCGGCGCCCGCCGGCGCGCCTTCCGGAGCAAGGTCGATTCGATCCGGCCGACGTACGGCTTCGACGACGTCTCCCTCGCCCCGGGGACCGATACCGTCGAGCCGGCCGACGTGGAGCTCGCCCAGACCTTCTGCGGCCTGCGGCTCGAGATCCCGATCCTCGCCGCGGCCATGGACGCCGTCGTCGACATCCGTCTCGCCGGGGCCCTCGCCCGCCTCGGGGGCCTCGCCGTCCTCAACCTCGAGGGGGTCCAGACCCGCTACGACGACCCGGACGCCGTCCTCGCCCGGATCGCCGCCGCCCCAGACGACGAGGTCCAGGCGGTCCTCACCGAGGCGTATACGGCCCCGATCCGGGAAGAGCTCGTCGCCCGGCGGATCGACGAGCTCCACGCCGCCGGCGCACCAGCCGCCGTCGCCGCGACCCCGGCCGCCGCCCGACGCTGGGGACCCTTCTGCGCCGAGCACGGTGCCGACCTCTTCCTCGTCCAGTCCCAGGTCTCCTCGGCCCGCCACCTGGCAACCGGCTACGAGCCGCTCTCCCTCGCCGAGTTCACCCGCTTCATGCCGATCCCCGTCGCCGTCGGCAACACGACGAACGCCGAGGCGGCCTTCGCCCTCATGGAGCAGGGGGCGGCGGCGATCTTCGTCGGCGTCGGCCCCGGGGCCGCCTGCACGACCCGGGAGGTCCTCGGGATCGGCGTCCCCCAGGTCACCGCGATCAGCGACGTCGCCGCGGCCCGGGACGCCTACTTCGCCGAGACGGGACGGTACGTCCCCGTCGTCGCCGACGGGGGGATGCGCCGCGGCGGCGAGATCGCCAAGGCGATCGCCGCCGGCGCCGACGCGGTCATGCTCGGCTCGCCCCTCGCTCGGGCCGAGGAGGCGCCGGGCCGGGGGACGAACTGGGGGATGGCCGCCCCCTCGCCGGTCCTGCCGCGGGGGACGCGGATCCGGGTCGGAACCGTCGGGCCGCTCGAGCGGATCCTCTTCGGGCCGGCCCGGGTGACCGACGGCTCGGAGAACCTCGTCGGCGCCCTTCGCCAGTCGATGGCCGCCCTCGGCGCCCGGACGATCCGCGAGATGCAGGCGGTCGAGATCGTCTACGCCCCGGCGATCGTGAGCGAGGGGAAGAGCTGGCAACTGCGCCGCGGTTGAGCGAGCGGGCCGAACCGGCCGAGGCGCTCGACGAGGTGCTCGACCCCGTCGCCGCGGCGATGGTCGCCGACGGCCGAGCCGCCCGGCTCGTGACGCGCGGTCGTCGGACCGGCCGCCCGGTCGCCGTCGCCGTCGGCTTCGTCGAAGAGCCCGACGGGTCGCTCCTCGTCGCCGCCGGCCGTCCCGATGCCGACTGGGCGCTCAACCTCCTCGCCGAGCCGCGCTGCCGGGTCTCGATCGGGGATCGCACCTTCGAAGCCGACGCGGAGCTCCTCGACGGCGCGGGCGCGGCTCGAGCGATCCGAGAGCTCATCCTCCGGTACGGCACCCCAGCCGAACGGCTCGGGGCCGGTCCGGCATTCCGGCTCCGGCCCAGGGTCGGCGATGCCACGTCGCGGTGAAGCGGGCCGGTATCCTCAAGGCGTGACGATCCGAGGAGCCCGCAACCGGTGACCGACCGACCCGAGGCGGAACCGACCGCCCCGACTGCCGCGGCCGCCGCCCCCGACGGTCCCCCCGATCCCAAACCGGGAGCGCGGCCGGCGACCCGGGGCCGAACCGTCCACGGCGAGCCGGCGAACGCCGGACACCGCGTCCTCGCCCCCGACGACGCCGAGGTCGAGGCGTACCTCGAAACGGCCCTCAAGGCCCCGCCCCCCGCCCGCCCCGCCGACGACCGCCCCGGCGGCGGCCGAGCCGAGCCCGACACCGTCGTCGTCCTCGACTTCGGGAGCCAGTACGCCCAGCTCATCGCCCGCCGGGTCCGGGAGCTCAACGTCTACTCCGAGCTCCTCCCCTTCGACACGCCGTGGTCGGAGATCGAGCGCCGGCGGCCGAAGGCGATCATCCTCTCCGGCGGCCCGGCCTCAGTCTACGAGCCCGGGGCGCCGCGGCCCGACCCGGCCATCTGGACCGGAAGGGTCCCGGTCCTCGGGATCTGCTACGGCCTGCAGCTCATGGCCCACGAGCTCGGCGGGGACGTCGTTCCGGCGACGAAGCGGGAGTACGGGCCGGCCTCGGTCTCGATCACCGCCGAGGACGGCCTCTTCGCCGGCCTCGAACGCGAGCAGCCGGTTTGGATGAGCCACGGCGACTCGATCCTCCGCCCGCCGCCGGGCTTCCACGCCACGGCCCAGACCTCGGCGACGCCGTACGCCGGGCTCGCCGACCCGGAGCGGCGACTCTACGGGATCCAGTTCCATCCCGAAGTCGTCCACACGCCCCGCGGCCGCGACATCCTCCGGAACTTCGTCCTCGGGATTGCCGGGGCGCGGCCGACCTGGACCCCGGCGAACTTCATCGAGCAGACCGTCGCCGACATCCGCCGCCGGGTCGACGAGCACGCGGAGGCGACCGGCTCGGAGGGGAAGGTCATCTGCGCCCTCTCGGGCGGCGTCGATTCGGCCGTCGCGGCGACCCTCGTCCACCGGGCCGTCGGCGACCGGCTCACCTGCATCTACGTCGACCACGGCCTCATGCGGAAGAAGGAATCGGAGCTCCTCCGCCAGACCTTCGAGCGGAACCTCGGGATGCGGCTCGTCATGGTCGACGCGAAGGAGCGCTTCCTCGCTCGCCTGGCCGGGGTGGTCGACCCCGAGCAGAAGCGGAAGATCATCGGTGACGAGTTCATCCGGGTCTTCGAGGAGGAAGCGGCGAAGCTCGGCCGGATCGACTTCTTGACCCAGGGGACGCTCTACCCCGACGTCATCGAATCGACGGCCCCCGAGACGAAGGCGGCGGCGAAGATCAAGACCCACCACAACGTCGGCGGCCTGCCGCCGGACCTCCGCTTCCAGCTCATCGAGCCGCTCCGCTACCTCTTCAAGGACGAGGTCCGGGCCGTCGGCCTGGAGCTCGGCCTCCCCGAGGCGATGGTCATGCGCCAGCCGTTCCCGGGTCCGGGGCTCGCGATCCGGATCATCGGCGAGGTGACGGCCGAGCGCCTCGAGACCCTTCGCGAGGCGGACTGGATCGTCATCGACGAGATCAAGGCGGCCGGGCTCTACCGGAGCCTCTGGCAGAGCTTCGCGATCCTCACCCCGGTCCGCTCCGTCGGGGTCATGGGCGACGGGCGGACGTATGCGAACGTCGTTGCCGTTCGGGCGGTGACCTCCGAAGACGGGATGACGGCCGACTGGGCGAAGCTCCCCTACGACGTCCTGGCCCGGATCAGCACCCGGATCGTCAACGAGGTCCCGGGCGTCAATCGGGTCGTCTATGACATCAGTAGCAAGCCGCCGGCGACGATCGAGTGGGAGTGAGGCCGGGGAGCGAGCGATCCCGGCCATGACGATCGGGCCATGACGCGCCGCGGCGCCCGCAGTATCGTTCCCGCCATGAGCGTCGAGGAACCGGCCCCGTCGTCGCCCGGCGCGCCCGTCTGCCCCTGGTGCTCCGCCGCCCTCGCCGGCGAGCCGGAGCGGTGTCCGTCGTGCGGGGCGACGCTCCGGGCCGCCGAGGAGCCGCAGCTCCCGGGCGTGACCGCCGTCGACCCGCAGGCCGTCCTCTGGAGCGTCCGCTCGATGGAGCGGCGCCGACGGAGCAAGCTCCTCACCTGGCTGAGCGGCGAGGCCGAATCCGAGCCGACGACCCCGGCCGCGCCGGGGGCCCTCGATCCGCCGGCGCCCGAGGTCCGGCGCGAGATGCTCCGGCTGGCGCTGGCGGCCGAGCTGACCGACCTCTCGGCGGAGGTCGGGGCGATCGAGGCCGACGAGCTCCTCCAGGGTCGGCGCCCCGGTCCCGGCGCCGGTGCCGCCCCGGGGCCGCCGAGCGAACCGACCGCCTCCTGACCGCTCGGTCGGCACGCCGGATCGACGCGGCCCGCCGTCGCGGGCGAGGAGGGGCGAGCGGCTAGACTGCACACTCGTGGTCAATCCGGCCGATTCCGCCCCCGATCGAGAGCCGCCGATCACGAGGCAGCAGGTCCTCATCAGCCTCGGCGTCATGGCCGGGATCGCCGTGGCGGCCCTCGATTCAACCGTCGTCGGGACGGCGATGCCGACGATCATCGGCCAGCTCGGCGGGATCGAGCAGTACGGCTGGGTCTTTGCCGCCTACCTGCTCACGGCGACGACGACGGTGCCGATCTTCTCGACCCTCGCCGACCAGCACGGACGCAAGCCGATCTTCCTCGTCGGCCTCGCTCTCTTCGTCGGTGGATCGGCCCTCTGCGGCCAGAGCCGCTCGATGTTCGAGCTCATCGCCTTCCGGGCGGTCCAGGGGCTCGGGGCCGGGGCGGTCCAGCCGATCGCCTTCACCATCGTCGGCGACATCTTCGAGCCGCGCCAGCGAGCCCGGATGCAGGGCCTGTTCAGCAGCGTCTGGGGCGTGGCGGCCGTCGTCGGCCCGGGACTCGGCGGGCTCATCACCGGGACGATCGGCTGGCGCTGGGCCTTCTACCTCAACGTCCCGGTCGGCCTCGTCGCGGCGAGCCTGATCGGGGCGTTCCTCCACGAGCACGGGGAGATCCGCCGCCACCGCCTCGACCTCGGCGGGGCGGTCTCGCTGACCGGCGGGGTCGCCGGGCTCCTCCTCGTCGCTTCGGAGCTCGGCGAGCTCCGGTCGCTCACTCCGACGGTCGTCCTGCTCCTCCTCGGCACGCTCGTCCTCCTCGGGGCGTTCGTCCGGAGCGAGCTGACCGCCGCCGAGCCGCTCATCTCACCCCCGCTCCTCCGCCGGCCGATCGTCGCCGCCGGCCTCGGCATCGGGACCCTCGCCGGCGTCGTCATGTTCGGGCTCACCGCCTACGTCCCGCCCCTCGTCCAGGGCGTGCTGGGCGGCTCGCCCCTCGAGGCGGGTCTCGTCATCGGGGCGATGAGCATCGGCTGGCCGATCGGCTCGATCGTCGCCGGACGGGCGATCCTCTGGATCGGGGTCCGGCCGGTCGTCCTCGTCGGGACGTTCCTCTTGCTCCTCGGCAGCGGCCTCCTCGTCGGGGCGGGCGCCGCCGGGTCGCTCTGGACGGCGGTGGCGTCGACGGCGATGACGGGGCTGGGGATGGGCTTGACGACGACCCCGCTCCTCGTTGCGATCCAGACCTCGGTGGCCTGGCACGAGCGGGGCCAGGCGACCGGGCTCGTCCAGTTCAGCCGGACGATCGGCGGGGCGCTGGGGACCGGGCTGCTCGGGGCGCTCCTGGCGACCGCCGTCGGCCCGACGGCGAGCGCCGTCCTCGACCCGATCGCCCGGCTCCGGATCCCGGACGCCGAGCTCGAGGCGGTCCGGGCGAGCCTCGCCGGAGGGCTGACCTGGATCTACGTCCTCCTCGCCGTCGCGGGCGCCGGAGCGTGGCTCCTCGCCGTCCGGGTCATGCCGGCGATGCGGATCGCCGAGCGGCGGCCGGCCGCGGCGTCGCCGACCGAGGGCGGGGTGGGGACGGAGCGGCCCGCCGAGGCGCCGGCGCTCGGCGTGACGAGGGTCAGCCCGGACGAGGGGTCGCTCCCCGAGCCGTAGCGGCCGCACCGTTCGGCCCGAGCCTCCCGCGGTTCCGCAACGTCCGTGCGGATGCGCCCGCATGACTCGGCGTCATCGCGCATGGCCCGGCCGGGGTACGCTCCGCGACGTCGATGCCCGAACGCCTCCCACCGCCCGGCCCCTCGTACCTGCGGCCCCTCCCGCTGACGGTCCACGACCGACGGCTCGAGGTCGGCTGCTCCCGACCGGGCGACGCCGGCGACGACTGGTGGCTCGCCGTCCTCTGGGTCGCCGACGAGACCGGGGTCGTGAGCTTCCGCGATCTCGCCCCGGCCGCGGGTCCGCCGCCCGAGCCGCCCGTCGCCCGCCTCGGCCCGATCCTCGCCGGCGGCCTCTCCGGCCTCATCCGCGAGGAGGCCGGGCGGCTCGCGATCCGCCTCGCTCCGGTCCTCCCACCCGACGATCCGAACCGCCCCTGGCGGGCGCCGGCGGCGATCCGGGCGGCGATCGGTTTCGAGCCGCTTCGGGCCGCGACGATCCGGCCGAACGAGCTTGGCCGCGCCGTCCTCACCGCCTTTCGAGACGCGGTCGGCCGCCTCGCCGAGCGCGGACCGGCTCCGGCCGGGTCCCGACCGGTAGACTGGCCCGACGATGCGTGATCTCTTCGACGAGTTCCTCGAGGAGCTCCGCCGCGAGGCGGAGCGGCG
>JBHOQO010000139.1:0-68843 GCA_042408925.1 Chloroflexota bacterium | reverse complement strand
TCCGCCTCGTCGTCGAGGGAGCCCGCTTCGAGGACGGCATCCTCGCTGAGCCACCGAGCGAGGAGGTGCCTGCCGCCTAACTGAAGCACTGTCCCGACTAGCCGGTCCGGAGGGATTTCCACACATCTTGACAAGGGCTCCACGCCCCGGCCCAGGATGTGCACCCGGCTCACGCAGGCGTCGAAAACGCACGCCCCGCTCACGAGATCCACGGGGAAGCGGGCGAGGACGAGGAGGAGGCTCGGGCGCCCGCTCGATGGTCAGCCGCCGACGGCGAGGACGGCGAGCGGCAGCCCGTTGAACGCGGCGTGGCAGCCGATGGCGGCAGCGAGGGAGCCGCGCCGGACGAAGAGCCAGCCGAGGAGGAGAGCGATCGGGATCCGGACGACGAAGGCGAAGGCCGCCCGTTCGAGCCCCTCGGCGAAGGTCTCCCCGCCGACGGTCAGGACGTGGGCAAAGGCGAAGAAGAGGGCGCCCCGGAGGATGGCCGCCGCCGGACCGTAGCGGCGAAGCCAGGCCGTCGTCACGAAGCCCCGAAAGAAGACCTCCTCGACGACGGGGGCCAGGACCGCGCCGCTGACGAGGTTCAAGACCCGCCCGAGCGGATCCCCGGCGGGGGGGAGGGGCGGCGCGGGCGGCGCGAAGACCGCCCCGAGGAGGAGGGCGAGGAGCCCCGATCCATAGAGGACCGGAACGGCGAGGACCGCTCCGTAGAGGAGCTCTCGGACGAGCCCGGGCGGACGGCGGAGCCCCATCTCGGCCCAGGACAGCGAGCCCGTGCCGACGACGACGAGACGGAGGAGGCCGAGGTACGCAGCAGCCGTCGCCAGAAGTCCCGCGAAAGCGCCGGCCGGCGAGTCCGGATCGAGACCGAAGAGGCCGAGGATCGGCACGAGGGCAACCGAGAGGAGGAGGGCGACGGGAACCGCCGCCGCGAAGACGAGGACCGGCGACGGGCCGCCGTAGCTTCCGGGACCTGGGCGGCCCCCGGGCCTGGCGAAGCCTTCGGGGCTGGCGAAGCCCTCTGGCCTGGCGAGGTCCTCGGGCCTGGCGAGGTCCTCGGGACCAGTGATGCCTTCGGGACCCGGGAGACCCCCGGGAGCTGGAGCGCCACCTTGTGATCCGCCCTCGTCGACGCGGCCCTCGACCCCCTGCGACCCCGCCAGGGCGGTGAGGCCGACGGCCAGGCCCGCCAGCCCCGCGAGGCCGAGAACGGTCGCCGGGAAGCCGCTTGCTCCGAGCCCGACGATGAGAAGCCCTGCCCCGGCGACCGACGCCAGCCAGCCGACGACGAAGAGACCGGGCGCCCGTCGACCCTCGATGGTGAAGGAAAAGAGGCCGGGAGGTCGGCGCCGGGAGCTCGTCGAGCCTTCGGGACGTCGCTCCGACCCGGTCAACGCTCCGGGAGTGGGTCAGCCGAGCCGGCCGATCGGGCCGAGCGCCGGGTGCTCGCGCGGATCCCCGTTCGCGCCTCGACGTCGACGGGGCCGTTCCCGGCGGCGAGGGCGGCCGTCGGGTCGCTGGCGAGTCGCGGGAGCGGGCTCGCCCGACCCGCCGGAAGCGCCTCGCGCCCGCCCGGCAGCGGCTCGAGGGTCGCCGCCACGACATCGCGCCGCTCGAAGTCCTTGCCACACCAGGCGCAAAGGGACCAGTCGAGGCCGACGAGGCGGGAGCAGTTCGGGCAGACCCGGTTCAGCCGGGTCCGGCAGGTCGGGCAGATGATCCACTCCGGATGGACGCGCCGCTGGCAGGTCGGGCAGTGGGGAACGGCTTCGACCTCGTTGAGGAGCGCTTCCTCGGCCAGCGTCCGTTCGTACACCTCGTCGATCTTCTCCTGTGGTCGGATGACCCGGTAGACGAAGACGGCGAGGGGAAAGAAGACCGGCGTGAAGAGGACGATGAAGCTCGCAGCCACATAGGGCAGGATCGGGTTCTCCGTCCGAAGCTGCATGTCGCGGAAGGCCCAGTACGCTGCCGCCAGCCAGACGACGACGACGTAGAGCGCCGTCGCCTGGACGGCGAGCTGGACGATCGGGCTGGCGAGGATCTCGCCGATCGAGTCGAAGAGCGGTTGAAGATCGATCATCAGGGGCCAGGTGCCTCCGTGCCCGCCGCTCCTGCCCGGAAGACGGCTGCCGGGCAGTGTAACAGGCGAGCGGCGGCTTGCTCGTCTGCCTTACGACGTGGGAGGTCCGGCCGAGCGTGACGCCGCGGTCCGGACCCCAAGGCCGCCGCCCAGGACGAGAAGGAGGCCGCCGACGATGGTCGCCTGGACACCGAGGTCCGCTCCGAAGGGCCCCGCGACGTAGGTCCACGCCAGGCCGAGGAGGAAGCCCCCGAGGGCGAGCGGGAGGACGCCGTCGCGCACGGCGGCCGGCAACCGCGTCTCCAGCAGTTGGACGGCGAGACAGCCGAAGGCGGCCGCCATGACGACGATGTAGGCACCGTTCGCCAGTCCCCACCGGCCGAGGTAGCCCCCGTCGCCCGGGCTGCCGATGACCCCGTTCGGGGACCAGGGCAAGAGGAAGGCGACGAGCCCGAGGGCCGAGCCGGCGACGACGAGCCAGCTCGCCGTCGGCTCTCCGAGCGCGCGGAGGGTGAGGGCGGAGGGTCGCCCCATGGAGCTCGAGCCCGGGGTGCCGCCCGGTGTGACCGGCACCCCGGACGCCTGGGTCTCGCCCCGGCCCAGCGAGGCGGATGGGGACGGTTCGGCTCGCGGCGACGAGGAGATCGCGCTCGGCGGCAGATAGGACCCGGGCACCGACTCGGCGAGCGCGGAGGAGGGCTCGGGTCCTGCCCAATCGCGGCGAATCGGCGGCGGTCCGAGGCCGAGCGCTCGGTCGACCCTGGGAGGTGGCGGCGCGGAGCTGCCGGCGAGGTCACTCGCCGGGCTCGGGCCTTGACCAGCGGTCGCTTCGGTCGGAGGCCCTGTTGCCGACGATGCCGGGCCGCTCGAACGGCCAGCACCGGTCAGACTGACGTCCCGCGGCCCACCCCGGACGGCGGCCAGGATCGCCCCGCAGGCCGGGCACGAGAGGCGACCGCTGGCGACCGAGCTGCCGCACGCCGGGCATTTCATGGCGCTCGTCATCACATCCTCCGCATCCCCGGCGGATCGTCGTTCGCCGAGGCCAGGACAAGCCTGCCAGATCCGAGCCGCCGACGGAAGTGGCCCCTTTCGGATCCGGCGCCCTGGCTCCCTCGTCTCATCACCGGATCGGGTTCCCGGGGCGGTGCCGCTCCGTCCCGACGTCGACGACGAGACTCCACACGACGGCTCGCCAGGTCACGATCAGCCCCACGACGGCGGCCCCGACGAGCCAGACTCCGACGAGGAGGAGCACCGCCGCCCCCATGCCGAAACCGCCCGGGTCAATGCGGACGATCGGCCGGAGGCTCGACCAGACCGTCGAGGAGCCAGCGATCCCGGCCCCGACGACGAGGCCGAGCACGACCATCGTGACGACCATGGTCGCCAACCCGCGCAGCGGAGCGACGGCGAGCCATCGAAGCCCTGCCCAGAGGGAGCCAACGACCGAGCGACCGCCAAGGACGACGAAGCGGGCAGCCAGGCCGCCCCACGTCTCGCCGACGAGCCAGGCGAGGGCGACAGCCGTGACGGCATCGGGGCTCGCGGCGAGGACCCGGAGGACGAGCGGGGTCGCCGTGTCCGAGGGGAGGACGAGCTCGGCGTACGTCGCCTCAATGATCCGCACGACCCCCCAGGCCAGGGCGACGACGAGGGGGAGGTGAGCGAGCCAGCGAACGATGGCCACCCGGACGATGAGACGCCTTCGACTCAGTCCCTCCATCGCCGCCCCGACAGCCTCGAACCGCTCCTGGCGCGCTTCCCCAGCCGCCTCGATGAGGGCCACGTCGGTAGCCGCGCCGAGGACGCCGCTGGCGACGAGCCAGAGGCCGGCGATGAGGGTGCCGATGATCGCCAGCCGGATGATGCCCGGGTTCGGCCCGGCGAGGGCAACGGAGACGATGTCGGGCCCGAAGATCGTGGCCAAACCGACGGGCGTCGGCAAGACGACGATGGGCAGGAGGAGTGGGACGATGCCGCCCCGGACGAGGAAACCGGCCAGGCCGAGGGGCACGAGGCCCGGCCGTTCGAGGACGAAGAGGACGCTGGCAACGACGGCACCGCCGACCGTTTCCGAGGCTCGCGCCTCCGAGCTTCGAGCCTCGGGGACCGCCAGAGCCGTTCGTCCTCCGGCGGAGGCGGCGGGTGGGTTACGGCGCCGGGGAAAGGCGAACGAGGGCATCGAGGCGACGGAGGGCCTCCTCGACGAGCCGGATCTCTTCGCCGTAGCGGGCGAAGTCGCCGCTCCGGAGGGCCTCCTGGGCGAGCTGGAAGTGGCGATTCGCGTACTCCACGAGGCCCGCCACGTCGCTCGGTAGCGACGGCTCGGGCCCGACCGAGGGGCCCGGGGACGGCGTCGGACCCGGGGACGGCGTCGGACCCGGAGACGGCGTCGGACCCGGAGACGGCGTCGGACCCGGAGACGGCGTCTGGCCCGGGGACGGGCTCGGCCCGGGGGCGATGAGGAGGCGGAGCGCCTCGGCCAGGCTGTCACCCCAGACGACCCTGGTCGGCGAGGCGACGACGATCTTCCGGAACTCCGGGAAGGCGCTCCCCGTGGACTGGAGGTAGATCGGCTGGAGGTAGATGATGGCGTCCTGGACCGGAACGACGATGAGATTGCCCCGGATGACCTCGCTGCCGGCCTGGCTCCAGAGCGTGATCTGGGCACTGATGACCGGGTCCTGGTCGATCCGGGCCGCGATCTGGGTCGGCCCGAAGACCGTCGTTTCTTCGGGGAACTGGTAGTAGCGGACCTGGCCGTACGCCTCGCCGTCGTTCCGAGCTGCGACCCAGGCGATCATGTTCGGTCGGTTCACCGGCACCATCGGCTGGAGGAGGAGAAACTCCGGCTCCGGTTCGCCGGGCATCCGCATGACGACGTAGTACGCCTCCATCGGCAGGTTCTGCTGGCCCGGGCTCGGCGCCTCGGCCGGAACGGTCCAGAGGTCCTCGCGGTTGTAGAAGGCGGCCGGGCTCGTGACGTGGTACAGGGCGAAGACCCGGGTCTGGACGTTGAAGAGCTCCTCGGGGTAGCGAACGTGGGCCCGGAGGTCAGCCGGCATCTCGGCGATCGGTCGGAAGAGGGTCGGGAAGATGCGTTCGTAGGCCCGGATGAGCGGATCGTTCGGATCGGCGACGTAGAAGGTCGTCGTTCCGTCGTAGGCATCGACGACGACCTTCACGCTGTTTCGAATGTAGTTGAAGCTTGCCGATCCGAGCCCCGTCTCTGGACCGAGGGTCGTCGGATCGAAGGGCTCGGCGTGGGGGAAACGGGAGCTCACCGTGAAGGCGTCCTGGATCCAGACGAGCCGCCCGTCGTGGACGACGACGTACGGGTCCTTGTCGTAGCGGAGGAAGGGCGCGATTCGGGGCAGCCGGTCGCCGAGGGAGCGGTGGAAGAGGAGCTGGCTCTCGGCGGTGATCTGGTCGCTGATGAGGAGGTTGAGGTCGCGGAACCGGAGGGCGAAGAGGAGGCGAGCGAAGGTCGTGTCGAGCCGGATCCCCGTCGTCCCCCGCCAGCGGGTTCGGGTCCCAAGGTCGGCGCTCCCGTCCTCTGTTCCGGCCGGGTAGTCGAACTCCGACTGGACGGCGCCGACGATGACGTAGTCGCTCGGCCGCTCCCCGAAGTAGATCCGGAATTCGTCGAGGCGCGGGGCCCCCGAGCTCGAGACCGGCGGCATGTCCCGAATGAGGAGGCGAGGCTGCCCCTCGGGGGTCACCTCGTTCACCGGTACCATCGCGACGCCGACCCCGTGGGTGTAGGTGATCTTCAGGTTCACCCAGCTCGTCGCTTGCGGGTTCCGCTCCTTCGCCAGCTCGCGGGCCGAGAGCATGACCTGTCGGAGCTCCCCATCGATGCGGTAGCGGTCGGTGTCGACGTCGACGAACTCGTAGTAGCGGCGAATCGTCTGGAGCTGGTCGAGGGTGATCCGCAAGGGCCGGTAGTCCCAGAGGCGGGCGTTCCGGAAGGTTGCCTGTTCGGCGGCGACCTTCGCCTCGTCGAGGGAACCCTCCCCCTGGTAGCGCCGCTGCTCCCACGTATCGAGGCCGTAGGCGAGGCGGGTCATGGCGATGTTGTTGGCGATGTACCGCTCCTCCCGAGCGAGCTCGTTCGGGACGACGATGAAGCGCTGGACGACTTCGGGGTAGATCGTCCCGAGGACGATGGACGCCCCGAACCAGACGACGAGGGCGCCGCCGAGGGGCCAGATGAAACGGGTGAAGGCACCCCCGACGAGGAACGCCGCGGCGAGGGCGGCGATGACCGTCAGCGTGTCGAGGGCGACGAAGCGGGCCGCTTCGTCGGTGTAGGAGACGCCCGTGGCGACCCCCTGGGTGCTGTAGACGAGCTCGTACTTGTCGAGCTGGTAGCCGACGGCGACGGACAGGAGGTAGAGAGCGCCGAGGACGCCGAGGTGGACCCGCATCGGGGTCGTGAACGGGACGGCCCCCTGGAGGCTCGCCGCGAGGTAGCGGCCGAGGGCGACGACGACGGAGCCCAGGACGATCCCGTTCGCGATCGACTGGACGAGCCGGAAGAAGGGAAGGTCGAAGAGAAAGAATCCGATGTCGCGCCCGAAGATGGGGTCGACGACGGCACCCTCGCCGGCCGGCGAGAAGGGCACCCGGTTCAGCCAGAGGAGGACGAGCTCCCAGCGAGCACCGGCCGAGCCCGCCAGGCCGAAGGCGAGGAGGAGGCCGACGGCGGCGAGGGTGACGATGGCGACGGGGACGAGGTTCGGGGGCTCGAAGCCCGCATCGACGGGGCGCGGGCCGACGGGGCGGCCCCGGTACCAACCGCCGCCCGAGAAGGGGTCACGTTCAGCGGCCCGGGCGACCTCGGTGAGACGTTCGAGGAAGGCCGCGACGGCGCTTCGGCCCACGCCCGGCGGCGGCGTGAGCCGCCCGGCCAGCCAGAGGTTGCCGAGGATGACGAGTGTGGCGGTGACGAGGACGGCGAGGAACAGGGTCCCCTGGGCCGAGAGCCGGGTCCAGAAGACCGCCGCGTAGCCGACGCTCTCGAACCAGATGGCGTCGGTCCACAGGTCGAGGCCGAAGGCGAAGAGGGCGACGACGAGAAGGGCACCGCCGAAGACGGCCACGAACCCGAGGCGGCGAAGGAAGCCTCGGAGGATCTCGCCGCCGGTCGGGGCGCCGTCGTTCGGGCCGCCGGGAGATCGGCGTCGCGGTGGGCGACCCCGGCCGGACCCACCCCCGACCCGGATGACGAGGGGCTCTTCCCGATCCCCAGGCGTCTCCTCCCGCCCCTCGCTGCCCTCCTGTCCCCGGGTCTCTCCCCGGTTGCGGGTCGTCCCCTCGGCCTCCTCGGTCGGAGCCGGAGCCTCGTCGAGATCGTCGGACGGGTGGGCCTCGGCAGCCGAACCGCCACCTTCCGTGGCTTCCCGGCGGCGCTCGGCTTCCCGGCGGCGCCCGGCTTCCCGGCGGCGGCGCTCGGCTTCCCGGCGGAGTTCCTCGAGGAACTCGTCGAAGAGATCGCGCATCGTCGGGCCAGTCTACCCGCCGGGCCAGGGGTGCCACCCGGTGGAGCGGTCGGCGTGGGAGCGGCCCACCGCCTCAGCGCTCGGAAAGCCGGGCAACCGCCCGCCGAAAGGCGTCGAGGACGGCGAGGGCGAGCTCGTTCGGCGCCATCGTCGCCGCCCGGAGCGGCTCGAAGCCGATGGCGAGGCGGACCGCGGCCGGCGAGCGCCAAGGACGGGTTGGATCGTCGGGCGGCACGACCGGTGCGAGACGAATGGCCAATCGACCGCCTTCCTCGCGGATGAGACCGGACAGCCCACCGGCCAGGATCGGCCCGAGACGGGCGGCCGGCGGCTCCGGCGGCGGCCCGGCCGGCGAGGCGAGATCACGGAAGCTGACGACACCGTCGGCATCGGCGACCCAGAGGACGGCGAGCCACCAGCCGTCGTCGGACGCGCTCGGTCGAGTCATCCCAACCTCGAGGCTCCGGCCGGCGACGGACAGAGCGAGCGGCTTCAGGTGCGAGGGCCCGGGCGGCGGCAGGCGCTGGGCCATCGATCGAGGTCGACCGAGCTCCGATCAGGGCTCCAGTGCCGGGCCCTGGCCGGGCTCGCGAGGCGCGACCGGGGCCAGGTCCCGCTGGCCGATGCGGTCGGCGGGCACGAGGCGAATGGCAAGCAGCCACGCGCCGATGGCAGCCGCAGCGAGCGCCGCGTGGATGGAGGTCAGCCCAGCCGCGAGGGCGACCCGAACGGCCTCGAGATCGACGGCCGGGATCTGGAGCCTGGCGATCGGATCGAGGATGGCGCTCGCCGTCGGACCGACGGCCGCGGCCAGGAGGGCCCCGAGCAAGCCAGTTCCGACCGCGCCACCGATCGTCCGGCTGAACTGGAGGAGCCCGGTTGCCCGTCCCCGCTCGTTCCACGCCACCGTGGTCTGGACACCGACGAGCAGGGGGGTCGTCGTGAGGCCCATTCCCAGGCCGACCACGGCGGCCGCACCGGCCGCCACCAAGACGGACGCCACCGCTCCTGCCCCGATCAAGGACCCGCTACCGAGGACGAGGAAGAACGTCCCGGCGAGGACGACCGGCCGAATGCCGACGCGGAGGATCGCCCGGCCGGCCACGATGGAGCCGATCGGCCAGCCGAGGCTCATCGCTCCAACGGCGAGACCGGCCTCGAGGGGCGTGCCGCCCATGACACCCTGCACGAGGGGCGGCACGTAGGCCGTCACGCCGAACATCACGATGCCGGCCAGCGACCCGACGACCAGGCCAGCCGCAACGATCGGACGCTGGAGGAGGGCAGGTGAGATGAGGGGTTCGGACGCTCGCCCCTCGTTCCGAACGAAGGCCGCCAGGAGCACGATCGACACCAAGATCGTCAGGGCGACCGTCGGCGTCACCGACCGGGACTCGCTGACCTCCGAAGCGAAGAGAAGGAGAAGGGCCACGCCGGCGGTCAGGGTGGTCGCGCCGACGAGGTCGAGCCGGTGCCGGCGACGCTCACCGCCCTCGCGAAGGAAGGTCGTGATGAGCATCGCGGCCAGGAAGCCGACCGGGACG
The DNA here is from genome assembly GCA_042408925.1 of Chloroflexota bacterium. Lineage (GTDB taxonomy): Bacteria > Chloroflexota > Limnocylindria > Limnocylindrales > CSP1-4 > BPIH01. Next base: position 59,706 of record JBHOQO010000139.1, on the reverse strand, counting down.
TTGAGGTAGAAGGCCCATCGCCAACCGACCGTCCCAGTGATGATCCCACCAAGGAGCGGGCCCACGACGGCGGCCACGCCCCAGACGCTGCTGAAGAGACCCTGCATCCGCGCCCTCTGGCGGGGCTCGAAGATGTCGCCGACGATCGTGAAAGCGATCGGCTGCACGGCCCCGGCTCCGAGACCCTGGATGGCCCGGAAGGCGATGAGTTCGGGCATCGAACCACTGAGGCCGCAGAGCGCGGAGCCACCGACGAAAAGCGCCAGGCCGACGAGGAAGATCGGCTTGCGGCCATGCTGGTCGGCCAGGGTCGAGAAGATCGGGACGGTCGTCGTCGCAGTGAGGAGGTAGGCGGCGAAGACCCAGCCGTAGTGCTCGATCCCCCCGAGCTGCCCGATGATGGTCGGCATCGCCGTGCCGACGACGGTCGAGTCGAGGGCCGCGACGGCGATCCCCGCCATGACGCCGAGGCTGACGAGGAGCTGATCCCGGGTGATGCCCGGCTCGCGGTCCGTAGCGGGTCGGTCGTCGGCAACCACGCCCCCAGTCTAGCCGCCGCGGCCGCCAGCCCCGGTCTCGCCCGGCTGCCGCGTGCCGCTGGCACCGGTTCTGCGCGGCCGTCTTCTGCGCGGCCGTCGTGTGCTCCAGCCCCGCTCGGGTCGCTCGACGATGCCGCCCCCTCCGAGCGGGTCCTCGCCGCCCGCGGAACTCCCCTCGGGTCGCGTCCTACGGAGCGCCCGGCTCGCCTCGGGAGGAGCTCGGGCGAGCGCCCGGGTCGTCGGGGAGCCGCCCTCCCTCGATGAGCTCGTCGGCCGCGATGGCCCCGACCTCCGCCGAGAGATCCGAGAGCTCCGCCGCCATCGCCAACCGGAGCATCTCACGCTGGACATCCGGCGGTGGCGGATCGAGGGCTCCCGGAGCCGCCGGCGTCGTGGCCTCAGGTTCGGCGTCGCCGCTCAGCCACGTCAGGAGCTTGCTTCGTCGGCGTCGCTCCATCGAGCGGACGCTCCAGAGGACCGCCTGGGGGTCGACGGCGGTCACCCCGGGCAGCTGTGGCTCCTCGGCTGCCTGGAGGGTGGCCCCGCAAGCTGGACAGCGCTCTGTGCCGGGCGTGACCGGCGCAGAGCACCAGGTGCACCTCGCGCTGTTCGTCTGCGAGCCCGAGGCCTCCACGCTCATGGTGCGAACGATACTGCCCCGCGGCCGGCGCGTCATGGCCCGATCGTCCCGGCCGCCATCGCCCCCGGCGGCGCACGGGGACCGACCGACAGGCGGTGCCGGGCCGCCGCGGTAGGCAGCCGACGAGGTAGGCAGCCGCCGCGGCAGGCAGCGGCGGCTGCTACTCAGCTCGGCTCGCTCATTCCCACTCGATCGTCGCCGGCGGCTTGCTGCTGATGTCGTAGACGACCCGGTTCACCCCGGGTACCTCGTTGACAATCCGGGAGCTGATCCGGGCCAGGACGTCGTAGGGCAGCTTCGCCCAGTCGGCGGTCATGCCGTCCTCGGAGGTGACCGCCCGAACGGCGACGACGTTCGCGTACGTCCGACCATCGCCCATGACCCCGACCGATCGGACAGGGGTGAGGATGGCGAAGCTCTGCCAGAGGCTCCGGTAGAGACCGGCCGCCTTGATCTCGTCGATGACGATCCAGTCCGCCTCGCGGAGGGTCTCGAGGCGCTCCGCCGTCACCTCGCCGATGATCCGGATGGCGAGTCCAGGACCCGGGAAGGGTTGCCGCATGACCATCGCCTCGGGCAGGCCGAGTTCCAGGCCCACCGCCCGGACCTCGTCCTTGAAGAGATAGCGGAGCGGTTCGATGAGCTGGAAGCGGAGGTCCGGCGGTAAGCCGCCGACGTTGTGGTGGGTCTTGATCTTCGCCGCCGCCTTCGTCTCGGGAGCGGTCGACTCGATGACGTCCGGGTAGAGCGTTCCCTGTGTCAAAAAGTCGATCCGGCCGAGCTTCGCCGCTTGCTCCTCGAAGACCCGGATGAACTCGTCGCCGATGATCTTCCGCTTCTGCTCGGGATCGACGACGCCGGCGAGACGGGCGAGGAAGCGCTCCTTGGCGTCGACCATGACGAGGTGCATCCCGAGGTTCCGCTCGAAGGTCTGGCGGAGGAGCTCCGACTCCTTCTTGCGCATGAGGCCGTGGTCGACGTAGATGCAGGTCAGCCGGTCGCCGACGGCCCGGTGGACTAGGGTCGCCGCGACGGCCGAATCGACGCCGCCCGACAGGGCGCAGATGACCTTCCCCTCCGAGCCCGTCGCCCGGGCGTGCTCGTCGACCCGGCGCCGGATGTCCTCGATCGCCTGCTCGATGAAGTTCGCCGGCGTCCACGTCGGCCGGGCGCCGGCGACGCCGAGGACGAAGTTCCGAAGGATGTCCCGGCCGCGCGGGGTGTGGACGACCTCGGGGTGGAACTGGATGCCGTAGAGACGCCTGGCCGGGTCGGCGAGGCCGGCGTAGGGGGTTGCCGAGGTCTGGGCCGTGGCGTGGAAGCCGGGCGGCGGGCGGAGGATCGAATCGCCGTGGCTCATCCAGACCGGCTGCTCCCGCTCGAGCCCGGCGAAGAGGCCATCGTCGGCGGTGATCGTGACCGAGGCCGGTCCGTACTCCCGCTTCGTCGCCGGGGCGACGTCCCCGCCGAGCTCGTGGGCCATGAGCTGGAGGCCGTAGCAGATCCCGAGGACCGGGACCCGGCCGGTCCAGATGGCGGGGTCGGGTCGCGGCGCGCCGGGCTCGTAGACCGAGGCCGGCCCACCGGAGAGGATGATCGCCTTCGGCCGGCGCCGCTCGATCTCCGGCCAGGGGGTATCGAAGGGCAGGAGCTCGGAATAGACGTTCAGCTCCCGAACTCGGCGCGCGATGAGCTGAGCGTACTGACTGCCGAAGTCGAGGACGACGACGGTGTCGGGCTCTGCCCGACCACTCCCCGGCCGATCGTCGGCGGGACGGGCCGGTGGCGGGGCCTTGAGGGCGGTTTCGAGGTAGACCTCGACCTCGGCGTCGTCAGGGGCGAGGACGCGGTGACCGGCGTTCGCCGGCTCGCCGTGGACGGTTCGGCCCCTGGTCGTCGGCCTCGCTCCTCCCTCGGCGGGAGGGTCGTGGGCGACGGGCGGGGCGCTCGGCTCCTCGTCGGGTCGGTCCGTCACCGGTCGCAGGCTCCTGGCTTCGCCATGGGATCAGGATAGCGGCCCCGCCGGCCGCGACGGAGCCCGGGGGATTCGAGGCCGGAGCCGAAAGGCAGGCCCGGACCCGAGCCGTTCAGCCGGGGTCCCGTAGCGGAGGATGAGCTCCCGAACCGCCCGGCCGGCGTCAGCGCCCTTCAGGGGCTCGGCTTCGGCATCGAAGGAGTCTTCGCCGATGGCGACCCGACAACGCGGTTCGGCGAGGAGGTTGAGGGCCCAGTCGGCGTCGGGGCGGCCGGCGGCGACGAGGAGCGATCCGTCAGGCTCCTCGACGAAGCCGACGGCGACGGGGACCGGGCGGCCGGTCCGCCGGCCTCTCGTCACGAGCCGGGCAGCTCGGCCGGTCGCCACCATCGCCTCGGCGACGAGATCGAGGCCGGCCTCCGAGCTCGGCTTCCGGGACTCCTGTTCGCGTCCCGCTCCCAACCGTGGATCGACCGAGGCTCAGCCGCGACGGAGCTGCCAGCTCTTGCCTTCGCTGACGATCGCCGGGGCGTAGACGATCTCCACCGCCTGCATCTCGCGAATCGTCCGGGCGCCGAGGGCAGCCATCGACTGGCGAAGGGCACCGACGAGGTTCTCCGAGCCGTCGGTCACCCGGGCCGGCCCGAAGAGAATCCGTTCGAGCGGCCCGGCGGTTCCGACCCGGATCCGCGTCCCGCGAGGCAGGACCGGCGAGGGCGCCGCCATCCCCCAGTTCATCCCTCGACCCGGCGCCTCCTCGGCCCGCGCGAGGGGCGAACCGAGCATGACCGCATCGGCCCCGGCGGCGATCGCCTTCGCGATCTCGCCGCCGCGGCGCATCCCGCCGTCGGCGACGACGGGCACGTACCGTCCGGTCTCGGCGAGGTAGGCGTCCCGGGCAGCAGCGACGTCGCTGATGGCCGTGACCTGGGGAACGCCGATCCCGAGAACCTCGCGGGTCGTGCAGGCGGCTCCGGGGCCGACCCCGACGAAGATCGCCGCCGCCCCCTGCTCCATGAGAGCGAAGGCCGCCTCGGCGTTCGTCGTGTTCCCGACGGCAACGGGGATCGGCATGAAGCGGGTGAACTCGGCGAGGGAGAGCGGCTCGTAGCCGGTCGCCAGGTGGCGAGCCGACGAGACCTGGGACTGGACGAGGAAGAGGTCGGCCCCATGCTCAGCGCAGAAGGGGCCCCAGCGGCGGGCGGCGGCCGGGGTCGCGGCGACGGCGGCCGCCGCGCCGGCAGCGTGGAGCTCGTCGATCCGTCGAGCGACGAGGTCCTCCCGAATCGGCGCTGCGTAGGCCTCGGTCAGGACCGCCTGGACCTCGTCGTCCTTGGCGGCCGCGATCCGGGCCAGGACGGCGTCCGGATCGTCGTAGCGGGTCTGGACCCCTTCGAGATTGAGGACGGCGAGGCCGCCGAGACGGGCGAGGGTCGCGGCCAGCCGAACGTCGACGACGGCATCCATCGCCGCTGCCAGGACGGGAATCTCGAGCCGGAGACCGCAAAAGGTCTGGGCCAGCTCGACGTCGGCGGGTTCGATGGTGTCCGTCCCGGGCGCCAGCGAGACGTCGTCGAAGCCGTACGTCGGTCGGATCGAATCGACTTTGCTCCGAAACGCCCGCCGACGAGCGCCGAGATCGGGTGATGTCGGCGTGGAGACCGGGATCGATGTCGGCGGCGGCTCGAGGCCGCCGGGGGTGCCGCTGCGATCGAGCAATCGGGGTCCTCCGCTGTCGTCGTGGTTCGGCAGTCTACCGCGTCGGACGCTCCGGTCGCCTGGCGACTCGGGCTCCGTCGGGCGTGAGCTCGAACCACCGAGCGGTCGCCGGATCGAGGAGGCGGCGCTCGATCCGCTCGACGGATTCAGCGTAGGCTGGCCAGACGGCGAGGGCAAGGGCCTCGTCCCGGGTCGCCCATCGACAGGCGTCGTGCTCGGTCGAGAGCCGGGGCTCGGCATCCGGGCGAACCCGGACGGCGAAGGCGACGGCGGTCACGACGGCGTCGGTGCCCTCGTCGTAGAACTCGTACGTCTGATCGAGGTCGTAGAACCCTTCCAGCGCCTCGCGCCCGAGACCCGTCTCTTCCTCGACCTCCCGGAGGGCGGCGAGCGGGACCCGCTCGCCCGGCTCGATGCCGCCGGTCACGCACTGCCAAAGGCCGGCGAAGATGCGGTCGGGAGCGCGGCGGATGAGGAGGAACTCGGCCGGAGCACCGGGGGCGGGGACGCGGAAGACCCAGCACTCGACGAGGTCGGGGCGCCGGGCCACGCTAGAGACGCTCGAAGCGTTCGACGGGCAAGACGAAAACGGTCGCCCCGCCGACCTCGACCTCCAGGGGATAGGGCATGAAGAACTCGCCGGGCTCCATGATCGGCGGCATGGGGTTCACGACCTGGGTCCGGGCGGTGCAGTTCTCGCGGACGATGGCGAGGACGTCGTCGACCTGGTGATCCTCGACACCGACGATGACGGTCGCGTTCGACTGCTTCAGGAAGCCGCCGGAGCTGTGGAGCCGCGTCGCCCGGTACTCGCGCTCCAGCAGGGCATCGACGAGGGCACCAGCGTCCTCGTTGTGGACGATGGCAACGACGAGCTTCATCGTTCGAGTATAGGGATCGGGTCGGGGGCGGCACAGCCGTTCCGCCCCCTCGAAGGGCGGCCGCTCCGAAGGACGCCTGCCGGGGCGGCCCCGAGCCCACTCCGCCTGGGGGGCCACGCCCGCTCCCCGTCCGGGGCCACGCCCGCTCCCCGCGTGGGGCCACGCCCGCTCCCCGTCTGGGGGCCGTGCGCTCGGTGACCCGCCGCTCGACGACGCGGGCGACCACCCCCCCTCCGCCCGGGGACCGTGCGCTCACCGCTCCGCCCAGGGGCAGCCCCCGGACCCCGCCCGGGGCCACGCCCGCTCCCCGTCTGGGGGCCGTGCGCTCAGAACACCAAACCGGGGGTGAGGAGATGACGGGAACGACCGATTCGGCGGCTTTGCTGTGCGACGAACACCGAACGGCGGGTGTGGGGGAGGTGCGGTCGGGGGATACGGCCCCTTTGGTGTTCCGTGAACACGCCGGCGGGTCGGCGGCGAGGAGTTCGTGTCCGGTGCCACGGTTCGAGGGTCGTGCCGGACGAATGCCCGACCGAGGGCGCGGCCACCCCGTATCATGGCCCGACGAGGAGCACGGTTCCGCGGAGCCGGCCACACCAGCCCACCGGTGGAGGGACTCACGAATGCTGGCGAAGGACCTGACAGCACTGGCGGCGGCGCTCGCCCGGGACGACCTCGACACGGCGCTGACGGCGATCCTCGCCGCCGGCTGTCGGGAGGCGGAAGCCGTCGACGGCTTCGCCCTCGTCTGGGATCCCGATCAACCCGCCCCCTCCCTCGCCGTCGCCGTCGACGCCTCCGGCCGCCCCGTCGGCCGCCTCGCCGCCGATGAGCTCGCCCGGACCGTCACCCGACCCGACCATCCGACCGTCGTCGCTGCCCGCGACGGCCGACCGAACTGGCAGCGACCTGATCCGGTGAGCGGCCTCATCTCGACCGAGCTTCCCCTCGCGATCCGCCGCGACGGCGTCGAGCAGATCGTCGGCGCTCTCGCCTGGCGGCGCCGTCGACCCGAGCTTGCCGAGGATGTCAGGGCGACCCTCACCGCCCTCGCCGATCTCGCCGCCGTTACCATCGACCGAGCCCGACTCGCTTCGCTCGTCGCCGAGCGGGCCGACTGGTTCGAGCGCCTCGCCCACACTGACCCCCTGACCGGCCTCGCGAACGCCCGCACCTTCGGGCGCGTCCTCGAGCTGGAGCTCGCCCGCGCCAGCCGGCAGGGCGGTGAGGTGTCGGTCGTCGTCTTCGATATCGACGAGTTCGCCACCCTCAACTCCAGCGCCGGTCGTGCTGCCGGCGACGACGCGCTGCGAGCCGTGGCTGCGGTCCTCGCCGAGTCGGTCCGCTTCGTCGACACCGTCGCCCGGCTCGGCGGCGACGAGTTCGGGGTCGTCGCTCCGGGTTCGGCCGGTGCGGCCGTCGCCGAACGGATCGCCGACGGGGTCGCCGCCCTACCGCCCGTGGCCGGCACACCGATCCGGGTGCGGTCCGGTGTCGCCCGCTTCCCCGCCGACGGCACGACCGGCGACGAACTCCTCGCGGTCGCCCGAAACCGCCTCGCAGCGGCGCCATCGACCCCGACGACCGACTGAAGCAGGGAGCGCGCTCGAACGCCAGCGCCGACCGCTTCGAGGGCTGCTCCCGAGGACGGCACCGAGGGCTGCTCCCGAGGACGGCACCGAGGACGGCACCGAGGGCTGCTCCCGAGGACCTGCCCGCTCCGACCCGGCCCGGCCTCGGGACCCGATCGACGTCAGCCCTTCCGTCCCGCCAGAACCCGCGGTCCCAGGAGGCGCCGGGCCAGGTCGGGCAGCCGTTCGAGGGCTCGGAGAACAGCGCCGAACACTGCGTCTGGATCGGCTCGCGCATCGACGACGACGAAGCGCGTCGGCTCGGCGGCCGCGAGGGCGAGGAAGCCGGCCCGAACCCGCTCGTGGAAGGCAGCGTCGACGTCGGCCTCGAAGCGGTTCTCGTCGGCGCTCGCCGCCTTGCGGCGAAGGCCGTCGGCGACGGGCAGATCGAGGAGGATCGTCAGGTCCGGGACGAGGCCGCCGGTGGCAAAGGCGGCGACGGCCCGGAGCTCGTCGAGGGGCAGCCCGGCACCATAGCCCTGGTAGGCGAGAGTCGAATCGGCGAAGCGGGCCGAGACGACGAGCGCGCCCCGCTCCAGGGCCGGTCCAACGACCTCGGCCACGAGCTGAGCTCGGGCCGCATTGAAAAGGAGCGCGTCGGCTCGCGGGTCGGCGAACGCCGGACCACGAGCGAGGAGCAGATCCCGGATCGCTTCGCCGAGGGCGGTTCCACCGGGCTCGCGGGTCAGGACGACGGGCACGCCCGCCTCGACGGCGAGATCGTGGAGCCGGCGAGCCTGAAGGGTCTTGCCGGCCCCGTCGGGCCCCTCGAAGGTGACGAACCAGCCGCGCCGCGGCCGCGAACCGCTCACGGCACCCAGCGTACCGGAGTGCCGGCCAGGGCGGCCGGGGCGGATCAGTCGATAGGCGTATCCCGGGGGGCGGGCCGGCCGTGGTAGGCTGACCCAGCCGATGGCCGACAAATCCAGCACGCCCGAGCGCCGAGCCGCCACGTCTCGGCCCCCGGACCCCACGCCGGTCCGTGCGTGAGCTGACCGAGCGCGCCCTCGAGACCGCCCGACTCCGGGGGGCGGCCTACGCCGATGTTCGGATTGTCCGTCGCCTCGAGGAGTCGATCTCGGTCAAGAGCGGCCGCGTGGAAGCCGTCGCCCTGAGCGAGACCGAGGGCCTCGGCGTCCGGGTCATCGTCGAGGGGGCCTGGGGCTTCGCGGCCACCCATCGCCTGGAGCCGGCCGCCGCCGACGAGACCGCGGCTCGCGCCGTCCGCATCGCCCGAGCCTCGGCGACCGCCCTTCGCCGCCCCGTCGTCCTCGACGACCGGCCACCAGCCGTCGGTCGCTACGAGACCCCCGTGACCGACGACCCCTTTGCCGTCCCCCTCGAGACGAAGATCGCCGACCTCCTCGCCGCCGATGAGGCGATGCGGCGAGCAGCCCCCCTCGCCTTCAGCGAGGCGATGTACGGGGCCCAACGGGAATGGAAGACGTACGCCGACCTCGAGGGCAGCTACACCGAGCAGGTCATCACCCACGTCGGCGCCGGGATCGAGGCGAACGCCGTCGAGGGCGACGAGCACCAGCGCCGAAGCTACCCCGACGCCGGCGGTGGCTGGCAGGCGGCGGGCTACGAGTACGTTCGAGGTCTCGACCTCGTCGGCCGCGCTCCGGCCGTGGCCGAGGAAGCCGTCGCCCTCCTGTCGGCACCCCAGTGCCCCTCGGGGCGCTTCACCATCGTCCTCGACCCCTCGCAGCTCTACCTCCAGGTCCACGAGAGCTGCGGCCACCCGACGGAGCTCGACCGGGTCTTCGGCACCGAAGCGAGCTACGCCGGGACGAGCTTCCTCACCGTCGACAAGCTCGAGGCTGGCTTCCGCTACGGGAGCGAGCTCGTCGACATCGTCGCCGACGCGACAGCCCCGGGTGGCCTCGGGACCTTCGGCTGGGACGACGAAGGGGTCGCCGCCCAGGCTGTGCCCCTCGTCAAGGAGGGAATCTTCGTCGGCTACCTCTCGAGCCGGGAGACCGCCCCACGGATCGGCCGCCGCTCGGGTGGCGCGGTGCGGGCCGACGGCTGGAACCGGATCCCGCTCATTCGGATGACGAACATCAATCTCCTTCCGAAGCCCGGCATGAGCCTCGAGGACATCGTCGCCGACACCGACGAGGGGCTCTACCTCGCCTTCAACCGGAGCTGGTCGATCGACGACCGACGTCTGAATTTCCAGTTCGCGACGGAGGTCGCCTACGAGATCCGCAACGGCAAGCTCGGTCGGCTCTACAAGAACCCGACCTACACCGGCATCACCCCCGAGTTCTGGCGCTCCTGTGACGCCGTCGGCGACGAGCGGAGCTACCGGATGCTCGGGACCCCGAACTGCGGGAAGGGCGAGCCGGGCCAGGTGGCCCACGTCGGCCACGGAGTCCCGGGGGCCCGGTTCCGGAACGTCCAGGTCGGGGTCGGGAAGTGGAGGCACGGATGAGCGCCGGGACGACGGCGCCGACCGCCCACGACCCTGAAGCCCTCATCGCCTTCGCCGAGCGGCTCGTTGCCGACGCCACCCGGGCCGGGGCGACGGAGGCCGAGGCGGTCGTCATCGCCGAGGCTTCGGCCCTCACCCGCTTCGCGAACAGCGAGATCCACCAGAACGTCGCCGAGGAGAACATCCGCTCCAGCCTCCGCTTCGTCCTCGGGCGCCGGGTCGGCGTCGCCGCCTCGGGGCGGACCGACGCCGATGGCCTCCGCGCCCTCGTCGAGCGGTCCGCCGCCATCGCTCGGAACGCCGTCGAGCTCGCCGACTGGGGCGGCCTCCCGGAACCGGCTCCGGTCTCGTTGCTCCCGACGGCCTTCGCTGAGGCGACGCTCGAGGCGACACCAGAACTCCGAGCCGACGGTGCCCGAGCAGTCATCGCCGCTGCCGACGCGGAGGGAGTTCTCGCCTTCGGTTCGTTCGCCACCGGCGTCGAAGGGGTCGCCGTCGCCAACTCGAAGGGCATCCGGGCGGCCGAGGCCCGCACAGCGAGCCACCTCCTCGTCGTCGCCATCGGTCCCGACGGGGGCTCCGGCTACGCCGAGGCGGCGGCGACGTCGGTGGAGGCGATCGACCCGGCGGCCATCGGCCGCGAGGCGGCGGCGAAGGCTCGGGCAGCGGCCAACCCGATCGCCCTCGCCCCGGGCGACTACCCGGTCGTCCTCGAGGAGTACGCCGTCGTCGACCTCCTCGACATGCTCGGCTCCCTCGGCTTCTCGGCCCTCGCCGTCCAGGAGGGCCGCTCCTTCTTCGAGCCCGGCCGACGGATCGGGAGCCAGCTCGTCACCATCCGCGACGACGCGACGAACCCGGCCACCCTCCCGGCCTCCTTCGATTACGAGGGCGTCCCGAAGACGCCCGTCACCCTCGTCGAGAAGGGTATCTGCCGGGACGTCGTCTACGACGCCCAGACGGCGGCCCGGGCGGGTCGGCGCTCGACGGGCCACGGTCTGCCGGCACCCAACCCCTGGGGCCCCTTCCCGACGAACATGCTCCTGGAAGCTGGGGCGGCAAGCCGTGAGGAGCTCCTCGGCGGTCTCGACCGCGGCCTCCTCGTGACCCGCTTCCACTACACGAACCCCGTCCACCCGAAGCTCGCCATCGTGACCGGGATGACCCGCGACGGGACGTTCCTCGTCGAGGACGGACGGATCGTCGGCCCGGTCCGGAATCTCCGCTACACCCAGAGCTATCTCGACGCCCTGGCCGGGGTCGAGGCCATCGGGCGGGAGCAGCGAACCGTGCGGGGGTTTCTCGGTGGGGTCGCCGTGCCGGCCGTCCGGATCGGATCATGGACCTTCACCGGCGCCACCGAGTGAGCGTCCCCGGTCGCGGGCGGCGGGCGGGGTCCCGCTCCGACGAGCTCGCCGCCTCTCGGGGTAGCGAGACGGCCGCGGTCCGGGCCCGCCTCGGGCGGGACTTCGACCCGGTCGAGCTCCGGCGGATCAAGCGCCTCTGGGTCCGCCACTCCATTGCCGAGGACCGGCGCGACATCGACGGTCTCGTCGCCACCCTCGCCCCCGACTGCGTCTACGAGATCGTGCCGACCGGCCAGCGCTGGGAGGGCCACGAGGGTGCCCTGGCCTTCTACGGCGAGCTCTTCGCCGCCTTCCCCGATAACCGCTTCGCCCTCCGGGAGATCGTCGTCGGGCCGCAGGGCGTCTTCGAGGCGGCTCGCTTGACGGGGACGAACCTCGGACCCTGGGCCGGGGCGCCGGCCTCCGGACTGCCCATCGATCTCGAGATCCTCATCCTCTTTCCCTGGGATCCGGCGACGGGGCGCTTCCTCGGCGAGCGGATCTGGTTCGACCGGGGAGCCCTCGCCGCGACGCGCGCCCGGCCCTGAGAGGCATGGCCCGTCCGGCGGGTCGGTCGCTGGCGGCCGGCCTCGATGCCCTCGTCGTCGGGGCGGGACCGAACGGCCTGGCGGCGGCCATCGAGCTCGCCCAGGCCGGCCGATCGGTCCGGGTCGTCGAGGCCGCAGCGACCGCCGGCGGCGGGCTTCGCTCGGCGGAGCTGACCCTGCCAGGCTTCGTCCACGACGTCTGCGCGGCCGTCCACCCCTTCGCTCCGATCTCCCCCTTCTTCCGGGCCCACAACCCCGCCCGGCACGGCGTCGAATGGCTCCATCCCGAGGCGCCCTTCGCCCATCCCTTCGACGACGGCACGGCGGTCATCGCCGGAACCTCGGTCGAGGTGACGGCCGCCCGTCTCGGACGCGACCGACGGCGATGGAGGCGGGTCTTCGGCCCCCTCGCCGCCGACCTCGAGCGGCTTCTGTCGGCCCTCCTCGGTCCCCTTCTCCGACGCCCCCGCTATCCCCTCGCCTTGGCCCGCTTCGGCCTGCTGGCCCTCCTGCCGGCGACGTGCTTCGCCCGGGCCGCCTTCGAAACCGCCCCCGCCCAGGCCGCCTTCGCCGGCCTCGCCGCGCACTCGATGCTCCGCCTCGATCGATCGCCCTCGGCCGCCTTCGGGCTCGTCCTCGGAGCCTTGGCCCAAAGCGTCGGGTGGCCAGTCGCTCGGGGCGGCAGCGGGACGGTCGCCGCAGCCCTCGTCGAGGAACTCGTTGCCCTCGGTGGCGAACTCACGACCGGGCACCGGGTCGAGTCGATCGCCGAGCTGCCCTCGGCGCGGGTCGTCCTCCTCGACGTCGCCCCACGCGAGGCGCTCCGCATCGCCGGCCCACGGCTCGGGGGCTGGCAGCGGCGCTGGCTCCAGCGGTACCGGTACGGACCCGGCGTCTTCAAGGTCGACTGGGCCCTCGAGGGGCCGATCCCCTGGTCGGCACCCGGGGTCGAAGGGGCCGGCACGGTCCACCTCGGCGGGCGCCTCGAGGAGATCGCCGCCGCCGAGGCGACCGTCGCGACCGGCGGCCACCCCGAGCGACCCTTCGTCATCCTCGTCCAGCCGTCCCGCTTCGATCCGTCCCGGGCTCCCGCCGGCCGCCACACCGCCTGGGCTTACTGCCACGTCCCGAACGGCTCCACGGTCGACATGACGGTCGCCATCGAGACCCAGGTCGAACGTTTCGCCCCGGGCTTTCGGGAGCGGATCATGTCCCGGCACACGATCGATGCAGCGGGCATGGAACGCTACGACAGCAATTGCGTGGGCGGCGACATTGGCGGCGGACTCGTCGACCTCCGCCAGGTCTTCTTCCGGCCGCTGCCGTCGTCGGATCCGTACCGGATCGGGTCGGGGCTCTACCTCTGCTCGTCGGCGACCCCACCGGGTCCCGGTGTCCACGGGATGTGCGGCTGGCACGCGGCCCGCTCGGCGCTCCGGCACGAGCTCCGGTAGCGGCCCGGGCAGCGCCCTCGTCTCGCTCGGGTCTCGACGTCGGGAACGATCATCTGCCCCGTGAGCGGATCGACCGCAGTTCAGCCTTCAGGTCTTCGACGTCGGGTACGGGCGTGTCCGGAGCGTCGAGGATCCGTCGAGCGGCGGCGGCGCGGCAGCCGGATCTCCTGGCAAGGCGCGATCGATGGCGTCGCGGACGATGGCCGCCACGGACGTCCCCCGGGCGGCCGCTTCCGCCACCAGGCGGCGATACCGGTCGGCGTCGAGGAGGATGTGCACCCGTCGATCGAGCATACACAGACAGGAGCGTGCGCTTGAGCGTGCGGCCGAGGGCTGGCGATCGAAGCCCAGGGGAGGCGCCCGCTGCGCTGATCGCCCGCCGAGACCCCGCCCGCCAAGACCGCGGCCGCCCTACCGCCAGTTCGTCCGAGCCGGATCCGGGTAGAGACGAACCCGCCGGTACGGCTCCCGACCCCGGGAGCGCGAGACGATGTTCGCCCGCTCCGCCATCTGGTGCTGCAACCGGCGGATGTAGGCGTTCTGGGGCGAGAGCTCGACGGGCTCGGCCCGCTCGAGGACGATCCCGATCGCCTCCTCCGCCTCCCGGAGCGCCGCCTCGCGCGGATCGACCTCGAGGGAGAAGATCGAGGTGAGCGAGGACTGCATCTGGAGGATCGTGTTCGACTTCAGGACGTAGATCGGGATGCCGCGCTCTTCTGCCTCCCGAACAAGGCCGGCCTTCTGACGGTATTCGCTCCGGAGGGTCATGACGACATCGGCCTCGTCGATGTCGCGAGCGATGATGACCGGCAGCTGGAGCTCCCGGATCGCCTGCTCGAGCCGCTTCCGGCTGATCCCGTAGGGCAGGAGCCGGAGGGTCGGCAGGATCCCGTCGCGAACGCGGAGCATCTCCCCCTCGGTGGCGATCGCTTCCGCTCGCTCGCGATCGGCAACGGCCTCGTCGTCGGCGACGAGGGCTTCCTCGAGCTCCTCGGAGACGGCGGTCACCTCGCCCGGTGTGGCACCGAACCCGGTCCCCCCTGGCGACTCCGCCCGGGCCTCGACAGCGGTCCGCTCCTCGAGACCGTCTGGTCGACCGTGCCGGCCGCCGAGCTCGACGGCCGACCCGCCATCAGCTGCCGGCGAGGGTTCGAGACCCTCCGCCGCACCCGGTCCTGGTGCCGCCGCCCGTTCGGGCGCCACCGCCCGTTCGGGCGCGACCGCCCGTTCTGGTGCCGCCGCCCGTTCGGGCGCGACCGCCCGTTCTGGTGCCGCCGCCCGTTCGGGCGCGACCGCCCGATCCGGTGTGCCGACGACCGGACCTCCCGCGCCGACGGCGTTCACGGGCCACGTCCCTTCGTCGGCCCGGAGCGCCTCGATGGCCCGGCTCGCCTGCTCGCGCCAGCTCCGCTGCCGTTCGAGCTCCCGGAGGTCGCGGGCTCGCAGCTCGGGGGCCGCCTCTTCGCCCCGCTCGAGCGGGCCCCGATCGGCGAAGCCGCCGCCGGTGAAGGGCCCCTCACCACCGACCGCTCGAAGCTCCCGATCCCGGACCGGCCGCCAGCCGCCCCCGCGACCCGTCCCGCCGGCTCGCTCGATCCCCGACGGGAGCCGATAGACGCTCGCTCCCCGCCAGCCCGGCTCGGTCCGCCACGAGGGCCCGCTGCCGACGAGTCCGGCGAACCGCTCCCCGACCGCCGACTCGCGGGGTGATGGCCGGAGCCGGGCCTGGGTCCGGTGGACGCCAGCCTCGTCCCGCCAGCGGAGCTCCGGAGCGATCGGGTCGCCCCGGAGGAGGGCATCGACGGTCTCGGCGACGTCGGTGTGGACGATGACCCGGTCACGGTCCTGGATCTCGACGACGACGTCGAAGGTCGGCGGCGCCTTCCGCTCGAGGACGCTCTTTTGGGTTCGGCGACGGCGCGCCTCTTCGTCGCCGAGGGTCACCGTCTGGATCCCGCCGATGAGGTCCGACAAGGTCGGGTTGAGCATGAGGTTCTCGAGGGTGTTCCCGTGGGCGGTGCCGATGAGCTGGACACCCCGTTCGGCGATCGTCCGGGCCGCCTGGGCCTCGAGCTCGGTCCCGATCTCGTCGATGACGATGACCTGGGGCATATGGTTCTCGACGGCCTCGATCATGACCTCGTGCTGGAGCGAGGGGGTTCGAACCTGCATTCGGCGGGCCTTGCCGATGGCCGGGTGCGGGATGTCGCCGTCGCCAGCGATCTCGTTCGAGGTGTCGACGACAACGACCCGCTTCCCGAAGTCGTCGGCCAGGACACGGGCGGCTTCGCGGAGCATCGTCGTCTTGCCGATCCCCGGCCGGCCCATGATGAGGATGGACCGCCCCGAGGCGACGAGGTCCTCGATGATTTCGATGGTCCCGAAGACGGCCCGCCCGATGCGGCAGGTCAGCCCGACGATCTTGCCGTTCCGGTTCCGGATGGCGCTGATCCGGTGGAGGGTCCGCTCGATCCCGGCTCGGTTGTCGTCACCAAAGGTGCCGATGTGGTCGACGACGTAGGCGATGTCCGCCTCCGTTACCTCTCGGTCGAGGAGGGTGATTTCGGAGTCCGGGAAGCGCGCCTCCGGTCGACGACCGAGATCGAGGACGACCTCGATGAGATCCTCTCGGTTCGGAATGGCATGGACGGCCTCGACGATCTCGGGCGGGAGGGCCGCGAGGAGGGCATCGAGATCGTCGATCGCCTCGCGGCGCCGCTCGTTTCCGTTCACGCTCGCCTCCCTCGGCCGGTCGTCGGTGACCGGCCGGCGATCCACATTGTCGTCGCCATCGCCCGTCCTGTCGACGCGGTGGCGCCTCGCGACGGCGTTCGGCGTTCCGGCTCGGGCATCGGGCTTCGGTCCGCCATCAGCGCACCCCTGCCGGCACAAGGGCCGGCTCGGCGACCCGGACGAGGGCCTCCCTGAGGAGGAGGGTGACCGTCGCAACCGTCTCGAAGCCCGCCTCCTCGAGGCGCCGATCGACGGGCGATTCGTAGGTCCGAACGGGAGCGATGACCCCATGGTCGTGGCGCTCTCCTGTCCGCCCCTCCCCCCGTCCGGTCCGAGCCGCGATGAGGCCGAGCCCGAAGCCGATGAGCGGACTCGCGTCGACGCCCGGGCGAACGAGGACCTTCAGGTAGTGAGGCTGGTCCTCGCGGGCGACGCCGACCTGGACGAGACCGTCGAGGCCCGTCCCGTCGGAGCCGCCGCCCTCGGACGTCTGAACGTAGGCCTCGATGTCGGCGAAGCGGAGGATCGGGGCGAGGGAGCTCCGAGGGACCCGCCACTGGAGACCCTGGCGCTCCCAGTCGGCGAGGCGGTACATCTCGAGCCGCTGGACGGGCGGCGGCGTCGCTGCGGCGTAGAGACGGTGGAGGGCCTGGGCATCGAGGGGGGTCGCCTCGCGGATCCGGGCCGCGGCGGTCGCTTCCGTCGACCACGGCTTGGGGAGCGGCTCCCGCGGTTGCCGGAAGAGGATCTTCTCGTCGCCATACCGGACGAAGCCGGCCTGCATGAAGAGCTCAACGTTCTCGTCGACGTCGGCGCAGGCGACGTGGAAGCGGATGGCGCCGCGTCGAACCCCGTCGCGGATGAGGTGCTGGACGAGCCGGAAGCGGATGTCACCGGCCTCGCTCGCGCAGACGGCATCGAGCTCGACGATCGTCCACTCGTCGCGGAAGCTCTCCCGCTCCACCCGGAGGAGGCCGGCGACGCGGCCTCGGTCTTCGTAGACGTAGAGGAGGTCGTTCGGCCGGAAGGCCCCGAGGGGCAGCCGGAAGAGGCTGAAGGCTCGGATCGGCGGCCCGGCCACCGGCAGGCCGAGGGAGCGGGTTCCGTTCGCCTCGCCCTGGCACATCCGCGACAGCTCCCCGAGGGCGGCCAGATCGGTGAGGCGGGCAAGGCGGACGCGGGCCGTTCGGGTCGTCATCGCTCCTCCTTGGGCCGCCTGCACCGGCCAACGTGCCGCTCCGAGCGGCAGGCGTGGCCCGCTCTCGTCGTCATCGCTCCGGGTCGCCCTCCCCGACCGATTCGTCAGCAACGCTCGTGCGACGGAGGGGGTGCCGACGACGTCCAGCCCCCTCGCCGGGTTCGGCGTGCTCGGCGGCCATGGTCGCCACGAGGCGGTGGAAACGGGTCTCGCCGGCGAGTTCGGGATGGAAGGCCGTGGCGAGGACGTTCCGCTCCCGAACGGCGACGATCCGGCCATCCTCGAGGCGGGCGAGGATTTCGACCCCGGGGCCGGTCGCCTCGATGATCGGAGCCCGAATGAAGACAGCGTGGACGGGCTGGTCGCCGAGAAGAGGCACGGCCAAGTCTGTCTCGAAAGAGTCGAGCTGGCGACCGAAGGCGTTCCGCTTGACGACGACGTCGAGGAGCGGCAGGACCGGAGGATCGCCGTCGCGAATCTGTCGGGCGAGAAGGATCATCCCGGCGCAGGTGCCGAAGATCGGGGCCCCGGACCGGGCGAGGTCGAGGAGTGGCTCGCGGAGCCCCCAGCGATCGATGAGGGTGCGCATCGTCGTGCTCTCGCCGCCCGGCAGGATGAGGCCGCTCACGCCCTCGAGATCGCGGGGCAGCCGAACCGGCACCCCCTCGACGCCGAGGGTCTCGAGGACGGCGAGGTGTTCGGCAAAGGCACCTTGCAGGGCGAGGACCCCGATCTTCACCATCGACCTCCCGGGTCGGATCTCCGTCCAGCCCGACGGTGGACCCTTCGTCGGCGCGGTCGTCCCGTCACCAGCTCCGTGGTCCCGTCACCAGCTCCGTGGTCCCGTCCGCAGCGCAACGGTCCCGTCACCAGCTCCGTGGTCCCGTCCGCAGCGCAACGGTC
This sequence comes from Chloroflexota bacterium, assembly GCA_042408925.1. Classification (GTDB taxonomy): domain Bacteria; phylum Chloroflexota; class Limnocylindria; order Limnocylindrales; family CSP1-4; genus BPIH01. The sequence goes on along the minus strand of JBHOQO010000139.1, from coordinate 41,699 downwards.
CCGTCACCAACCCCGAACGGCGAGGCGCTCCGCCTCGGGGATCGTCTCGAGGGCGATCCCACGCATCGGGGCGCCGAGCCCTTTGCTCACCTCGGCCAGGATCTTCGGGTCGTCGTAGTGGGTCGTCGCTTGGACAATGGCGGACGCCATGCGGGCCGGGTCCTCGCTCTTGAAGATCCCCGAGCCAACGAAGACGCCTTCGGCGCCGAGCTGCATGACGAGGGCCGCGTCGGCCGGGGTGCTGATCCCGCCGGCCACGAAGTTGACGACCGGCAGCCGGCCGGTCTCGGCGACCTCCCTGACGAGGTGGTACGGGGCGTCGAGCTCCTTGGCGGCGACGTAGAGCTCGTCCTCCCGCATCGACTGGAGGCGCCGGATCTCGGCCAGAACGGTGCGGAGCTGGCGGACCGCCTCGACGACGTTCCCGGTCCCGGCCTCGCCCTTCGTCCGGATCATGGCCGCCCCTTCGTTGATCCGCCGGAGGGCCTCGCCGAGGTTCCGGCAGCCGCAGACGAAGGGGACCTTGAAGGCGTGCTTGTCGATGTGGTTCGTCTCGTCGGCCGGCGTGAGGACTTCGGATTCGTCGATGTAGTCGACGCCGATCGCCTCGAGGATCTGGGCCTCGACGAAATGGCCGATCCGGCACTTCGCCATGACGGGGATCGAAACGGCGGCCATGATCTGCTCGATGAGGGCCGGGTCCGACATCCGGGCGACCCCGCCGGCGGCCCGGATGTCCGCCGGCACCCGCTCGAGGGCCATGACGGCCACAGCACCGGCATCTTCGGCGATCTTGGCCTGTTCGGGCGTGACGACGTCCATGATGACGCCGCCCTTCAGCATCTGGGCCAGGCCCTTCTTCGTGGCCCAGGTGGACGTTTCGACGCTCATCGCTGCGTGCGTTCCTCTGCCTGTACTACCGGCCGCCCGCCGGCCGATCTCGGGAAGGACCCGTTCGAGCCCGCGCGGGCGAACGGGGTTCGGCTTGATTATCGCACGCTGGCCGTCGAGGGCCCCTCGCGGGCCGGCCGGGCTGGCGTCCCAGAGGCCCGCCGACCGTCCGGAGGACGCCGGACATGAGCTTCGTCGCTTGCCGCGCTCGTTCCGGCGACAGGCGCGAGAGGCTCGTGACGAGGGCGAGGACGTCCTCGTCGTCGAGATTATCGAGGAGATGGACGAGGCGGAGGACGGTCTCGTCGGGGACCTCCCCGAGGAGGCGCATGACCCGCTCCAGGGAGCGCGGTTCGAGCCGCGGCAGGAGGCCGACGGCCCGGTCGAAGAGTCGGACGAAGGCGAGAAACGCGGAGAGCCAGTCCCGGAGGCCCACGAGCTCGGCGTCGTCGGGGTGGGCGGCGGCGAGGGCGTCGGCGTCGGTGAGGGCGCCCTGGAGGGCTCCCACGATCGGGTCCCCCTCGCGGGTCTTGCGCTCGGCGACGATCCGCCCGAACCAGCGCCAGGGATCGGAGACGGCGGCGTAGGCAGCGCCCGGGGGCCCCCGCCGTCCAACCCGGCGGGGCTCCTCGACCCGCTCGACGAGGCCCCAGGCGACGGCCTCGGCCAGCGCCCGGCTCGTGGCCCGGTGGGAGAGGCCGAGGGCCTCGCGGACCTCGCGCTCGGTCAGGGGGCAGGCGCGGCTCATCAGGTAGGCGTGGACGCGGGCGACGGCCGGGGCGACGCCCCAGGCCGCGCCGAGCTCGCCCCAGGCGTCGGCCAGCCGGAGGCGGACGGCCTCGGCGTGCGGCGACGAGGGTCTCGATCCTCGGCCGGGGCGGTCACCGCTCGGCATCGGAGGCGTCGTGGACTCGAGGGCGACGGCTTCGGTCACGCTGACGCGAAGGGTAACACCGGCCGCCGGGCCGTCGCCGACCGTCAGCCGTCGCCCCCGGCGATCGCCCCGAGGATCCGGAACGGCTCGGCGCCCCCGACGACCGCGGCCGGGAGGACCGCGTCCGGCGCCTCGAACGAGAGATCGTCGCCGGCCGCGAAGTAGCGGATGAAGGCCCGCCGCGCCCCCGTCCGGAGGTCGCGGATCGTGCCCCGAAGCGGCGGGTAGCGGGCCTCGAGGGCGTCGAGGACGGCGGCGATCGTCACCGGTTCGGCAACCTCGACGACGACCTCGGCCCCCGTCCCGGCCAGGCTGCGCAGGTGATGCGGCAGGACGACCCGGATCGGTCGCCGCCCGTCCGGCGCCGGCGCCACCCCGGACGACCCGCTCGCCCCGCCCGTCGTCACGGCAGTGTCTGGACCTCCACGGAGAGGACCGGCGGGAGGTGCTCGGCGATCGCCGTCCAGTGGTCGCCGCCGTCGGCCGAGGCGTAGACCTGACCGCCCGTCGTCCCGAAGTAGACCCCGCACGGATCGAGGCGATCCACCGCCATGGCATCGCGGAGGACGTTCACGTAGCAGTCCCGCTGGGGAAGCCCCTCGGTGAGGGCTTCCCACTCGTGGCCGCCGGTCCGGCTTCGATAGACCCGCAGCCGACCCTCGGGCGGGTAGTGTTCCGTGTCGCTCTTGATCGGGACGACGAAAATCGTCTCGGGTTCGTGGGCGTGGACGTCGACGACGAAGCCGAAGTCCGACGGCAGGTTGCCGCTGACCTCGACCCACTGCCGGCCGCCGTCGTCGCTCCGCAGGACGTCCCAGTGCTTCTGCATGAAGAGGACGTCGGGCCGCGCCGGGTGGGCGGCCACGTGGTGGACGCAGTGGCCGACCTCGGCGTCCTCGTCGGGAAGGTAATCGGAGCGGAGACCGCGGTTGATCGCCTGCCAGCTCGCCCCACCGTCGTCGGTCCGGAAGGCTCCGGCCGCGGAGATGGCAACGACCATCCGGTCCGGAGTTCGGGGATCGAGGATGATCGTGTGGAGGCAGAGGCCGCCCGCGCCCGGCTGCCAGCTCGGGCCGGTTCCGTGGCGCCGAAGGCCGGCGAGCTCCGTCCACGTCTCGCCGCCGTCCGAGGAACGAAAGAGGGCGGCATCCTCCACCCCGGCATAGACGACGTCCGGGTCGGTGAGGGACGGCTCGAGGTGCCAGACCTTCTTGAACTCCCAGGGCCGGAGCGAGCCGTCGTACCACTGATGGGTCCCGGCGTCGCCGTCGTAGAGGAAGGCGTTGCCGACCGCCCGCCACGTCCGGCCGCCGTCGTCGGAGCGCTGGATCACCTGGCCGTGCCAGTCCGTCCACTGGGCAGCCCAGATCCGGTTCGGGTCGGCGGGCGAGCCCTTGACGTGATGGACGACCCAGCCGCCGAAGTGGGGGCCGTCGATCGACCACGACCGGCGGGCGCCGTCGGCGCTCAGGACGAAGGCACCCTTCCGGGTGCCGACGAGGACGCGAACGCTGCTCATGGGACGCTCCCTCTGCGCTCCCTCCACCGAGGGCTCGGCCGCCGGCGGCGGCACGGCCCCCATCTTCGCCGATCCCGGCGATCGGTGCCGGCGGCGACTGCCGGCAGCGGCTGCCGGCGGCGACTGCCGGCGGCGACTGCCGGCGCGGCGCACTCGGCGCTCTTGGCCGTGGTGTACGCTCCGACCACGATGACCGGGTCGCTCGATCGGGAGTCCGTCGATCTGGCGCGCCGACGCTTCCTCGCCTGGTCGGCCGCGGCGTCCGCCGCCCTCTTCGTCGGCTGCGAGCTGGCGCCGAACCCCCGACGACCGAGCCTCGTCGCGCCGACCCCGCTCCCCTCGGCGGCCGACGGCAGCCCCGCGCGTTCCCCAGCCGAGACGACCACCGAGCTCCCGAGCCCCTCGCCCGCCACGGCCGGGCCGACGCCGAGTCCGCCGCCTGCCCGCCGGCGCGTCCTCTACCGGGACGGCGCCCTCGCCGACGGGCGCTCCGATCGCCTCACGGTCGGGGTAAGCGTCTTCGTCGAGGACGGCGTCGTCCGCTGGATCCGTCCGAGCGACGACGAGGGGCCGCTCGGATCACGGTCGGGCCTCGAGATCGTCGACGCCTCGGGCTCGACCATCGTGCCAGGTCTCGTCGACTGTCACAGCCACGTGACGCTCCCGGGGGGCGCCCACTGGATCGACCGGGGGAGCGACCCGCCGGAGCGGCTCCTCGCCTACGCCGAAGCGAACGGGCGGCTCCTCACGGCGGCCGGGGTCCGGTGGGCACGGGACGTCGGCGCGCCGCGCGGCCGCGATCCCGTCGACGGCCGGATCCGGGCCTTGAGCCTCGGGGTCCGGGATCGCTGGCGGGAGCGGCCCGAGATGCCCCGGATCCGGGCCGCCGGGACCTGGCTCGTCCGGAGCGGCACCCGCCCCGCCGAGATCACCATCGGCGTCGACGACGCCGACGGCCTCCTCCGGGCCGCCCTCGCCCAGCTCGACGAGGGCGCCGATCTCGTGAAGCTCTACCTCGACGGGCCCGATCCCGGCCGCTCCCCCTGGACGGCGGCCGAGGTCCGGCGGGTCGTCGAGGCGGTCCACGCCCGCGGCGCGAAGGTGACCGCCCACGCCACGAACCTCGAGGGGGCGGGCGTCGCCGCGGCAGCCGGCGTCGATGCCGTCGAGCACGGCTTCGTCCTCGATGGCGCCGTCGCCCGGACGATGGCCGCGAACGGCGTCGCCCTCGTCTCGACCCTGACCGTCCTCCGCTCCTGGCTCACCTTCGCCCGAACGACGCGCATCGAGCGGTTCGCCTCCCCCTCCGGTCGGACGGCCATCGCCGAGCGCCTCGAGCGGGCCGAAGCGAGCGTCCGGGCGGCCCGAGCGGCCGGCGTCGCCGTCTGCACCGGGACCGACTTCGGGGGCGGCTCGGCCCGGGCGAACCAGCTCGCCTGGGAGGTCGAGTCCCTCGTCGCCGCCGGCTTCGAGCCGTGGGAAGCCCTCGGGGCCGCGACCTGGCGGGGCGGCGAGCTCCTCGGCGAACCGACGGCGGGAGTCATCGTCGAGGGCGGCCCGGCCGACTTCGTCCTCGTCCACGGCGACCCGACCTCGGACCCGACCGCCCTCTGGCGGGTCTGGCACGTGGCCTGGGCGGCCTGAGGGCGCCGGTCGGCGTCGATTCTTCCTGCGGTGGCCAACGGCGAAGCGCCGACGATCTGGACGATCGGCCACGGCACCCTCTCGACCGAGGCGATCGCCGCGGCCCTCCGCACCGCCGGCGTCCGGACCGTCGTCGACATCCGCCGCTTCCCGACCTCGCGCCGTTCGCTGCACCTGACCCGGGACCGTCTCGCCGCCGACCTGCCCGCCCTCGGCATCGCCTACGAGTGGGCCGGCGAGGGCCTCGGCGGCCGCCGCTCGCCCCGCCCCGGGCCGACCCGCCACACCGCCTGGGAAGACCGGGCCTTCCGCGGCTACGCCGACCACACCGACAGCCCGATCTTCCGCGACGCCGTCGAGGCGCTCGTCCGACGGGCTCGAGCGAGCGAACGGCTCGCGGTCATGTGCGCCGAGCTCGACTGGCGCCGCTGCCACCGGCGGCTCGTCGCCGACGCCCTCACCGTCCGCGGCGTCTCGGTCGTCCACCTCCGGGCGGGCCGAGCGCCGGAGCCCCACGAGCCGCACCCGGACCTCCGAGTCGGCCCCGACGGCTGGCCGCTCTGGGCGACGCGCGGCCCAAGCCCGACCAGCCGCTGACTTGACATCTGATGACGTCTGCTCGATCGTCACGCTTATGACGCGGACGACGATCGACATCGACCCGGTCGTCCTGCGGCGACTCAAGGAGCGGCAGCGCCGCGAAGGCAAGTCGCTTGGGCGCCTCGTCTCCGAACTCCTGGCCGCCTCCCTGACCGAGGAGGCACCAAAGGCGCCGCCCTTCGCGTGGACGGCCACGCGGCTCGGAACCAGCCGCCGGCCCGTATCATCGGCTCGCCATGGCCGTCCTGCGGAGCCGCCTCGATCCCGCCGACCCCGAGGCCCGGACGAACGAGGCGGCGATGCGCGCCCTCGTCGCCGACCTCCGCGCCCGCCAGCGCGCCCTCGTCGAGCGAGGCGCCGCCGGCGACGAGCGGGCGATCGCTCGCCACCGCGAGCGCGGCAAGCTCCCGGTCCGCGAACGGATCGAGCGCCTCCTCGACCCCGGGAGCGCCTTCCTCGAGCTCTCGCCCCTCGCCGCCACCGGCATGTACGACGACGAGGCCCCCGGGGCGGGGATCGTCACCGGGATCGGCCGGATCGAGGGGACCCTCTGCGTCGTCGTCGCCAACGACGCCACCGTGAAGGGCGGGACCTACTACCCGATGACGGTGAAGAAGCACCTCCGGGCCCAGGAGATCGCCCTCGAGAACCGGCTCCCGTGCGTCTACCTCGTCGATTCGGGCGGCGCCTACCTCCCCCTCCAGGCCGACGTCTTCCCCGACCGCGACCACTTCGGGCGGATCTTCTACAACCAGGCCCGGATGTCGGCGGCCGGGATCCCCCAGATCGCCCTCGTCATGGGGAGTTCCACTGCCGGCGGGGCCTACGTCCCGGCGATGAGCGACGAGACCGTCATCGTCCGCGGGACCGGGACGATCTTCCTCGGCGGGCCGCCGCTCGTGAAGGCCGCAACCGGCGAGGAGGTGAGCGCCGAGGAACTGGGCGGAGCGGAGGTCCACGCCCGCCGCTCGGGCGTCGTCGACCACGAAGCCCTCGACGACGAGCACGCCATCGCCCTCGGGCGCGACATCGTTCGCCACCTCGCCCGCCGCCCGCCCGAACCGCCCTGGGAACGCCGGCCGCCCGAACCGCCGGCCGTCCCGGCCGAGGGCGACCCGAGGGCCGGCGTCGCCCACCTCTACGCCGCGATCCCGACCGACCTCCGTCGCTCCCTCGACATTCGGGAGGTCATCGCCCGCCTCGTCGACGGCTCCCGTTTCCACGAGTTCAAGCCGCTCTACGGCGAGACCCTCGTCTGCGGCTTCGCCCACCTCGAGGGCTATCCGGTCGCGATCCTGGCGAACAACGGCGTCCTCTTCTCCCAGTCGGCGCTCAAAGGTGCCCACTTCATCGAGCTCGCCGCCCAGCGGCAGATCCCCCTCGTCTTCCTCCAGAACATCACCGGCTTCATGGTCGGCCGCGACTACGAGGCCGGCGGGATCGCGAAGGACGGGGCGAAGATGGTGACCGCCGTCGCCTGCGCCGAGGTCCCGAAGTTCACGGTCATCGTCGGGGGGAGCTTCGGGGCCGGGAACTACGCCATGGCCGGGCGGGCGTACTCGCCGCGCTTCCTCTGGACCTGGCCGAACGCCCGGATCAGCGTCATGGGCGGCGCCCAGGCAGCCCGGGTCCTCTCGACGGTCCGGGAGGCGTCGCTGCCGGGTGGGCGGTGGACGTCCGAGGAGGAGCGGGCGGCCTTCGAGGCACCGATCCTCGAGACGTACGAGCGGGAGGGCAACCCGTACTACGCAACAGCCCGGCTCTGGGACGACGGGGTCATCGACCCGCTCGACACGCGGCGGGTCCTGGCCATGGGGATCGAGGCCGCTCTCCAGGCCCCGATCCGGGAGACGCGCTTCGGGGTCTTCCGGATGTAGGGCGGGCGTCCGCTCGGTCAGCGCGAGGCGGGCGAGAACATCGCCCAGCGATCACGATCCCGCGTCCAAGAGCCGGTTGCGGCCTGGCAACGTTGCATCGCTGTCGACCCTGCGTCAAGAGTACGCCTCGCTGCCTTTGAGCTGGATCGAAGTCGCACGGGCTCGGCATAAGACTCGTGCCGTTGGGTGTCACTTGACAGACAGACAGAGGGAGACAGAGAGAGTACGGTCCACGGTCGTAAGAACAATAGGAGGGACTCGATGAGGCGGCGAGACACGAGGCAATCTTGGAGGATGCTCCGAAGCGCAGTGCTTGCTTCCCTAGCGCTCGGACTGGCGCTCGGGGCGTCGCGTCCAACGGTCTCCGCGACCACACTCGCTAGTGGTTTCAGTTACACGCGAGCAGCGCTGCCGCCGTTGACTGACTCGCGCACTTGGATCCTGCAGGGAACTCGACTCGCAGGAGGTGGGTGTCGCTATCAGTACACCACTGAGGTTCGGGAGATCCCGGCGGCTGGGTGGACCCTACGGAGCATAGCGCTTGATCCAGTGGGCTGCCGCAAGCTGATGGAGGAGGGAAGTCCCGCGGGTGGACCCACCGATGTCGGCCAATGGAGCTCAGCGATCACCTCAGTCCGCGAGCTTCTAGTCACAGGCAATGCCCCGGCACAACAGGCTGTGCTGGTCACGAGCACCCGCAGCGCCTGGCAACGCGTGGTCTGGAGAGACGCAGTTGGGCTCCTTGTGAACGCTGATCTCACTCAGATCACCTGGAGCTACAACGGCTCAACGGTTGCTGGTGGGAGCACCTCGGGTGGCTGGTTCTGGAACACTGCCACCAGATGGCAGCTCGGGGAGCACGGCGGGTACGGGACCTATCTGAGCGGCAATACGTTCTACCGCGGCGAGACGCACGCGACCTTCAGCAACTCGTGGTTCTGCGCTCCCCTACCCACCGTGTACACCTACTACTATTACAACCGTGTCTGGGGTGCCTACAACGGCAACGCGACCGTCGGGCAATCCAGCGACTCGGTTGACGAGTGCCTACCGTTGCACGTTGACATCGAGGCGGGATATGGACAGTGGGGCTGATGCGAGGATGACCCTCCTCGCGCGTTCAATTCTCGGACTTGCGGCGGGGCTACTCGTGGCAGTCGGTCTGAGCCTGATGCCACCGCTCGCGATCGCCGTGGTTGTCGGAGCGATGTTGTACGGTCCGGTCGCCATCTGGCGTCACGATGCGTCGCAGGCGGCGTTCGTTGGCGGCCTGCTCGTGGGAGCGGGGCTCGTCCTCGCCTACGGATCGGTGTCCACGTACGCCGCCTGCCGGAGCACGACCGACTTCTGCGGGAACACGAATCTTCTGCCCTTGGCGGCCGTCACCGCCCTCGGACTCGTCGAGGGTGTCGCCGTCTTCCTCCTCGCCCGCCGCCATCACCGCCCCGTCCGGTAGGACGGTCAGGCGGAGCGCCGGGCGCTGGGGCGCCCGCTGGCTCTAGCGATGATGGCAGTCGACCCTCATGATCGACTGCGCCTCACCCGACGCGCTCGACGTTGACCCCGAGGGTCTCGTACGTGGGGAGGGCGCGACCGTCGGCGGTGAGAAGCCGGGTCCCGGCGCGTCGGGCCGCCGCCCCCACGAGGGCATCGTACACGGCACCGCCGCCGATCCCGAGTTGCGCGAGCTCCTCGCCGAGGGCGGCCGAGTCTGCGGGGTCGAGGAAGACCGTAGCCGGGAGCAGATCCGCCTGCGGCTCAGTGTCGGGTTCGGTCGGCATCGACGAGGGCCCGAACGGCCTCGACGTCGATCGGGCGGCCGCGAGCAGGGACGACAAGAAGGCCCGCCTCTTCACGAACCTCATCGCCGGCAATCGGCTCGATCCGGAGCCCGAGGCCGTCGAGCTCGATCTCAACCTCGCCGCCGCCGACGAGGCCGACTTGCTCGCGGAGGCGCCTCGGGATCACGAGGCGTCCGGCTCTGTCAACGCTCGTCCTCATGCCACGGAACATACCACGAGACCATCCACCAGCCGTGGTGCCGGGCTGCCTTTCGGCGGGCGGGTTGCGGGAACCCGCGGCGGGACGAGGTCGTCGGAGGGTCGATGGCTCCTTCGAACCTGCAGTTGCCCGCGGCCCGCGGCGCCGGCCTCCTCGGCGTCGCCCTCGGCCTCGTCCTCCTCGGCGCCGCCTGCGGCGATGCTCGTCCGAGCCAGAACCCCAGCGGGGCCCCCGAGGACGGCACCGCCCCGGTCGAAGCGCGGGCGCGCGACGCCCGGTTGGAGCTCGTCCTTCGCCTCCCGCGGCTGACGTGGGCGGCGGGCGAACCGATCGAGGCGGAGGCGAGCCTGACGTATCTCGGCCCCGCGGACCGCATCGAGGTCTCCGGTTCCGGTTCGGGGCTCGTCCTCTTCGGCCTCGAGCAGGTGGAGGGCCCGATCCGGCTCCTGGGCGCGGCGACGGCCGACTGCGTGCCCCGGACCCTCGAGCGCGGCGTCCCGGTCGTCGTCCCCTACCGAAAGTCCGGCGGCTTCTCGAACGACGACCCGAACGCCGCCTGGTACCGGGCCTTCTTCGCCGACCCGCTCCTCCGCCTCCCGCCCGGCAGCTGGCGGCTCTCCGCGACCGCCGACGGCTACCTCGGGAACGGCTGCGACGGCCCCCGCTACCACCTCCTCGTCCTGGCCGAGCTGCGGGTCGAGGGCTGAAGTCAGGCGCTGCCCGCCGGCCGCCACCGGAACTCGAGGCTGAGGACCTCGGCAGCGTCGGTGCCGGGTAGCTGACCGGCTCGGGACCAGCCCGGTGGCGCCAGTGCGGCGAGACCGACGGTCGGCAGCTCCGACTCGGCCCCGACCCGACGGCGGAGCCGGATGATCTGCCGGCCGACGCTGACATCCCGTGCCCCTCCTCCCGCCAGCGACGGGCGGGCGAGGAGGCCCCACGTCCGGAGGTAGCGGTCCTGGGTTCGTCGGACGTCACCGAGCGGGAGCTCCACGAGCTCGAGGCGAACCGGCCCCCCGACCGGGTGGACGAACGCGGCCCGCTCGGCTCGCTCGATCGACGTCCACTCGGCGGCCGTCGGATCGTGCTCGATGAGAAAGGGCGCGGCATCGACCCCGAGAGGGTCGGGGAGTGCCAGCCGCCAGCGGACGACCCGTCCGTCCGGGCGACGCCGCTCCCCCGGGAACGGACCGGCGACGTCGACGCCCCGTCCGCGGGCCGCGGCGATGTCGGCGGCCAGGTCATCCGAAGCGAGGCAGAGGGCCGCCAGACCGCCACCCGCCGCGAGCCGGTCGAGGACGAGGCGACCGAACCAGGAGTGCCAGGCTCGGTCGGGATCGACGACCGCGACGAGCTCGAGGTACGTGTCGCCGAGCCAGACGAGGCGGTTCGCCGTCCCGTGGTCGGGATGTGTACCGCCCGGCACGACCGCCAGGCCGACACTCCGGGCGACGGCTGCGGCCGCTTCATCGAGATCGCCGACGGCGATGACGAGGTGGTCGATGCCGGTGATCATCGCCGCCGGTCGGCGCACGGCCGGTTGCTGGCGCTCGATGACGCTCCGTTCGGTGCCATCCGCGAGACCGTCCTCCTCCTTCCGGGCCGAAGTCCCATCGACGATAGCAGGAGCAGGCAGCCGACCACCCCGGTCGGGCACGGCGCCCGTTTGCTCCGTATGCTCGGCGCATGGCTGACGAACCCACCGGCCGGGTCCTCCAGGTCAATGTCTCGCCGGGCGGCGTGCCGAAACGGCCCGTCGCCGAGGCCTGGGTCGGGCGGCTCGGGCTCGTCGGCGACGGCCACGCCGAGCCGACCGAGCACGGGGGGCCGCTGCGGGCCGTCTGCCTCTTCGCCGTCGAGGCGATCCGCCGAGTCGCCGCCGAGGGCCACCCGATCGTCCCCGGGAGCTGCGGCGAGAACCTCACGACGGAAGGGATCGAGCTCGGGCTCCTCGCGCCCGGGACCCGGCTCGCCGTCGGCGAGCGCCTGGTCCTGGAGCTGAGCAAGCCGGTCACCCCCTGCAAGACGATCGCCGGCTCCTTCGCCGACGGTCGCTTCGCCCGGATCTCGGCCGAGCTCCACCCCGCCGACGCTCGGGTCTATGCGCGGGTCCTCGTCGAAGGGCCGGTTCGACCGGGCGATCCGATCCGGGTCCTACCGCCGCGCTCCGACAGCGACGCGCCCGTTCACCTCCTTCTCGATCGTATCGAGACGGCCGAGCGCTTCGCCGACCGGGAGCGCTGGCGGGCGGCGGCCCGACTCGGCTGGCCCGTCGAGATCGTCGACGACGGTGAGCTGGCGATCGGCGCCTCGACGCGGCTCCTGGGGCCGGCATTCAACTGGGTCGACGGGCTCCGGACGGTTCCGCATCTCATCGAGCGGGTCGTCGGCACGTTCCGGCGGGTCGGCTCGGTCGGCTGGTTGCCGCTCCCTCGGGAGGGGCTGCCGGAGGGCGTGCCGCGGCCGGCGACCCGCTCGGTCGGGCGGCTCGGGGTCTTCGCCGTCGAGCCCGAGCGGGTTCAGCGCCCGCCCGAGATCGATGCTCGCCGTGTCCTCGTCCGGGAGGCCGATCGCGACGATGCGGCGGTCGTCGGTGCGCTCCTCGCCGGGAGGTCGAGCGGCTCCGGCCCGCTCGGCGCGATCTTCCGTGCGCTGCCCGATCTGCCCGGCCACGCCGCCCTCCTCGCCCTCGCGGGCAGCGAGGTGATCGGGGCAGCCCTCGTCGTCGCCCGGCGGCGGGTCGGCCTCGTTCGGCACCTTGCCGTGGTCGAGGATGGGGCCGGGGCCCCGGGCGGGACCGAGGCGATCTCAGCCGCCCTGATCCACCGAGCCGCCGAGCTGGCGGCCGGGCTCGATTGCGACCTCGTGGCGGCGGTCGGCTGGCTCGGGCGTGGGCGACCGTCTGGTGGGCTCGCCCGGGCCGGCGTCCTTGGGGCCGATCGGCTCGTGGCCTCCGGGCTCGTTCGGATCGCCGAGCGACGCCTGGTCCAGTTGACGGGCACGAGCGAGGGCGGCACGAGGCGCTGAGGCTCGTTCGTGGGGTCGTGTCAGGTCCTGGCCGTGACGCCGTAGCTGGACAGTTCGCAGCTCAGGGGCTCGGGCAGCCCGGCCGTGACGCCGTAGCTGGACAGTTCGCAGCTCAGGGGCTCGGGCAGCCCGGCCGTGACGCCGTAGCTGGACAGTTCACGCATTCGGACCGGCCCGGTGCCGGCCGTGACGCCGTAGCTGGACAGTTCACGCTCGTAGGCCCGCAGGCACCACCAAATGTCAAGTCAGGCCGTCACGGCGCGCACCGAAGGGCCCGACCGAGGTGAGATGTCCAGCCAGGCCGTCACGCGCAGCAGCCGAGCGAGACGGCACCACCAAATGTCAAGTCAGGCCGTCATGGCGCGCACCGAAGGGCCCGACCGAGGTGAGATGTCCAGCCAGGCCGTCGCGCTCGACACCCGCGCAAGGCCGAGTCCGCAGATGTCCAGGAAGCCGTCACGGGGATGGAGCGGCGAGCTCGGCCGTCCGAGGGCGACGATCGCCGAGTCCGCCGCCGACCCCGGACCCGACCGTAGACTCGGGCCGTGACGACCGACGAGCCCGCCTCGACCCGACCCCGGATCCTGCCCGGCGACGACCCCGCGGCGATCGCCGAGGCGGCCGCCAGGATCCGGGCCGGCGAGCCGGTCGCCTTCCCGACCGAGACCGTCTACGGTCTCGGGGCGAACGCCCTCGACCCGCTCGCCGCAGCCCGGATCTTCGAGATCAAGGAACGCCCCGCCTTCGATCCCCTCATCGTCCACCTCGCCGAGCCCGCCGACCTCGCAACCGTCGTCCGGCCCGAAGCCCTCGCCGACCCCCGCCTTCGAGCCCTCGCCCAGCGCTTCTGGCCGGGCCCCCTCACCCTCGTCGTTCCGAAGCGGAGGGTCGTGCCGGGCGTCGTGACCGCCGGCCTGGAGACCGTCGGGGTCCGGATCCCCGACCACCCGGTGGCCCTCGCCCTCATCCGGGCCGCCGGCGTCCCGATTGCCGCCCCCTCGGCGAACCGCTTCGGCCGGGTCAGCCCGACCCGGGCCGAGCACGTCGCCCGCCAGCTCGACGGCCGGGTCGGCCTCATCCTCGACGGCGGGCCATGCCGGATCGGCGTCGAATCGACCGTCCTCCTCCTCGCCCCCAACCGGGCCGTCCTCCTCCGGCCGGGCGGCACGCCCCTCGAGGCACTCGAAGCGGTCGTCGGCCCGGTCGAGATCCCGCCCGAGCACGAGGCCCGATCCCTCTCCCCCGGCCGGGCAGCGGGCCACTATGCCCCGCGGGCGACGCTGGTCCTGCTCGCGCCCGACGCGACGCCGCGGGCGAAGCCCGGCGAGCGACTCGGCCTCCTCGCCGCCGACGCCGAAGGACGGCGCATCGCCGAGGCCGTCGGCGGTCCCTTCGTCGCCGTCGAAGTCCTGAGCCCGACCGGCGACCCAGTCGAGGCGGCAGCTCGCCTCTTCGTCGCCCTCCACGCCCTCGACGCGGCCGAGCTCGATCGGATCGTCGCCCAGCCCGTCCCCGAGGTCGGCCTCGGGCGGGCGGTCATGGACCGGCTCCGGCGGGCGGCCGCCGCTCGGAGGGGGCACCCACCGGGGCAGCCATAGCCGAACGACTCGGGCGGGCGGTCATGGACCGGCTCCGGCGGGCGGCCGCGACTCGCAGGGGATACCCACGGGCGCAGCCGTAGCCGAACGACTCGGGCGGGCCGCCGCAGCGCGGCCGAACATCCGAGGGCACAAAGCCAACTCCCCCGCCGCGCCAGCGCCACGCGGCCGAGCCGGCGCGTCAAGCACGGAGGACGGGCACGCCGTACGGCTCGAAGCGAGCGTCGCGGGTGACGATGATCAAGCCCTCGACGAGGGCCTGGGCGATGAGCATCCGGTCGAAGGGATCGCGATGGTGGCGGGCCAGCCGCTCGACGGCGAGCGCGTGCCCGATCGTGATCGGCAGCTCGACGAAGCCGACCGCTCCGATGGCATCACCGAGATCGTCGGGCGCCTCCAGGCGTCCGAGGGCGCGCTTGATCGCGATCTCCCAGGCAGATGCGGCACTGACGAAGACGTCGTTCCGGGGATCCTCGATCGCCCGTCTCGCCTCGAGTCGCAGTTCATCCGGCAGGGCGAGTGCCCAGAGAAACGCGTGCGTGTCGAGGAGGAGCCTCACCGCTCGCCTTCGAAGAGGTCGGCGAGGGCGTCATCGACGGCGTCGAAGTCGGGGCCGATCCGGACCTGACCCCGCCAGATACCGAGGCGTCGGGCCTCACGCGGCGGCTCGAAGCGGACGAGGCGGGCGACCGGCCGGCCGGCTCTGGCGATCACGATGTCCTCGCCGGCGGCCGCTCGATCGACGAGCCGTGAGAGGTGCGTCTTCGCTTCGTGGATGTTCACCTGCATGCGTGGGAGCGTAGCTGATGGACTTAGCTAAGTCCAGTCATCCGCACGGTGGTGCTCTGGGAACGGTGTCCACCGGGGCCGGCCACGACGGGAGTCGTCACGGTCGGTGCGCGTCACCAGCGCCGGCGCTCTCGGAACGGTGTGCGCCCGCACGGCCGGCGACCCCGACGAGGATCGCCGCGTCTCCGGAACGCCGACAAGCCGGCACGGCGCCGAAGGCCGAAGAAACGGCACCGGACCGATGGCCGAGGGGCCGGCACGGCACCGAGGGGCCGGCACGGCACCGAGCGGCCGACCCGTGGCTGATACGATCCGGGCGGTGAGCCCTGCCCTTCGCGTCGAGCGGACCGGCCCCCGCGGCAGCGTCGCCCGGGTCGTCCTCGCCCGCCCCGAGACCCGGAACGCCTTCGACGCCGAGCTCGTCGGGGCCCTTCGGTCCACCTTCGCGGCCCTGGCCCGCGAGGCGCCGAGCGAGCTGCGGGCCGTCGTCCTCGCCGCCGACGGCCCGGTCTTCTCGGCGGGAGCCGACCTCCGCGGGATGCTCGCGGCGGCCGAGCTCGACCTCGAGGCGAACGAGCAGGACGCCCTCGCCATCGCCGAAATGTTCGAGGCGATCGACGCCTGCCCGGTGCCGGTCGTGGCGCGGGTCCACGGCGCGGCCCTCGGGGGCGGCGTCGGCCTCTGCGCCGTCGCCGACGTCGTCGTCGCCGAGAGCGGGACGCGGTTCGGGTTCAGCGAGGTCCGGCTCGGGCTGCTGCCGGCTGTCATCGCGCCGTTCGTCGTCGCCAAGCTCGGCGAGAGCGAGGCCCGAGCCCTCTTCGTCACCGGGCGGCGCTTCGATGCCCTCCGCGCCCAGCGGATCGGCCTCGTCCACGAGGTCGTCGAGGGAGCGGCGGCCCTCGACACGGCCGTCGACGCCGTCGTCGCCGACATCCTGGCCGGCGGGCCCACGGCCGTCCGGGCGGCGAAGGCGATCGTCAGGGAGGTCCGCGGGCTCTCCTACGGCTCGGCCCGCTGGCACACGGCCCGGGTCCTCGCCCGGCAGCGGGCGAGCGCCGAGGCGCGGGAGGGGATCCGGGCGTTCCTCGATCGTCGCCGCCCGAGCTGGGCGCCCGACGACGGCGCGCCGACCGACTGACCCTCGCTCGAAGCGTCGGCCGGGCTTGCGAGCGGGCGCGTCAAACGCGACAATCGCGACAGCCATGACCGAGCGGCAGCCAGCGTTGGTGCCCCAGCCGGCGGCGGCGGCGCAGCGAGCGACGGAGCCCGGAATGACGCGCGTGATCGGGCCGCCGGCAGGCTCCGGGTCGCGATCATGACCGCGCGACCGGCTGACGATCGGTTCGAGTGCTCGCCGTCCGAAGCGGCGCGCCGCCTGGGGACGAGCACCCGAACCGTCCAGCGCTGGATCGCTGCCGGCCGCCTCCCGGCCCGGCGGGTCGGCGGTCGGTGGCGGGTGCCCGTCGCCGCCCTCGCCGCGCTCGGCGCTGCGGGATCGACCGCTCGTGGGGCCGCACAGACGACGGCCACGGCACCCGCCCGCCCGATCCGCCGCTGCTTCGTCGCGAACCGGGGCGAGATCGCGGCCCGGATCGCCCGAACCTGCCACCGCCTCGGGATCGAAGCCGTGCTTCCCCTCGTCGACGACGGCCGGCCGGCCCTGCCCGCGTCCGCATCGCCCGAACCTCTCGACCTCCTCGACCCCGAGGAGGTCGTTGTTGCCGCCCTCGCCGCCGGCGCCGACGCCCTCCACCCCGGCTACGGCTTCCTCGCCGAGAATCCCGACTTCGCCCGCCGCGTCCTCGCCGCCGGGATCCGCTGGGTCGGCCCGCCGCCCGAGGCGATCGAGGCGATGGGCGACAAGGCCCGCGCCCGCGAGCTCGCCCGCCGCCTCGGAATCCCGGTCGCCGAGGGCGACGCCCCCGCCGACCAATCCGACGCCTCGCTCCTCGCCGCGGCCGAGCGACTCGGCCCTCCGCTCATCGTCAAGCCGGCGGCCGGCGGCGGCGGCAAGGGGATGCGGGTCGTCCGGAGCCTCGAGGGTCTCGGAGCGGTCCTCGCCGCGGCCCGTCGGGAGGCCCGGGCGGCCTTCGGAGACGACCGCCTCCTCCTCGAGCGCTACCTCGAGCACCCTCGCCACGTCGAGGTTCAGGTCCTCTTCGATGCCCACGGTCGGGGCGTCCACCTGGGCGAGCGCGACTGCTCGCTCCAGCGGCGCCACCAGAAGATCCTCGAAGAGGCGCCGGCGCCGCGGCTGACCCCGGAGCTGCGGGCGGCCCTCGGCGAGGCGGCCCTCCGGCTTGCGTCGGCCGTCGGCTACGTCGGAGCCGGAACGTGCGAGTTCCTCCTCGACGAGACGAACCGGTTCGTCTTCCTCGAGATGAACACCCGCCTCCAGGTCGAGCACCCCGTCACCGAGGCGGTCACGGGTCGCGACCTCGTCGCCGACCAGCTCCGGGTCGCCGCCGGCGAGCCGCTCGGGCTCGACCAGGGCGACGTCCTTCGGGCCTTCGAGGCCGGCGGCCATGCCGTCGAGGTCCGCCTCTACGCCGAGGACGCCGAGGCGGGCTTCCTGCCGGCGACGGGTCGCATTCTCGACCTCGCCTGGCCGGAGGGGCCGGGGATACGGGTCGACGCGGGCGTCGAGGTCGGCTCGGTCGTGGGCGGACGGTTCGACCCGCTCCTCGCCAAGATCGCCGCCCACGGCCCCGACCGCGAGGCCGCCCTCGATCGGCTGGCGGCGGCCCTCGAGGCGACCCGCCTCCTCGGGCTCGTCACGAACCTCCGCTTCCTCCGGTGGCTCGTTCGGCAGCCGGTCGTCCGCGAGGGGCTGGCCCGAACCGACACGCTCGCCGCCATCTGGCCGCCGGACGACTGGGCCGAACGGGTTCGAAGGGCCGGCGAGGCCGAGGCGGTCTGGCGGGCGGCCGGCGAGGCCCTGCGGGGCGCGCTCGAGGCCGAGGCAGCCCGGCGCGGCGACCCGTGGGGCGGCGGCTGGCGACCGTTCGGAGCGTCCCTGCGACTCGTCGCCGAGGACGGGACCGCTCGAACGGTCCTCCTCGACCCGGAGGGTGGAGGGGCCGACGACCGCTCGGTGGCGGGCGAGCCCCTCCCGGCCGCGGCCGTCGACGGACTCGTTGCCCACGTCGACGTTGCGGGCCGCTCGGTCGCCTTCCGGCTCGCCCCACCGCCCGACGTCGAGGCCGCGGTCCGGACGGCCGAGCGCGGCCACGCCGGCGGCGCCCAGGTCGTGGAGGCGCCGATGCCGGGCCTCGTCGGCGTCGTCCACGTCGCGGTCGGGGACCACGTCGAAGCCGGCGACCCGATCGTCACCCTCGAGGCGATGAAGATGGAGCACGTCGTCGCCGCTCCGGGGCCGGGCCGGGTCGTCGACTTGGCCGTGGGGCGCGGCGACCAGCTCGCCCGGGGCGACCTCATCGCCCTCATCGAGGCCTGAGGCTCCTCAGCCGAGGCGCTAGAGGCGCTACGATGATCGAGCCGAAGCTCGATCGCCAGACGGGACCGACATTCGCGATGCCGACGCCGAACCGACCACCAGTCACCGATCCCCCGACGACCGCCGCCGCATCGGGCGGGGAGCGGCCCACCCGCGAGGCGCTCCTCGCCGCCCACGCCGCGGCACGGCGGCGTCGGAACGCGGCGCCGCTCGGGAGCGAGGAGTGGGTCGCCGCCGTCCAGGAGATCGCCCGGATCGAGGTCGCCATCGCCGAGCTCGACCGGACCGCGGATCCGCCGCGGCTGTAGGCCGCTCGGGAGCGAGGTCGTGGGCGGGATCGGGGCCGGAGCCGAAGGGACCGGGCCCGACCCGACCGCCCGGCAACCGGGCGCCGACCCGCCGGCGGCCGCGGACCGTCGGGTCCGGATCTACGAGGTCGGGCCGCGCGACGGCCTCCAGAACGAGGCGACCCCGATCCCGACCGCGGCGAAGCTCCGGTACCTTGAGCTGCTCGTCGCCGCCGGACTCCGGGAGATCGAGGCGACGAGCTTCGTCTCGCCCCGCGCCGTCCCCCAGCTCGCCGACGCCGAGGCGGTCGCGGCCGGGCTCCCGCGGCGCCCGGGGATCCGCTACGTCGCCCTCGTCCCGAACCTCCGGGGCCTGGAGCGGGCGGAACGGGCCGGGATCGAGGCGATCGCGGTCTTCACGGCCGCCACGGACGCCTTCACCCGCCACAACATCGGGATGACCGTCGCCGAGAGCCTGGCGACGTTCGGCCCGGTCGTCGCCGCGGCCCGCGAGCGGGGCTGGTGGGTCCGCGGCTACGTCTCGACCGCCTTCGGCTGCCCGTACGAGGGGCGGGTCGACCCGGCCCGGGCGGTCGCCGTCGGGGCCCGCCTCCTCGAGCTCGGGGTCGACGAGGTCTGCTTCGGCGACACGATCGGGGTCGGGGTGCCCAGCCAGGTCGGCGACCTCGTCGGGCGGGCGGTGGACGCCGGGATCGGACTCGACCGGCTCGCCCTCCACCTCCACGACACTCGAGGGACGGCGCTCGCGAACGTGGTGGCGGGCCTGGCCGCGGGCGTCCGCTGCTTCGACGCCTCGAGCGGCGGGACGGGCGGCTGCCCGTACGCCCCGGGCGCGGCCGGCAACCTGGCGACGGAGGACCTCGTCTACCTGCTCGACGGCGAGGGCTGGGAGCACGGGGTGGACCTGGCGGGGGTCCTCGAGGCGGGTCGCTTCATCAGCGGGGCGCTCGGGCGGCCGCTGGCCTCGAAGGTGGGCCAGGCCGGCGGGTGGCCGGTTCGGCCCGACTGAGGGGCGGCAGGCGGTCGGGTGCTGCGGGCGGCCGGGCGGTCGCCGGGAGCGGCGCCACGAAGGGGGCCGGGGGCGGCGGAGTGGCCCTGGGTGGCCGAGCCCGGGACTGACGTCCGGAGATCGTCGGACATTCATCGGGCGCATGCTGGCGTGATGCGACGCGGCCGACCCCGGTCGATCATGCGGGCGGTGAATGTACGGGCGCCGATGGGCGGCCGGCCTGGTCGCCCATTCGCCGGGAGAATGCACGGTCGGTCGCGGCCGGTTGCGGGCCGGCTTGTATTCGCCTCGGGAATGCGCGGAGCGGCGGAGGGCCGCCGACCGGGGCGGAGATGCGCCGGGTGAATAGGTGGCGCGTCGCGGCCGGTGCCGCACGACATTCCATGCACCGGACGAATGGCTGGGCGCGGCGGGCCGGCACGGGGCGGGGCCGCGGACGCGGCCGAGGACGACCGGCACCCGCGCGGACAACACGCCGGGCTCGGCTCGATTACCATCGCCTCCATCATGGACGGCGTCGTCCTCGTGCTGAACCAGAACTACGAGCCGCTGAACGTGTGCAACCTGCCGCGCGCGTTCCGGCTCATCCTGGGCGCCAAGGCCGAGGTCATCGAATACGACCACCAGGTCGTCCGGACGCCGCGGACCGAGTTCCGGGCGCCGTCCGTAATCCGCCTCCAGCACCTCGTCCGGCGACCGCGACCGCGGGTCCGGCTCGCCCGTCGCGAGGTCTTCGCCCGCGACCACTACACCTGTCAGTACTGCGGCCGCCAGACGAACGATTTGACCCTCGATCACGTCGTGCCCCGCCACCGCGGCGGCGGCCACACCTGGGAGAACCTCGTGACGGCCTGCAAGAGCTGCAACCACCGCAAGGGCGGCAAGACCCTCGAGGAGGCTCGGATGCGCCTGATCCGGCAGCCCTTCGAGCCGAGGAGCGACGTCTACTCGCTGTTCACGCCGTACCTCGCCGATTCGCGGAACGAGGCGTGGCGGACGTACCTCTTCCTCGGCCGGAGCTGAGCGCCGGTCGGGGACGGGACGAGTCGACCGCGCGGCGAGGGTCGACCGCGCGGCGAGGGTCGACCGCGGGGCGAGGGTCGACCGCGGGGCGAGGGCCCACCACAGGACGAAGGCCGACCGAGCCGAACACGCCCGCCGAGCCGCTCGATCCCGAGGCCGCCCGGGCGAAGATCGCCGCCGCCGTCCCCGAACCCGTCCTCGACCTCCTCCGCCGGCTCTGGGCCGCCGGCCACGCCGCCTACCTCGTCGGCGGCTCGCTCCGCGACGTCCTCCTCGACCGCCCGGCCGCCGACTGGGACCTCGCCACCGCCGCCCGCCCCGAGGAGGTCCTGGCGGTCTTCCCCGACGCGTCGTACGAGAACCAGTTCGGGACCGTCGGCGTCCGCCGCCGGGACGGCGTCCACGAGATCACGACCTTCCGCTCCGAGCACGAGTACGCCGACTTCCGCCGCCCCCACCGGGTCGAGTTTGGCGAGCGGATCGAGGACGACCTCGCCCGCCGCGACTTCACGATCAACGCCCTCGCCTGGGGCGCCGAGCCGAGCCCCGACGGCACGCCCGCCGAGATCCGCCTGGTCGACCCCCACGGCGGCCTCGCCGACCTCGCCGCCCGCCGGATCCGGGCCGTCGGCAACCCGTTCGACCGCTTCGGGGAGGACGCCCTCCGGATGGTCCGGGCGATCCGCCTCGCCGCCGTCCTCGAGTTCGAGATCGAGCCGGCCACGCTCGCGGCGATCCGGGAGCGGGCCGACCTCGTCCGCCACCTTTCGGGCGAACGGATCGCGGCCGAGCTGACGAAGCTCCTCGCCGCCCGCCGGCCGTCCATCGGCCTCGGGCTCCTCGAGGCGACCGGCCTTCTCGAACGCCTCCTCCCCGAGCTCGCCGCCCAGCGCGGGGTCCCCCAGGCCAAGGTTCCCGGCGACGACCTCTGGGCCCACACGCTCCGGACCGTCGATGCCGCACCGGCCGAGCGGCCGATCGTCCGGCTCGCTGCCCTCCTCCACGACGTCGGCAAGCCCGGAACGGCCGCCGAGGGGCACTTCCCGGGCCACGAGCTCCGGGGGGCGGAGCTGAGCGAGGTGATCCTCCGGCGCCTCCGGCTGCCCCGCGAGACGATCGAGCGGGTCGCCCACCTCGTCCGTCACCACATGTTCTCCTACGAGGGGAGCTGGAGCGACGCCGCCGTCCGACGCTTCATCGCCCGGATCGGCCCCGACGCCCTCGACGAGCTCTTCGCCTTGCGACGGGCCGACAACGTCGGGAGCGGCCTGCCGCCCGAAGCGACCGGCGTGGCCGAGCTCGAGGCGCGCGTCGCGGCGATCCTCGCCGGCCCGGTCGTCCTCGACCGACGCGACCTCGCCGTCGACGGCGACGACCTCATCGCCGAGCTCGGTGTGGAGCCGGGGCCGCGCCTCGGTCGAATCCTCGACGCCCTCCTCGAGCGGGTCGTCGCCGACCCGTCGCTGAACGAGCGACCGACCCTCCTCCTCCTCGCCCGGTCCCTGGCCGCCGACGAGGCGTAGCGGATCGTGACGACCATCGAGCTCCTCCTCGACGCCGAGCGGGCCCTCGTCGCCGGGCTCCTCGATCGGGCCGAGCAGACGTACCGGCAGGTCCTCGCCGCCGACCCCGGGAACGCCATCGCCATCGTCGGGCTCGCTCGGGTCGCCCTCGAGCGCGGTGACGAAGCGGGAGCGCTCGAGCTGGCACGGCAGGCCCTGGCGGCCGATCCCGAGAACGTCGCGGCGCAGCGGCTCGTCGCCCGCCTCGAGGAGGTTCGAGCGACCCGGGCGGCGGCAACCGGGGCGGCACCCGAGACCGGGGCGGCACCCGAGACCGGGGCGGCACCCGAGACCGGTGTGGCACCCGCGACCCGGGCGGCACCCGAAGCGCACCCGGACGCCCGGCCGCCCGCGCCGCGCGACGCCGATGCCCCCGCGCGACGACGGCGCGGCTGGCTGGGCCGGCTCCTCCGCCGGCCCTGAGGCCCGTCACCATCCCGGCCGGCTACCATCCGCTCAATGATCCTCGCGCTCGCTCCGATCGCCCGCCCGAACCCCCGCTCGCTCCGCCGATGCGCATCCTGGTGACCGGCGGCGCCGGCTACGTCGGTGCCGCGAGCGTCGAACGCCTCGTCGAGGTGGGCCACACCGTCGTCGTCCTCGACGACCTCACGACGGGCCACGCGCTCGCGGTCCCCGAGGCCGCCCGCCTCGTCGTCGGGACGTACGCCGACGAAGCGGCCGTCGGCGACCTCCTTGGCGAGGAGGGGATCGAGGCCGTCCTCCATTGCGCCGCCCGCTCCCTCGTCGGGGAATCGATCGCCGATCCGGCCCGCTACTATCGCGACAACGTCGCCGGCGGGATCGCCCTCCTCGAGGCCTGTCGGCGGGCCGGCGTCGGGCGCTTCGTCCTCAGTTCGACGGCCGCGGTCTACGGGATCCCCGACGCGGTCCCGATCACCGAGGACGCTCCCCTCCGCCCGATCAACCCGTACGGCGAGACGAAGCGGACCCTCGAAGCCGCCCTCTCCTGGTACGGCCACGCCTACGGCCTCCGGAGCGTCAGCCTCCGGTACTTCAACGTCGCCGGGGCGACCGACCGGGTCGGCGAATGGCACGTCCCCGAGACCCACCTCATCCCGAACGTCCTCGCCGCCGCCCAGGGACGAGCCCCCGAGGTCGTCGTCTACGGCGACGACTACCCGACCCCGGACGGGACGTGCATCCGCGACTACATCCACGTCGCCGATCTCGCCGAGGCCCACCTGGCCGCCCTCGAGGCGACCGCGCCCGACGACCCGCGGACCGCGGCGCCCCTCGTCTGCAACCTCGGGACCGAGCGCGGCTACAGCGTCCGCGAGGTCCTCGCCGCCGCCGAGGCCGTCGTCGGCCGCCCGATCCCGCAGCGGGTCGGCCCGCGCCGCCCCGGCGATCCGCCGATCCTCGTCGCCTCGAACCGGCGCGCGGCCGAGGTCCTCGGCTGGCGCCCTGCCCGGAGCTCCCTCGAGGCGATGATTGGCTCGGCCTGGGCCTGGCTCCTCGACCATCCGACGGGGTACGAGGGACCGTAGGGCCCCCTCATCACGCCCGGTGGCCCGCCGGGAGTACGATCCAAGTGTGGGCCACCCGGATCTTGCGCCTCGTACCGCCCTCGCCGACCGCGCCGCCTGGCGACCGGCCGCCTTCGGCGACCGGCGTCCGCGCGACATCGTCGACCCGATCGTCGAGCCGCTCTGGGAGGGCCGACGGGTCCTCGTCCACCTCGAGGCGGCGGGCCTCCGGATCATCGACGCCGAGGGAACGGCCCTGACCGGTCCCGATGCCCACCCCGATCCGAGCTCGGCGGCGGGCCGTGCGGAGCTGGAGGCCCTCGTCGAGGCCCTCCGCGCCGCGATCCGCGCCGCCGACGCCGTCCTCGACGGGTTCTTGACGCTCCAGGCGAGTCGGAGCGGCGAGGGGATCCTGCCGGGCGAGGTCGAGGTCCCGACGGCCGGCGAGCTTGCCGCCCAGCTCGTCTTCGGCCGACGCCGCGGCCGCGAGGATGCCGGCCCGCCCCTCGAACGCCGGCCGGGCGACCGGCTCGCCTTCGTCGCCATCGACCTCCTCGCCCTCGACGGCGAGCCGCTCCTCGACGTCCCGCTCCTCGAGCGAAAGCGGCTCCTCGAAAGCGTCCTCGCCGAGGGGCCCCTCGTCCGCCGGACGGCGTTCGTCCGGCTCCCGATCGAGCCCTGGCTCGGCGCCTGGCGGGCGCTCGGCTTCCGCTCCGTCGTCTACAAGGCGGCGAACAGCCGCTACGAACCGGGCCGCCCGAACGGCGGCTGGACCCTCGCCCCGATCCCTCGCCGCTGACGGCCGCGGCCAGACCCACGGCACCTCAGCCGATCCGGTCGGTCACGTGGACGCCGCGCGCTCGGGGTGCTACGGTGGAGCCGTGCCCGCGACGACCCTCACCCCGGCGATCCGAGACGAGGTCGAGCGCCTTGGCCGAGCCGACATCATGGTCGGCATCCCGAGCTACAAGAACGCGGCGACCATCGGCTACGTCGTTCGCGCCGCCCAGGCCGGCCTCGTCCAGTACTTCCCCGACCTCCGGCCCGTCCTCGTCAACGCCGACGCCGGCTCCCCGGATGCGACCCAGCGGGTCGTCGTCGAGACCGAGCCGCCCGACTACATCGAGCAGATCCTCCTCGTCCGGCCGACGAACCGCCTCGCCCGCCTCAGCCTTACCTACCCGGAGATCGACGGCGTCGGCGGCAAGGGGGCCGCCCTCCGAACGATCTTCGAAATCGCGGCCGCCCTCGAAGTCGAGGCCCTCATCGTCGTCGACTCCGACCTCCGCTCGATCCTCCCCGAGTGGATCGAGCTCCTCGCCGGCCCGATCCTCAAAGGCGGCTACGACTTCGTCGCCCCCCTCTACGCCCGCTACAAGTTCGACGGCACGATCACGAACAGCGTCACCTACCCGCTGACCCGGGCCCTCTACGGGCGCCGGATCCGCCAGCCCATCGGCGGCGACTTCGGCGTTTCCGGCGACCTCGTCCGCCACTACCTGAGCCTCGACGACTGGGACGAGGACGTCAGCCGCTTCGGGATCGACATCTGGATGACGACCCACGCCCTCATCGGCGGCTTCGCCGTCTGCCAGACCCGGCTCGGGGCGAAGGTCCACGACCCGAAGGACCCCGGGGCCGACCTCGGGCCGATGTTTCGGCAGGTCCTCGGGACGACGCTCCGGCTCGCCATCGAGCACGCCGACCGCTGGCTCCCGATCCGGGGCAGCCACCCGGTCCCGGTCTACGGCTTCGAGCGGATCCTCGAGCCGCCGCCCCTCGAGGTGAACGCCCTCCGACTCCTCGCCGAGTTCGGGGCCGGTGCCCTGACCCTCGCCCCGACCTGGCGGGAGATCCTCGCCCCGGCGACGGCGGAGGCGGTCCTCGAGCTCGCCGCCGAGGCGAGCACGATCGCCGACCAGGCCCGGACCCGGCTCGGGCTCTCGAGCGTGACCGCCGGGTCGGGCGGGCCGTCGACCCTCGAGATGGCCGAGGCGGCCGCCGCCTTCGGCTTCCCGGACGACATCTGGACCCGGGTCGTCTACGACCTCATCGTCGCCGCCGGGCACCGCGACCGCCCCCGGGCCGAGCTCGTCGCCGCCCTCGTCCCGATCTACTTCGGCCGGGCCGGCGGCTTCGTCGTCGAGAACCGGACCGCCACGTCCGAACAGGCCGAGGAGCGGGTCGAGCGGCTGGCTCGCCAGTTCGAGCTCCTCAAGCCGTACCTCGTCGAGCGCTGGACGGCCGAGCGCGGGCCGGCCGAGCAGGGGACGGTGGCAGCGCCCGTGGCGGAGGGTCGGCCCGCGTGACCGCCCAGCCCCTCCCGGCCCGGATCCTCATCCCCGTCGCCAACCCGATGACGGCGGAAGAGCTCATCCGGATCGGGGCCGCCCTCCTCGACCCAAAGACCGGCGAGCTGACCGCCCTCGGGATCGTCGAGGTCCCCGAGGGGATGCCGCTCTCCGAAGGGGCGACCCGGGCCCGCCACGCCCGACGGCTCCTCCAGCGAGTCCTCGACTTCGCGCCCGAGGGAACGACCGTCCACCCGATCGTTCGGATCGGTCGACGGGCCGCCGAAGGGATCATCGAGGCGGCGACCGAACAGGAGGCCGACCTCATCATCTTCGGCTGGGGCGGCAGGGTCCCGGGCCCCCACGCTGCGGCCGTGGAGCGGCGGCCCGGCCGCGGCGCCGACGCCGACCAGGGCACCGGCGACGGACGTCGGCGCGGCGAGCGCCCCGCCCCCCTCGTCTTCAGCCCGACCATCGACGAGGTCGTCCGCGAGAGCCCCTGCGACATCGCCGTCGTCAAGCAGCGCGGCAGCGGGACGGTCCGCCGGATCCTCGTCCCCGTTCGCGGCGGTCCCCACGCCGAGCTCGCCGTCCGCTTCGCGGAAGCGATCGCCCGCCGCCACGGCGCCACCATCACCGTCCTCCACCTGATCCCGCCGGGCGTCACCCTCGCCGTCCGCGCCCAGGCCGAGCGGGCCCTGGCCGCCTTCGTCCGGAGCCACCTCGAGGGGATCGGCGAGCCGGTCCTCCGGGAGGCGTCGAACGTCCAGCGGGCGATCCTCCGCGAGGCCGAGAAGGTCGACCTCGTCATCATGGGCGCCTCGGCACTCCCGGTCGGCGATGACGGGCGGGCGACCCTCTTCGGCTCCCTCCCCGAGGCGATCGCGACGAAGGCGAAGCCGACGGTCATCGTCGTGAAGACCCGCGAGCCGATCAGTCACCAGACCTTCGAGCAGCTCGCCCAACGGGCCGAGACCCTCGTCGCCGCGGACCGGGCGGCCGAGGAAGCCCGGTCGATCCCGGCCCGGGTCGAGCGCTGGTTCGGTGAGTCGAATTTCCACCACGCCGAGTTCGCCGACCTCCGTCGCCTCGTCCAGTTGAAAGAGAAGCAGGGGCTGACCGTCAGCCTCGTCCTGCCGACGCTGAACGAGGAGGAGACGATCGGCCCGATCGTCCGGCGGGCGATCCGCGAGATGGTCGAGCGGGTCCCGCTCCTCGACGAGGTCCTCGTCATCGATTCGGCCTCGACCGACCGGACCCGCGAGATCGCCGAGGCCGAGGGGGCGCGGGTCGTCCAGCACCCCGACGTCCTGCCCCGCTACGGCTCGTTCCGGGGCAAGGGCGAGGCGCTCTGGAAGTCGCTCTACGAGACGAGCGGCGACATCGTCGTCTGGGCCGACACCGACGTGCGAAATTGGCACCAGCGGATGGTCTACGGGACCCTCGGACCGCTCCTCGCCGAACCGCGGCTCCAGTACGTCAAGGGCTACTACCAGCGCCCGATCGTCGAGGGCGGCGTCCTCAGGGAGGGCGGCGGCGGCCGGGTCACCGAGCTCGTCGCCCGGCCGCTCATCAACCTCTTCTTCCCCGAGCTGTCGGGCTTCATCCAGCCCCTCTCGGGCGAGTACGCCGGGCGGCGCTCGATCCTCGAGACGATCCCCTTCTTCACCGGCTACGCCGTCGAGATCGGCCACCTCATCGACATCAGCGAGCGGGCCGGCCTCGAAGGGCTCGGCCAGGTCGATCTCGAACGGCGGATCCATCGAAACCAGGAGCTCGAGGGGCTGTCGCGGATGAGCTTCGTCATCCTCCAGGCGGTGATGAAGCGCCTCGAGGAGCGGCGCCGGGTCCGGCTCTTTGCCGAGCTCGGCTCGACGATGAAGCTGCCCCGCAGCGGCCGCGGTCGCCTCTCCCTCGAGGTCATCGAGCTCGCCGACCAGGAGCGGCCGCCGATGATCCGGATCCCCGAGTACCTGGAGCGCCGCCAGGGGGCGTCGACGGCGGCAACGGCGGCGGTCCTCGATCCCGCGGTCCGGTAGGGGCGGTGGCGGGCTCGGCCGCTCGACACGAGCCTCGCCTCGTCGTCCTTGTCGCGCCGGATTCGTTCAAGGGGTCGCTCACCTCCGTCGAGGTCGCTCGGGCCCTGGCGACCGGCTGGGGGCGGGCCCGGCCGGGGGATCGGGTCCTCCTCGCTCCGCTCGCCGACGGGGGCGAAGGGACGCTCGTCGCCATCGAGGCGGCCGGCGGCTGGGCGTGGCGGGCGGCACGGGTCCGCGACCCCCTCGGCCGGGAGGTGGAGGCCCGCTGGCTCGAGGCAGCGGCGGGGGCGGCACGGGGAGCGGTCGTCGAGCTCGCCGAGGCCTCGGGCCTCTCGCGGCTCGCGCCCTCCGAGCGCGATCCGTTCCGGGTCTCGACGGGGGGGACGGGCGAGCTCCTCCGGGCCGCCCTCGACGGCGGGGCGCGGCGGATCACCCTCGGGATCGGCGGGAGCGCGACGACCGACGGCGGGGCCGGGCTCCTCGTCGCCCTCGGGGCGCGGCTGCGGGGCCGATCGGGCGACCTCCTCGCCGCTGACGGGCTGCCGGGCGGGGGCGGTTGGCCGGCGGTCGTCGAGGCCCTCGAGACCGTCGACCTGTCGGATCTCGATCCCCGGCTCGCCGAGGTGGAGCTCTCGGTCGCCTGCGACGTCGGCAACCCGCTCCTCGGCCCGACGGGCGCGGCCGCCACGTACGGGCCGCAGAAGGGCGCGGCCCCGGGCGACGTCGCGGTCCTCGACGCGATGCTCGCGCGCTGGGCGGATCGGCTCGAGGCGGCGACCGGCCGTCGGGAACGGACGACGCCGGGGGCGGGGGCGGCCGGCGGGGTCGGCTTCGCCCTCCTCTGCCTCGCCGGGCGCTTCGGGAGTCTCCGGTTCGAGCCCGGCGTCGAGCTCGTCATGGCCGAAACGGGGTTCGAGTCGAAGCTCGAGGCGGCCGACCTCGTCCTCACCGGCGAGGGCCGGATCGACGCCCAGACGGCCTTCGGCAAGACGGCGATGGGGGTCGCCCGACGGGCTCGGGCGGCCGGGCGGGCCGTCGTCGCCGTCGGGGGCGGGGTGACGGAGGAGGGGATCCGGGATCTCGGCGAGTTCGGGGTCGTTGTCGTTCCGGTCGTCGAGGCGCCGATCTCGGTGGCAGAGGCGATGGCGGCGGGGACGGCGCCGCTCGAGCGCTGCGGCGAACGGATCGCCCGGCTCGTCTCCCTCGGCGTCTCCCTCGGGGCTTCGGTCGCCCTACACTCGGGGGCGTGAGCGAGGAGGTCGAGACGGCGCCGCCGGAGGGCTCGAAGCGACCGAGACGGTCCGCCCGTGCGGTCCGGCGGCCGACCCGCCGACGCCGGCCCGCGAACCCGGCCCGAACCTGGGCTCGGCGCCTCGCACGAACCCGGCCCGGTCTCGTCGCGTTCGTCCTCGACGCGCTCGCCACGCTCTACGGGCGACCGACCTGGCGCCGTCGGCTCGATCCGACGTCCGAGCTCGTCCTCACGATCCTCGCCCAGAACAGCGCCGACACGAACGCCGAGCAGGCCTTCGAGTCGCTCCGGGCCCGCTTCCCTGGCTCGGGGCCGGTCGTCGGCGACCGGCGGGCGAACGGGACGCCGCCCGACGGCTGGGGCGGGCTCGGGATCGAGCTGGCGCCGGCGCCGGACTGGGCGGCGATCGCCGAGGCGCCGATCGAGGAGGTCGAGGAGGCGATCCGGCCCGGGGGGCTCGCCCGGCAGAAGGCGCCGCGATTGGTCGCCGCGCTGCGCCGGATCCGGGACGAGCGGGGCGACTTCTCGCTCGAGTTTCTCGGGGCGATGGAGCCGCTCGCAGCCCGCGACTGGCTGACGTCGATCGACGGGATCGGCAAGAAGACGGCTTCGGTCATCCTCATGTTCTGCTTCGGGATGCCGCTCATGCCGGTCGACCGGCACGTGGAGCGGGTCTCGAAGCGGATCGGGCTCGTGCCGGCGACGGCGACGGCCGACGAGTGCCACGACATCTACCTGGAACTGCTGCGGCCCGACCAGGTGTACGAGGCGCACGTCAACCTGATCACGCACGGCCGGCGGATCTGCGAGGCGCGGCGGCCGAACTGCAGGGCCTGCCCGGTCGCGCCGCGCTGCCGCTTCGTCGACCCGCGAGCGCCGTAGGGGCGGGGGTGCGCGGGGGTGCGCGGGGTGTGCGTTCCCCGCCGTCCGTGACGGCCTAGCTGGACACTTGGAGGTCCCGGGTTCGTTCCCCGCCGCCCGTGACGGCCTAGCTGGACACTTGGAGCGACTACGTCCCGAGCTGGCCGAGATGTCCAGCTACGGCGTCACCGAGCGCACCGAACGGCACGTCCCAGGCGAAGTGTCCAGCCACGGCGTCACCGAGCGCACCCATAGAGCGGAGGTGAGGTCACGTTGACGGCCGCCCGACCCGCACCCAGCGCCCGCAGCGCCGATCGGCCCCCGGGCGCTGCTATCCTCGGGCCATGCTCCCCGGCAGGGCGGGTGCACCGTACGGCCCAAACGCCCCGCGCATCCTGCTCGTCGACGACGACCCGAACCTCCTCGTCGTCCTCGCCGAGCAGCTCCGCGACGACGGCTTCGCGGTCGCCACCGCCCGCGACGGCCAGGAAGCTCTCCGCCGCCTTCGGTCCGGCTGGCCCGACCTCATCGTCCTCGACATGATGATGCCGCGACTCGACGGCCTGTCCCTGGCCCGCGAGATCAAGGCGATCGCCGACCTCCCGATCATCGTCCTCTCGGCCATCGACGCCGCCGACAGCAAGGCCGACCTCCTCGACGAGGTCGCCGAGGACTACGTCACCAAGCCCTTCCACTACCCCGAGCTCCGCGCCCGGATCAACCGCGTCCTCCGCCGGCTCGGCGATCGCGTGCCCCGCCAGAGCCTCGTCCTGGGGCCCGACCTCTCCCTCGACCTCCACCGCCGGACCGCCTCGGTCCGCGGCCGCGTCGTCGCCCTCACCCCGACCGAGTCGCGCCTCCTCTACGCCCTCGCCGCGAACCTCGGCCAGACCGTCCCGACCGAGACGCTCATCGCCCGCGGCTGGGCGGAGACCGACGATGCCGACCCGTCCTACGTCTGGGTCACGATGCGACGGCTCCGCCAGAAGATCGAGCCGGACCCCGACCGACCCCGGCACCTCCTGACCGTCCGTGGCGTCGGGTATCGACTCGTCGCCAGTCCGCCCGCCTCATCGGCCGACACGACGCCGACGACCCCGGCGTCGGACGAGCAGCGCTCAGCCCGAGGCCCGGATCGGTGATCAGGTCGCTCGAGCCGCCAGCGGACGGAGGGAGGCGGCGATGACCGAACCCCCGGGCGCCCCCGACCCGAGAGCCAGCGGCCCGAGCACCCTCGGCGCGACGAGCTCGTCCGGGGTGCTGCTCGAACCCGGCGCCGCCGAAGAGCAGCCCGGCGGCGAGGCCGAGACCTGGCGGCCGCGTCTCGGCCTTCCCTTCCGGGTCCGCCTCACCCTGGCCCTCGTCGGCGCCGCCGTCCTCCCCCTCACCGCCTTCGGGGCCGTCGTCCTCCTCGTCGGCCGCCCCGGGCTCTCCGACGATACCGTCCTCCGCCTCCTCCTCCTCGCCCTGGCGGTGACGATCGTCGTCGCCGTCCTCCTCGCCTTCGCCCTCGCCGCCGACCTCGGTGCGCCCCTGCGGCGGATCGCTTCGGCCGTCGAGCGCGTCTCGGCCGGGGACCTCTCGACGCCTCTCGAGATCAGCGGCGAAGACGAGATCGCCCGACTCGCCGAAAGCCACAACCGCCTCGCCGCCGACCTCGAGCGCCGGAACCGCGAGCTCGCCCGGATCCGGGCCGCCATCGAACAAATCTCGATCCGCGACGGCGTCGAGTTCCTCGCCGGCCGCGCCGCCGTCGATGCCCGCGAGGCCTTCGGCCTCCTCGACGCGAGCGTCGTCCTCGGCGACCCGGGCCGGGTCCCGGAGGAAGAGGTCGTCCCGGGCCTGAGCCGACCGGTCCGCGCGGAGCTCCGGATCGGGGACGAGCGACTCGGCGTCCTCGTCGGTCGCCTCCCGGCGACCCGTCACTGGGAGCGGGCCGACCAGGACCTCCTCGAGCTCTTCGCCCGCGAGGTCGCGATCGCGATCCGGAACGCCGAGCTCTTCGCCCGAGTCGAAGCCCAAAACGAGCAGCTCCGGGCCCTCGATGCGGCGAAGGACGACTTCCTCCGGGGCGTCAGCCACAACCTCCAGACCCCGCTCGCCCGGATCCGGGCCTACGCCGACCAGCTTGCCGGCGAACGCGCCGACCGAAGGCTCGGGATCATCGTCGAGCAGGCCGACCGCCTCTCGCGGATGGTTCGCCAGCTCCTCACCGTCTCGCGGCTCGAATCGGGAGCCCTCAAGCCTCAGGCGGAAGTCGTCGCCCTCGGGCCGCGCGTCCGGCGGGCCTGGGAGGCGCTCGCCGCCGGCGACGTCCCCTTCCGGCTCGAGGACCGCTCCGAGGGCTGGCTCGCCATCGCCGATCCGGACCAGCTCGACCAGGTCCTCTGGGCGCTCCTCGACAACGCCACGAGGCACGGCCGGGGCGCCGCCGTCGAGGTGGAGGTCGCCCGCGACGTCGAGGGCGGCCGCCTTCGGCTGACGGTCGCCGACCGGGGCCCCGGGATCGCCGACGCCGATCGGCCGCGCCTCTTCAGTCGGTTCGGGCGCGGAGGCGGCACGGCCGAGGACGGCAGCGGGCTCGGGCTCTACGTGTCGCGGGAGCTCTGCCGGGCGATGGGCGGCGACCTCGTCCTCGAGCCGTCGCGACCGGGCGAGCCGGGCGCGGCCTTCAGCGTCTACCTCCCGGCGGAGCCGCCGACGGAAAGTTAGGGGGCGTGCCGGCCCTGTAAGGTAACCTGCAAGGGCCGGCCGGTATCGTCGGCCTCCACATGTCGGGGAGCTCGAAACCGATGCCGGTGGGTCGCCGGTTCCGCCGTTGATGGCACCAGCCCCGTATGAACGAATGGGCTATGCGGCGGCGCACCATTTCAAGGCCGGCCGTAAGGGAAGCGGTCGAGCATCTCCGGCGTGTTCATGCACCGCACGGGGATGCCGATGTTGCACCGACCACGAACCCGGCCGCCGGGCCCACCGCCCACCCCAGCCGACCACCCTCGAAGCGCCCCTGACCGGCGACCCTTCCCGGCCCTGAGGCGGCACCTCGGACGGGTCGGCGCGGCCGATCGACCGCCGGCCCACCGAGCCGGCCGCGGCCAGAGCCTCGTCGAGTTCGCCCTCGTCCTGCCCGTCTTCCTCGTCCTCCTCGGGACGGCCATCGACGCAGGCAGGATGTTCTTCTCCTACGTCGCGATCACGAACGGCGCCCGCGAAGGCGCCATCTTCGGCGGGATGAACCCCGACTGCGACACGGCGAGCGCCTGCCCGAACCCGAACAACGTGACGTACCGGGTGACCCAGGAGACGGGCACGGGCGTGACCGTTACCGTGACCTGCCTCGCCCCCGACGGGACCGCCCGGAGCAGCCTCGCTGCCTGCGTCAAGGGCGACACGTACCGGGTCCGCGTCGAGCGGTCGTTCACCCTCCTGACGCCGCTCGTTCGGGCCTTCTTCGGCAACGCCGTCACCCTCGGCGCCCAGGCGAGCGCCGTCGTCTTCAACCCGGCGGCGTACAACAGCCCGACGCCGACCCCGACGGCGACGCCCACCCCGACCCCGGTCCCGACCCCGACGCCGATCGCCTCGCCGATGTGCACGAAGCCGACCGGCGACTTCACCTCGAACCCGGCACCCGGATCGAACGGGCGGGTCATGGTCAACGTCGGCCAGAGCGTCACCTTCACCGGCACCTCGAACCCGGCACCGACGAGCTGGCTCTGGACCTTCGGCGACAACTCGACCGACTCGACGAGCTGGCCGACGGTCAGCCACAGCTGGTCGTCGAAGGGCAAGTTCACCGTGACGCTGACCATCCGGACGACCAGCGACACGAAAGACCTCACCTGCGCGACGACGATCACGAAGACCGAGTACGTCCAGGTGAACTGAGATGATCCGACGCTCCACCCGAACCCGAGCCGAGCGGCGCCGCTCCCGCGGCCAGGCCCTCGTCGAGTTCGCCCTCGTCTTCCCCCTGTTCATCCTCCTCCTCTTCGGGCTCGTCGACCTCGGCCGGCTCGCCTACATCAACAACGCGATCGCCGAGGCCGCCCGCGAGGGAGCCCGCTGGGGGATCGTCCAGGGTCGCTCGATCAGCGCCGCCGATCGGACGAACATCGCCACCAAGACGCGAACCCTCATGGCCGCCGTCCCGAACCCCACGGTGACGGTCACCTGCGAGGACGTCTTTGGGACGGCCCGCTCGATCTGCACGAAGGACAACGTCCTCGTCGTCCGGGTCGATACGACGGTCGGGATGCTAACCCCGATCATCGGCCAGCTCGTCGGCCCCCGAACCCTCTCGGCCACCTCCCGGATGGTCGTCAACAACTAGCGAGGTCACGATGGTGCGCTTCTCCGCTGTCGCCGGTCACCTCCGCCGCCCGGTGCTCGGCGACTCCGAGCGAGGTCAGGTCCTCGTCGTCTTCGTGGGCGGACTCATCACGATCATCCTCTTCGTCGGGCTCGTCATCGACGGCGGCTTCGCCTTCCTGAACCGCCGCGAGGCCCAGAACGTCGCCGACACCGCCGCCCTGGCCGGGACGAAGATCGTCGCCGACCACTACCAAGCGGGACCGCTGACGACGGTGACGAGCGCAACCGTCTATGCCGCGATCGATTCGATCGCCCAGGCCAACGGCTGCCGCGCCTCCGGGACGCCGCCCTGTACCTGGACGGCGAACTTTGTCGACCGGCAGGAGAACGTTCTCGGACCGGTCGTGAACGAGCCGAGCGGCCTGCCACCGAATACCCAGGGTGTCGCCGTGACGGTGACCCGGAGCCCCAGGACGTTCTTCCTCGGGGTCGTCGGGCAGACGAGCTGGACCGTCGGGGCCGGCGCGACGGCGATCGCGGGGCGACTGACCGGAGTCCCAGGCGGGATCCTCCTTCCGATCGGGACGAATCCGCCCCAGCCGTTCGAGCCGGGCCGGGAGTACGTCCTCACCGAGACCGGGACCACCAAGGGTGGCGGAAGCAGCCCGAACTTCGGCCCCGGCAACTTTGGCTGGATCTCCTGGACCGGCTCGAACAACGCCGGCGCCCTCGCCGCGGCCATCTGCAATCCGAACAACCCGGCCTTCGACTTCCCGGCCGACTTCCCGGGCGACCCCGGCGCGACGAACGCGAACGACGTCCGGGCCTGCCTCGACAAGTGGGTCGGCCAGACCGTCCTCATTCCGGTCGTCTCGGGCTGCGATCCGTGCAACGGCAACAACGCCGTCTTCACGATCGTCGGGGCGGCGGCCTTTACCCTGACCGGGTACGAGGGCAACGGGCCGGCCGTCTCCTGGCTCTCGGGTGTCTTCAGCGAGTACTACGGCCTGCCGTCGGTCTCGGCGGGGGTCGGGGGGCCGCCGCAGCCGGGGGATCCGCAGCTCTTCCTCGGCCTGATCCGCTAGGCGTCGCTCCTTCGCTGCCCCACCGTGTGACGGGCGCCGCGGCCGGTTCGTCGGCCGCGGCGCCCTGGCGTTTCCTACGGTCCCGGTTCGGCCCGCCGCGGATCGCCGCGGGTGCTACCCTCGATCGCGCCATGGCGAACCGCGACGCGCCCACCGGCACCCCGACGAGGGAGGACGCCTGGCGCCTCCTCTGCGAGTGGACGACCTCGCCCTCGCTCCGCAAGCACGGCCTGGCCGTCGAGGCCGCCGTCGCCTGGTACGGGGCGAACCACTTCGGCGTCCGGGACCCCGATCTCGAGCTCTGGCGGATCGCCGGCCTCCTCCACGACTTCGACTACGAGCGCTACCCCGACGAGCACCCGCTCCGGGGCGTGGAAGAGCTCCGCCGGCTCGGCTACCCGGAGCCCGTCGTCGACGCCGTCCTCGGACACGGCGACCACACCGGCCACCCGCGGACGAGCGACCTGGCCCGAACCGTCTACGCCTGCGACGAGATGGCCGGCTTCGTCATCGCCGTGGCCCTCGTCCGGCCGAACAAGCGCCTCGCCGAGGTCGACGTCGCTGCGGTGACGAAGAAGCTGCGAGACAAGGGCTTCGCCCGGCAGGTCGACCGCGAGCAGCTCACCGCCGGCGCGGCGGAGCTCGGGGTCCCGTTCGAGACCCACGTCGCGAACGTGATCGCGGGGCTCCGGACCGTCGAGCGGGAGCTCGGCCTGTGAGCGGGGTCGGCCCGTCGCCGGACGAAGCGGGCGCGGCCGCCGTGCCGCCCGGGGTGGAGCCGAGGCGCTGGGTCCGCATGGAGCGACGCTTCTCGGCCTCGCCGGAGCGGGTCCTCCGCTGCCTCTCCGATCCCGAGGAGATCGTCCGCTGGTTCCCGGAACGGATCGAAGGGTCCCTCGCCGCCGGAACGCGCTCGACGCTCATCTGGCCGCACGAGCGGGTCTGGTGGGACGTCCTCTCGATCGAACCGGGCCGCTCCCTCGTCGTCCGCCGCCCCTGGGGGCCGGACGACTCGGTCGTGACGACGGCGACGATCCGGCTCGAGCGCGACGGGTACGGCAGCCGGCTCGTCCTCGAGGACGGCCCGTTTCCGCTCGACGCCCCGGGCGGCCTCGAGGCCTGGGCGGCGGCCATCGAAGGCTGGGCGGACGCCCTCGCCCGGCTGCGGGCCTTCGTCGACTTCAGCATCGATCTGCGGATGCGGAGCTGACGTCGCCGGGCCCGGCGGCCGGGTTCGCGCTCGGGCCTCGGCGGGCCGGTACCGTGGCCGCCGGAGCCGGTCGGAATCCTCGATGACTCCTGCGACGAACGCCGCGGCCGAGACAGTCGAAGGCTCGGCGTGGCCGCCGGAGCCGGTCGGAATTCTCGATTACTCCTGGGGGTAGTAAGGGTCGCGCCGCCGGCGGCGGGAATTCTCGAATACTCGCCGGGGTAGTAGACCGCGAGTCGGTTTTTCCTCGTTACTCACGCTGGGAGTGTTCCAGAAGTCAGGAGGGCCGGATCGGGCCCTCGCCGAGCACGGCCGAGCACGGAGACGGCGTCGACGGCGTGGAAATTCCCGGGCCCGTCGCGCGGTTCACTCGCCGTGGGAGTATCTGAGAAGATCCGTGTCCGCGACGTGACGCCTACCAGTCCGGGATCCGCTGCTGCCCGGCCAGCGGCCCCGATCGCCGGCGTGCTCGGCGACGCGACGTGCCCCTACCAGTCGGGGAGCCGCTGCTGCTCCAACCAGGCCTCCGGCTCGATCCGGGGCCGGATCAGCTCCGCCCGGCCGTCGCGGACCGCGACCTCGGCCGGAATCGGGTGGGAGAGGAAGAACGGCATCGATTCGGTGAAGCCGTAGGCGCCGACGTCGAGGACCGCGACGAGATCCCCCGGCTCCGGCACGACCATGACCGCCGCCGAGGCGAGGACGTCGAGGCCCGAGCAGAGCGGCCCGGCCACGGTGACCGGCCACTGCTTGCTCCCCGACACCCCCCGACCAGCGACGGGTCGGACCCGGTGCTCCTGGCCGACGAGGGCTGGGCGGAGGACGTGGTGGACGCCGCCGTCGAGGACGACGACCGCCGTCCCGTTCACCGACTTCCGGTCGACGACCCGGGCGAGGTACGCCCCCGCCGGACCGACGAGGAAGCGGCCCGGCTCAAAGAGGACCCGGGTTTCGCGGGTGACCGGGTCGTCGCGGAGCCGGGCGGCGAGCGAGCGGAGCCGGGCCCCGAGCCCGACGAGGTCCAGCGATTCCTCGTGCGGCTCGTACGGGATCCCGAGCCCGCCGCCGACGTCGACGAGCCGGAGCGGGAACCCGACGCTCCGGGCCAGCTCGGCCCCGAGCTCGATCGTCGCGGCGACGTGGGCCGCCACGGCCGAGGCGTCGAGGACGTTCGAGGCGCCGAACGCGTGGACGCCGAGGAGCTCGAGGTGGGGCGACCGGACGGCCGCCCGCGCGCCCGCCCGCAGGTCGTCGAGGTCCATCCCGAACTTCCCAGCCCCGTCGTCGCCGACGAGCCGAACCCGCTCGAGCCGGGCGGCGTCGGACACGGCTGCCCGGAGGAGGATCGGCACCTGCCGAGCGGCTCGCGCCGCGAGCCGCTCGAGGCGCTCGAGCTCCCCCGGCGATTCGACGGTGACGGCTCGCAACCCCGCGGCGACGGCCCGCGCCAGCTCCTCGTCCCGCTTCCCGGGACCGGTGAAGACGACCCGGGAGGGTTCGATTCCCGCCCGGCGGACCGTCTCGAGCTCGCCCCCGGACGCCACGTCCGCCCCGAGACCGAGCCGCCCGAGGTGGGCGACGATCGCCAGGGCCGGATTCGCCTTCACCGCGTAGGCGAGTTCGAAGCCGGCCGGTAGGGCCGCCCGGAGGGCGGCGACCTGGCGGTCGATGACCCCGAGGTCGTAGACGTAGAGGGGCGTCCCGAACCGCTCGGCGAGCTCGCTCGGCTCGAGGCCGGCGAGTCGCCCGTTCCGGAAGATCTCGTTCCGGGCCCGCGGCCGGCCGCGACGGGGCGCGTCCGGTTCCGTGGCCGAGGGGGTCGCGGGGGCGGCACTCCGCGCCGGCGGCCCGGGCGACCTCGCCGGCGACGGTTCGGCGGCGGCCCCCCAGGCCAGCGGCGGCGGCCGCCGGACGATGCTCACCGGAGCGCCTCCTCCAGGGCGACCCGGGCGTCGGTTCCCGCGTCCCGGTACTTCACGAGGAGCGGGACCGCGATCCCGAGCCCGTGGGCCGCGGCGAAGTCGCCCTGGAGGGCGCGGGTCCCCGGGACGACGACCGCCCGCTCGGGCACCGCGAGCGGAGAATCGGTCGTGCCCACGAGGACCCGCTGGCCCACGAGGTCGAAGAGGCGAGCGGTTCCGGTCAACGTGACCCCGGCCCCGATGACGGCGCCGCGGCCGACGAGGACGCCCTCGAGGAGGGCCGAGCCCGCCCCGATGAAGGCGTCGTCCTCGACGATGACCGGTCGAGCCCCCGGCGGCTCGAGGACGCCCCCGATGAGCACGCCGGCCGCGAGATGGACGCGAGCGCCGATCTGGGCGCAGGAGCCGACGAGGACGTGGGAATCGATCATTGTCTCCTCGCCGATCCAGGCCCCGACGTTCACGAACGAGGGCGGCATGACGACGACGCCCGGCCCGAGGTAGACGCCGGCCCGGATCGTCGTCCCGCCGGGGACGATCCGCCACGGCCGACCGGCCGCGGCGGCCGCCGTCGCCTCGGGCCCGTCGAGGAGGTCGCGGAGCGGAAGGCCGACCCGATCGCGGAACTGGAACGCCCCGTCGAGCCGCCAATCCCGGGTCCGCCGGTCCCGGAAGCAGGCGAGGATCGCGGCTTTCACCTCCGGGTCGACCCGCCAGCCACCCGGCGCCTCGGGATCCGGCCAGGCGGCGCGACGACGGCCGGCGTCGAGCTCCGCGAGGATCGAGCCGGCGCCCGAGGAGGATTCGGCCTCGGTCCAGGCGTGGGCCGGGGCACCGGCCTCACCGCGCGGCTGGGCGCCGGCCTCACCGCGGGCCGAGGCGACCCCCCTCACGCCACGACCTCCGTTCGCGCCACCTCGGCGAGTCGCCCGGCATCGGTCGCGATCCGCCCGCCGGCGACGTCGACGAGCCCGCCGTCGCGGAGGATCCCCCGGAGCCGCTCCCGGGCCTCGTCGGCGAGCGGGAGGAGCGGCAACCGGACCGTGTCGGACATGAGGCCCATGAGCGCCATCGCCGCCTTCACCGGCACCGGGTTCGGGCCGCCGGCGAAGTTCGCCCGGAAGAGCGGCAGCCAGCGCTCGTGGATCCGCCGAGCGTGCTCCCAGTCGCCGGCCCGCGCCGCGGCGCAGAGGGCGGCCATCTCGCCGGGGATCTCGTTGCTGGCGACGGAGATGACCCCGTCGCCGCCCATCACCATGACGGCGAGGGTCCAGGCGTCGTCGCCGGCGAGGACGGCGACGTCCCGCGGTCGATCGCGACAGATCCGGGCGATCTGGTCGAGGTTCCCCGACGCCTCCTTGACGGCGATGACCCGGGGGTGCTCGGCGAGGCGGAGGAAGGTGTCCGCTTCGACGTTCGAGGCCGTCCGCGAGGGGACGTTGTAGACGACGATCGGCAGGTCGCCCTCGTCGGCGACGGCCCGGAAGTGGGCCTCGAGCATCCGCTGATCGGGCCGGTTGTAGTAGGGCGCGACGACGAGGGCGGCGTCGGCGCCGAGGGCGGCGGCGCGGCGAGTCGCTCGGATCGTCGCCGCCGTGTCGTTCGTCCCGGTCCCGGCGACGACGGTCACCCGGCTCCGGGACGGGCGCTCGGCGACGGCCTCGACGGTGAGGGCGATGAGGCGCTCCCGTTCCTCGGTCGTGAGCGTCGGCGATTCGCCGGTCGTGCCGCAGGGGACGAGGCCGTCGATGCCGGCCAGGATCTGCCAGCGGACGAGGCGCCGGAAGGCGGCCTCGTCGAGGGCGCCGTCGGGCGTGAACGGGGTGACGAGGGCGGTGAAGGCGCCGCGGAGGGCGGGGCGGGTCGTGCGGCTCGTGCGCTCGAGTCGGGGCATCGGAATCCTCCTCTCGGTGGCTGGGCTGGCGGGGCTGGGGTCGGTGCGGTCGGTGCGGTAGGAGTGGTGGTTCGTCCGGTCGGCGGTCATGCTCGAACCTCCTCGGGGCTGGCCGGCGCCGACCCGGCGACGAGGGCGTCGACGACCGGGTCGAAACCGTGGAGGCCCGGCGCCCGCGGCTCGGCGAGGAGCCAGTCCGCCGCGGCGAGGGCGCCGGCGGCGTAGGCCGAGCGGTCGCGGGCCGTCAGACGGAGCTCGATCGTCTCGCCCGGGGCGTCGAAGCCGACGAGGTGCATCCCCGGCGAGGCGCCGGCCCGGATGACGGCGACGTCGAGCTCGTCGGGCTCGGGCGCGCCCTCGCGACCGGCCGGAGCGAGCCTCGTCTTCCGGGGGTGCACGGCGATGATCCGGCGGGCGAGCTCCTTCGCCGTCCCGGACGGCCGGTCGGCCTTCGTCCGGCGATGCCATTCGAGGACGAAGGGGTCGTACGCGTCGAGGGGGCCGAAGAGCCGGGTCGCGGCCTCGACGAGGCGGGCAAAGAGGGCGACGCCCAAGCTGAAGTTCGGGGCGGCGACGGCGGCCGCGCCGTGCTCGACGAGGAGCGCGGCGACGTCGGCCCGGTCGGCCTCCCAGGCCGTCGTGGCGATGACGAAACGGCGATTTCCGGCGGCGAGGGCGGCTGCCACGTTGTCCTTGACTGCCGGCCCGCGCGACGCCTCGAAGACGACGTCGACGACCGGGATCGCGGCCGGATCGTGCTGGCCGCCGGCGGGACGGCCGAGGACGGTCGGGGCCGGCCAGCCGCGTTCGCCGATCGCCGCCGCGATCGCCCGGCCCATGCCGCCGGCCCCGAAGATCAGCGTCTCCATCGTCGTTGCCCTCGTTCGCTCCTCGGTCGAGGGCCGCCTGGCGGAGGTCCGGTCGTTCGTCGGGAAACGAAAAAGCCGCGGTCCCGAGGTGGGTCCGCGGCCCTCCGGAGCCTCCGGTCCTGGAGGCCCCGTTCGGTTCGTCTCGCGCGCCGTCAGAGCCCCAGGGCCCGTTCCTCCCGGAAGGGCCGCCAGAGCTTCTTCTTCGCCTCGACGGAGAAGATGTGGCGCATGGC
>JBHOQO010000130.1:0-3336 GCA_042408925.1 Chloroflexota bacterium | reverse complement strand
GGTCGTGATCCGGGTCGGCGGGCGGCGCGGCGGGGG
The DNA here is from genome assembly GCA_042408925.1 of Chloroflexota bacterium. GTDB lineage: Bacteria > Chloroflexota > Limnocylindria > Limnocylindrales > CSP1-4 > BPIH01. The sequence continues at coordinate 3,300 of JBHOQO010000130.1, read as the reverse complement.
CGGACGCCGGCCGCCGAGGTGGCGCGGCCCCGGAGGACCCGACGACGGGGCGCCGACCGGCGGCGAGATCCTCCGGGCCTTCCTTCGGCGGCTCGGCGTCGTCGGGGTCCTCGCCGGCGGGCTCCTCGTCGTCGCCCTCTTCACCTTCGGGCTCGACGTCTGGACCGACGCGATCTGGTTCGAGAGCGTCGGTTACGCGCCGGTCTTCTGGACGCGCCTCTCGGCCCAGGGCATCCTGTTCCTCGTCGTCCTCGCCGCCGCCGGCGGCGTCATCCTCGGGAACCTCTGGCTCGCCGGTCGCTTGGCGCCGCCGCCGGGGGAGGGTCCGAGCACGCTCGGGACGCTCTTCGAGCGGCTCACCGAGGCGGCACGGGCCGCCGAGCGCGGCGATCCCTTCGACCGCGGCGGCTGGTATCGCGGCCGACCCATAGGCCCGCGTCCGGTCGGCGAGCCGATGGAGCCGCCGAACCTCGTCCCCGTCGCCGTCGCGGTCCTCGCCGCCGTCGGCCTCCTCGTCGCGCTCGGCCTCGCCGGCGCCGTCGGCGGACGCTGGGAGCTCGTGCTCCTGTGGCTGAACCGCGTCCCCTACGCCCCCGCCGGCGAGGGCGCCGTCGTCGATCCGATCTTCGGCCGGGACATCGCCTTCTTCCTCTTCGACCTGCCGTTCTTCCGGCTCCTCCAGGGGACGGCGAACGGGGTGATCCTCGGGTCGATCGTCGTCGTCCTCGGTCGCTACCTCGCCGACGGCCTGCGCGGCCGCCTGACGTTCACGACGCCGATGCGGGTCCACCTCGGGGTCCTCGGCGCCCTCTACTTGCTTTCGGTCGCCGTCGGGTACCAGCTCGACAAGTACGAGCTCGCCTACAGCACCCACGGCGTCGCGACGGGCGTCTCGTACACCGACGCGACGGCCCGCTTCTTCGCCCTCGACACGCTCACGATCATCGCCGCCCTCGCCGCGGCCTTCCTCGTCGGCGGGGCGTTCACCCGGATGCTCTGGCCCCTCGGCGGGGCCCTCGTCGTCTGGTTCGGCGCCTCCGTCGTCCTCGGCTCGATCTACCCCGAGGTCGTCCAGCGCCTCGTCGTCGTCCCGAACGAGCTCGCCCGGGAGGAGCGCTACATCGCCAACAACATCGCGATGACCCGGCTCGCCTACGGCCTCGACACCTGGGAGCAGCGGCGCTACCAGGGCGAGGGGACGCTCGACGCGGCGAAGATCGCCGCCGAAGAGGCGACGTTCCGGAACGCCCGCCTCTGGGACTACCGCCCGTTGCTGACCACCCTCGATCAGCTCCAGACGATCCGGCGCTACTACGAGTTCGTCGACGTCGACACCGACCGCTACGTCATCGACGGGCAGCTCCGCCAAGTCATGCTCTCGGCCCGGGAGCTGGCGAAGGAGCGGAACCCGCAGGCGACGAGCTGGGTGAACCTCAAGATCACGTACACCCACGGGGTCGGGGTTGCCATGGTCCCGGTGAACGAGGTCACGCCCGAGGGGCAGCCCCGGCTCTTCATCCGGGACATGCCGCCGGTCGCGAGTGCGGGGGCCCCTGAGCTCCGGGAGTTCCGGATCTACTTCGGTGAGCGGCCGAGCGACTACGTCATCGTCGGGGCCGTCCAGTCGGAGTTCGACTACCCGGCCGGGACGTCGGACGCGAGCGCCGACCAGGGAACCCGGACGCGCTGGCAGGGGACGACCGGGATCCGCCTCGACACGACCTTCGCCCGGCTCCTCTTCGCCCTCCGGTTCCGGGACCTCAACCTCCTTATCAGCGACCAGGTCACCGCCGCGAGCCAGCTCCTCTTCCACCGCTCCCTCGGCGACCGGCTGCCCCGGATCGCGCCGTTCCTCCGCTACGACAAGGACCCGTACGTCGTCGTCCACGACGGGCGGCTCGTCTGGGTCCAGGACGCCTTCACGGTCAGCAATCGCTTCCCCCACGCCGAGCCCTTCGACCCCGCGACCCTCGGCGAGGGGACGGGCCTGGGACCGGACGCCTTCAACTACGTCCGGAACAGCGTGAAGATCGTCGTCGATGCCTACGACGGGACGACGACGTTCTACGTCGCCGACCCGGACGACCCCCTGATCCGGGCCTACGCGCGGGTTTTTCCGACCCTCTTCCGGCCGATCGACGAGATGCCGGCCGATCTCCGGGCCCACGTCCGCTACCCGGAGGAGCTCTTCAACGTCCAGACCCGGGTCTTCGCCCTCTACCACGTCACCGCGCCGGCGGCCTTCTACAACCGCGAGGATCTCTGGACGGTCCCGACCGAGGCGCCGACCCCCGGTCAGCAGAACCTCCCGCTGGAGGCGTACTACGTCGTCATGCGGATGCCGGGCGAGCCCGACCCGGAGTTCCTCCTCCTCCAGCCGATGGTCCCGGTGAACCGGCCGAACATGATCGCCTGGGTCGCCGCCCGCAGCGACGGGGCCGCCTACGGCCAGGTCCGCTACTACCAGTTCCCCGAAGAGACGACGGTCTTCGGCCCGGCCCAGATCGCCGCCCGGATCGACCAGGATCCGGTCATCAGCGCCCAGATCACGCTCTGGAGCCAGGCCGGCAGCGAGGTCATCCGGGGCAACCTCATCGTCGTGCCGGTCCAGGACGCGATCATCTACCTTCAGCCGATCTATCTCCAGTCGACCGGCAGCGCCTTCCCCGAGTTCCGGAAGATCGTCGTCGCCTCACCGACCAGGGTGGTCTGGGGCGACACCCTGGGCGAAGCGCTCCAGCTCCTCATCGCGCCGGGTGCGGGCCCGTCGCCGGGACCCTCGCCCGGATCGAGCCCGTCGCCGGCACCCTCGCCCGGCCCCTCGCCGACGCCGGTCCCCAGCCCGTCGGTCGGTCCCGAGTCGTCCCTGCCGTCCGACGTCACAGGCCTCGTCGAGTACGCCAACCGCCACTTCCAGCTCGCCCAGGAGGCGCTGCGGAACGGGGACTTCGCCCGGTACGGCGAGGAGATCCGCCTCGTCGAGGAGGCGCTCCGCCGGCTCGATGCGCTCGTTCGTCTCTCTCCGGCGCCGTAGTCGAACGACCGTCGAGCGGCTCCCGACCGCCGGCTCGGCCGTCGTCGGCGTGTGGCCGTCGGCCGGGTGGCTCGCCGCGGCGGTCCTCGTCGTCCTCGAGCGGCCGGCGGTCGTCCCGATCGCCCTCGCCGGCTTCCTCGTGCGGGGCGGGATCGTCGTCCTCCTCCTCCCGATCGTCGTCCTCCCGACGCCGGTCGGCCTGGCGACGATCTTCGGGCCCGACATCGTGTCCGTCGCCCTCGCCGGCCCGAACCCCGGGATCATCC
>JBHOQO010000124.1:0-42147 GCA_042408925.1 Chloroflexota bacterium | reverse complement strand
GGCAGCGGGGCCAACCCGACGGGGCCGCCGTCTGACCCGACGCGGCCGCCGTCTGAACCGCCGGGGCCGCGCCGAGCGGACCGTCCGCCGGGAGCCGCCCGGACGCGCCTTCGTGACCGACGGCCCGCCCCCGCTCCCCGGCCCTCTGGCATCATGGCCCCATGCGCCCGATCGTCATTGCCGCCAACTGGAAGATGCACACGACCCCCGCCGAGGCCGGCGAGCTGGCCGCCACGATCGCCCGGCGAACCCGCGCCCCGGGCGTCACCAGGGTCATCTGCCCGCCGTACGTCTCGCTCGCCGCCGTCCGCGACGCCGTCGCCGGCGAGGACGTCGCCGTCGGCGCCCAGAACCTCCACCACGAGCTCGCCGGCGCCTACACCGGCGAGGTGAGCGCCCCGATGCTCGTCGGCCTCGCCAGCTGGGTCATCGTCGGCCACTCCGAGCGCCGCCGAGACTTCGGCGAGACCGACGCCCTCGTCGGCCGCAAGCTCCGGCGGGCCGTCGACCACGGGCTCCGACCGATCCTCTGCATCGGCGAGCAGCTCGCCGAGCGGGAGGCCGGCCGGGCCGTCGCCGTCGTCGCCGAGCAGCTCCGCGGCGCCCTCGCCGAGCACGACCCGGCCGAGCTCGCCCGGGCCGGCCTCGTCGTCGCCTACGAGCCGGTCTGGGCCATCGGGACCGGCCGGAACGCCCGGGGCGTCGACGCCGCCGAGATGGCCGAGGCGATCCGCGCGGTTGCCGCCGAGCTCGGCTGGCCGGACCGGGCCGCGGGTCTGCCGGTCCTCTACGGCGGGAGCGTCACCGCCGCGAACATCGACGAGTTCCTGAGCGAGCCGGCGATCGACGGGGCCCTCGTCGGCGGCGCCTCGCTCAAGCCCGACGAGATGGCCGGGATCGTCGCCCGGGCCGCCCTGCGGGCCGAGGCGGCCGCGGGTACCCTCGGCTCCTAGGCGGGGCCGCGGCACCCGCCGGACCGAACCGTCGACGAACGCGCAGGAGATCGAGCCGACCATGCCGACCCTCGTCCTCCTCCGTCATGGGGAGAGCATCTGGAACAAGGAGAACCGCTTCACCGGCTGGACCGACGTCGACCTTACCGACACGGGGGTCGCCGAGGCCCGGGAGGCCGCCCGCCTCCTCCGGGAGGAGGGCTTCGACTTCGACCTCGCCTTCACCTCGGTCCTGAAGCGGGCGATCCGGACCCTCTGGATCGTCCTCGACGAGCTCGACCGGATGTGGCTCCCGGTCGTGAACGACTGGCGCCTCAACGAGCGCCATTACGGGGCCCTCCAGGGCCTGAACAAGGCGGAGATGGCCGCCCGCTACGGCGAGGAGCAGGTCCTCCGCTGGCGGCGGAGCTACGACGTCCCGCCGCCGCCGCTCGAGCTCGACGACCCGCGCCACCCGCGTTTCGACCGCCGCTACGCCGATCTCCCCCCCGACGTGCTGCCGCGGTCCGAGTCGTTGAAGGACACCGTCGCCCGCTTCCTCCCCGCCTGGCACGAGGCGATCGCCCCGGCGATCCGCTCGGGGAAGCGGGTCCTCATCGCCGCCCACGGCAACAGCCTCCGGGCCCTCGTCAAGTACCTCGATGGGATCGGCGACGAGGAGATCGTCGGCCTCAACATCCCGACCGGGATCCCGCTCGTCTACGAGCTCGACGACTCGCTTCGGCCGCTCGGCCACCGCTATCTCGGCGACCCCGAGCGGATCGCGGCCGCCGTCGCCGCCGTGGCCGCCCAGGGTCGGGCCGGGGCGCGTTGACCGGCGCCTCGGCCCGGGCCGTCCCGCGGGTTTCGGTCCCGGGAGCGCCCCGGCGCCGACCGGGCGCGGCGCTGTGCTACGATCCGCCCGCCATGCCAACGATCCAGCGTCGGGAGCGGCGGTGAACCCGCTCCTCGCCATCGGCCTCATCCTCGTCGCCGCCGCCCTCGTCGTCGCGATCCTCCTCCAGGCTCGCGGGGTCGGGCTGTCGGCGACGTTCGGCGGCGATTCGTCCGTGTACCGGAGCCGCCGAGGCGTCGAGCGACGGCTCTGGCAGTTCACGATCGTCCTAGCTGCCCTCTTCGTCCTCTTCGCCCTCGCCGCCTTCCTCTTCCAACCTGTCTAACCCGTTGATGGTTCGCCGCGACCGCCGCAACCCCTCGCCGTCGGGTCCGGGGGGTGATCGAAGCTGCCCGGTCTCGTCGCGGCCGGGGGCGGCCGGGAAGGAGTCATGAACCGCCGCGACCGCTCCGTCGTCGGGGGGCTGCTCGTCGTCCTCGCCGTCCTCGTCGGCGCCCTCGTCGCCGGCGGGTTCGGAAGCCCCTCGCCGTCGCCGTCGCCCTCGCCGCCCGACTCGGCGCCCCCCGTCGCAGCGTACCGGGAGGGCGTTCTGGGGCGGCCCGATGCGGTCAGCCCGCTGACGGCCCGGAACCGCGCCGCCCGGGACCTCGTCGCCCTCGCCTTCTCGGGCCTCGTCCGGCCCGGGCCCGGGGACAGCTGGGTGCCGGACCTCGCCGAGCGCTGGACGTCGAGCGACGACGGGCGGACCTGGACCTTCGTCCTCCGGTCCGACGCGACCTGGCAGGACGGCGTCCCGGTCACCTCGGCCGACGTCGCCTTCACGGTCGCCCTCCTCCAGGATCCCGGCTACGACGGACCGGCGGCCGGGTCGTGGAGCGAGGTCAGCGTCGAGACCCCCGATCCCCGGACCGTGACGTTCCGCCTCGCGACGCCGGTCGCCGGCTTCCTCGAGCTGGCGAGCCAGCCCCTCGTCCCGGCCCATCTCCTCGAGGGCGTCGCCGTCGATCGCCTCGCCGGCGACCCCTCGGTCCTCCGTCCGGTCGGGAGCGGCCCCTTCCGGATCGTCAGCTGGAGCGCCGACCGGGCGAGCCTCGAGGCGGCCGCCGTCGCTCCGGCCGCGGATGCGAGTGCGGCGCCCTCGAGCGCCCGGCTGTCCGGCTCCGGAAGCGGGCGCCCGCTCCCGGACCTTGCGGCGATGGAGATGCGCTATTTCGTCGACGAGGCCGATCTCGTCGCCGCGTACCGGAGCGGCGAGCTCGACGCGGCCGTCGGGCTCTCGCCGGAATCGGCCCGCGAGCTCGGCGACCTCCCGGGGTCGCGGCTCCTCCGCTATCCGACGACGACGATCTCGGTCGTCGTCCCGAACCTGCGGGCCTCCCACCGCGAGTTCCGGGACGCCCGCGTCCGGCAGGCGCTCCTCGCCGGCATCGATCGGGGCGCCCTCATCGACCGGGTCCTCGCCGGCCTCGCCGCGCCGGCCGACGGTCTGATCCCGCCGACCTCGTGGGCCTTCGACGCCGCGAAGACGACGCCGGTCCCGTATTCGCCTTCGACGGCCGCTGCCGATCTTCGGGCGGCCGGCTGGCGCCGCGTCGACGGGGCCTGGCAGGCGCCGGGTGCGAAGACGGCGTACGACCTCGAGCTCATCACCCCGTCGGCGAGCGCCAACCCGACGGCGGCCAAGACCGCCGCGGCCGTCGCCGCCGACTGGCGGGCCCTCGGGCTCGGGGTCACCGTGACCGAGCTCGACCCGGCCGAGTACAGTGCCCGCCTTCGGAGCGGGAACTTCGACGCGGCCGTCGTCGACGTCAGCCTCGGCGAGGAGCCCGATCTCTACCCGATCCTCGCCTCGAGCCAGTCGGTCGGCGGCGGCTCGAACGTCAGCGGCCTCCAGGATCCCCAGCTCGACCGACTCCTGACCGCCGCCCGGACCCCGGGGGACACGGCGACCCGGACCGCGGCGTTCGACGCCCTCCAGGAGTACCTTGCCAAGAACGCCTTCCTCCTGCCGCTCTACTGGCGCCAGGAGCCGGTCGTCCTCTCCGACCGGGTCGAGGGACCGGCGATTCGGCCCCTCGGCCATCTTTCCGATCGCTTCTGGGATGTGCTAACATGGCGCCTCGCCGACAGCCGGTAGGGACGCCTCGCCGGCGTCGGGATCCGGGTTCCGTGCCGAGGTGGCGGAACTGGGAGACGCGCTAGCCTCAGGAGCTAGTGCCCCGTGTAGGGGCGTATGGGTTCGAATCCCGTCCTCGGTACCACCCCTCAGTCCGGATCCGTCGATCGCGTGCCCAGGTGGCGGAATTGGTATACGCGTACGTTTGAGGGGCGTATGAGGCAACTCATCCGGGTTCAAGTCCCGGCCTGGGCACCACCCCCCTTCGCTTGACATCCCCGACGCATCCCGCGCCGTCGACCTCAGTCGCTTCGGCGCGTACCCTTCCTCCGGGCGGTTAGCTCAGCTGGTCAGAGCGCCTCGCTTACACCGAGGATGTCGGGGGTTCGAGTCCTCCACCGCCCACCACCTCCTGTCCGTCGGCCGCGGCGGCTCGCGTCCGGCCCGCCCCGTCCGGCCGGGAGCCCCCGCCGGTCGGGTTCGTCCGGGGCTCGCGGGCTGGTAGACTCCGGGCGGGCCACTCGCCTCGATCATGGGGAGTCAGCCGATGGAACCAGTCATCATCCTGATCGTCCTCGCCGTCGTCCTCGGCGTCATCGCCGTCGGGATCTACAACGGCCTCGTCCAGCGGCGGATGCGGGTCGACGAGGCCTGGGCCCAGATCGAGGTCCAGCTCAAGCGGCGGCACGACCTCATCCCGAACCTCGTGAACGCCGTCCGCGGCTACATGGGCTTCGAGCAGGACGTCCTGACCCGGGTCACCGAGGCCCGGGCGAACGCCGTCGCCGCCGGGGCCCGCGGCCCGCGCGAGCAGGCGAGCGCCGAGAACGCCCTGACCGGGGCCCTCCGCTCCCTCTTCGCCGTCGTCGAGAACTACCCCGAGCTCAAGGCGAACGAGAACGTCCTCTCGCTCCAGGAGGAGCTGACGACGACCGAGAACCAGATCAGCTTCGCCCGCCAGCACTACAACGCCACGGTCATGGACTACAACACGGCGATCGCCGTCTTCCCGAACGTCCTCTTCGCCGGGCTCTTCGGCTTCACCCGGCGGGACTTCTTCGATGCCGAGCCGGAGGCCGAGCAGGTCCCGGCCGTCGATCTCACCCTCAATCGCTGAGCCGACCCGGCCGGTCCGGCCGGACCGCGGAGGCCGGCGGCGCTGACCGATGGCGACGACCTTCTACGCCCAGATTGCGGCGAACCGCCGCAACTCCGTCCTCCTCGTCGGCCTCGTCGCGGCGATCCTCGCCGGGCTCGGCTACGTCATCGGCTACCTCGTCTCGGGCGACCCGAGCGGGGCCGTCGTCGTGACCGGGCTCGCCGTCCTCGTCGCCGCGGTCATGTCGGTCGGGGCGTACGTCGGCGGCGACCAGCTCGTCCTCGCCGCCTCGGGCGCGAAACCGGTCGACGAGCGGACGGCGCCCCAGCTCATGAACGTCGTTCGGGAGCTCTCCATCGCCGCTAACATCCCGATGCCGAAGGTCTATGTCATCGACGATACGGCCCCGAACGCCTTCGCCACCGGCCGTGACCCCGCCCACGCCTCGATCGCGGTGACCCGAGGGCTTCTCGAGAAGCTCGAGCGCGAGGAGCTCCAGGGGGTGATCGGCCACGAGCTCTCCCACATACGGAACTTCGACATCCGGTTCGCCCTCCTCGTCGGCGTTCTCGTCGGGAGCGTCGCCCTCCTCGCCGACATGTTCCTCCGCTGGACCTGGTGGACGGGCGGACGGCGGTCCGACCGCCGCGGCGGCGGCGGGGGCGCGGCGCTCCTCTTCGTCATCGCCCTCGTCCTCGCCATTGTCGCCCCGCTCGCCGCTCGGCTCGTCCAGCTCGCCGTCAGCCGCCAGCGGGAGTACCTCGCCGATGCGGCCTCGGTCGAGCTGACCCGGAACCCGTACGGGTTGGAGCGGGCCCTCGCGAAGATCGCCGCCGATCGCGAGGTCCTCGAGGTCGCGAACCGGGCGACCCAGCACCTCTACTTCACGAACCCGATCAAGAAGTGGGAGGAGCGCTCGTCGGCCCTCTGGTCGACGCACCCGCCGATCGTCGACCGGATCAATCGGCTCCGGGCTCTGACCGGCGAGCCGCCGCTCGGTCCGGAAGAGGTCCGGGCCCTCGCCGGCCTGGACTGAGGATCGCGGCGGGCTCCTTCTTCGGGGGCGCTCCCCGGCGGCCGCTTCGGGGGCGTAGGCTCCGACCACGAACCACACGTCGGAGCCGCCGACGGCCGCGTCGTCGGGCGGCCACGACGGAGGGCGTGTTCTCCGAACACCAAACCCGCCGCACCGTCTGCGCCGGAAGACGCCGTTCCCGCCCTTCGGTGTTCGCTCCGCACCGAGCGGCCGAACGGCCGCATCGGCCGACCCGCGCGCCCCGGCGTTGGTGTTCGCTGGGCACGCCGATGGGGAGGGCCGGCCACCGGTTCGGCCCGTCCCGGCTCGCACCGCCGGTGGGGTGCTTAGGGGACCCCGGCGCGATTGAGTAGGTTCAGATACCTCCGTTACACAGGAGAGGACGCGTAGAGGGGACGACCGCTAGGGAGAGAGCCCTCGGTACGCTGGTGGTGCCAGTCAGGACATCACAGGTACGGAGGGCTCTCGATGCGGCAGTCTACCCGCAGTCGGCGCCGGCACCGTCAGGCCGGCGTCAGCCAACTCGTGGCGATCGGAGGCCGGGGTCTCTGGCGCCTCGCCTCGGCACCAGCCCCGGCCCTCTCCCAGCGGGCAAAGGCGCGCCTCGCCATGCTCGAGTGGCATGCTGCCCATGGCCGGAACGTCTCGCTCACCGCCCGCCACCACGGCTACAGCCGCCCGACCGTCGATCGGTGGCTCGCCCGCTACGATCCGCACCACCTCGCAACGCTCGAGGACCGCAGCTCGGCGCCCCGCCAGCGGCGGCGGCGGACCTGGAGCCTCGCCCAGATCGAGGCGGTCCGGGAGCTCCGAGAGCGCTATCCGCGCTGGAGCAAGGCGAAGATCGCCGTCGTCCTGCGGCGGGACAAAGGGCTCGTCATCTCCGCCTCGATGGTCGGCCGGATCCTCACCTACCTCCGACGCCGCGGCCAGCTCCGTGAGCCCATGGTGCGGCGGATCAGCGCCCGGAAGCGGCGGCCGACCCGGCCGCACGCCACCCGCAAGCCGCCCGAGTATCGCGTCGAACGGCCGGGCGATCTCGTTCAGCTCGATACCCTCGATGTCCGGCCGCCCGGCGTCACCCGTCCGTACAAGCAGTTCACGGCCCGCGACCGGGTCTCCCGCTGGGACGTCCTCGAGCTGCGCCGGACCGCCACGGCGCGGGCGGCTGCCTCGGTCCTCGAGGCGATCGTCGCCCGGATGCCCTTCCCGGTCCGAGCCATCAGCGTCGACGGGGGCTCGGAGTTTATGGCCGAGTTCGAGGCGGCTTGTGCCGAACGGGGGATCCGCCTCTTCGTCCTGCCGCCCCGGAGTCCGAAGCTCAACGGTGCCGTCGAACGGGCGAACCGGACCCACACCGAAGAGTTCTACGAGGTCACCGACGCCGAACCGGAGTTCGAGGCCCTTGCGGCCGCCCTCGCCGACTGGGAGATCTGCTACAACACCGTCCGGCCCCACCAAGCCCTGGGCTACCTCACCCCGCGCGAATGGCTCGTCGCTAACGGCTACCTGCCCGCCGAGGTGTAACGGACGTACCGAGCCCGTACACGATCTTGAAGGCCGCCAACCAGCGTGGTATCCTTTCGCCCGCCGACGATCGGCCGATGGACCGGCTGGGAATCGGGCCGAGATAGCTCAGGTGGTAGAGCACGTGACTGAAAATCACGGTGTCGCCAGTTCGAGTCTGGCTCTCGGCACCACCCCCTCCTTTCTGCCGGGTCGGTGATCGACCGAGCGGAAGTGGCTCAGTTGGTAGAGCATCACCTTGCCAAGGTGAGGGTCGCGGGTTCGAGTCCCGTCTTCCGCTCCATCTTTTTTGCCTGCGATACGCTAAAGCCGCCGCGAGGACGCCGCTGCCCCGTCGTCTAGTGGTAGGACAGCGGACTTTGGATCCGAGAACCGAGGTTCGAATCCTCGCGGGGCAGCCAGGGCGATCGCCCGCCGCCGCGAGGCGACGTAGCCAAGTGGTCTAAGGCGGAGGTCTGCAAAACCTCTATTCGCCGGTTCGAATCCGGCCGTCGCCTCCAGCATCCCCGAGCGTCTGCCCGGCCCAGCGCCGCGACACCGTCCACCCGCAGCCGGCCCGGGCCGTCGGACGCCGGTCGCAGGGCGAGGGAAGGAGATGGTCGGGCACACGTTCAGGATCGGTCGGATCTTCGGCGTCGAGGTCGGCATCCACGCCAGCTGGCTCCTCATCTTCGCCCTCGTCACCTGGTCCCTCGCCGTCGGCTACTTTCCGAGCGTCCTGCCCGACGTCGGCCGGACCGAGGCCCTCGTCCTCGGGATCGTCGCGGCGATGCTCCTCTTCGCCTCGGTCCTCCTCCACGAGCTCGCCCATTCCCTCGTCGCCCGGGCCCGGGGCCTCGATGCCCGCTCGATCACCCTCTTCCTCTTCGGCGGCGTCTCGAACCTCGGCGGCGAGAGCAAGCGGCCGCTGACCGAGTTCGTCGTCGCCGTCGTCGGGCCGCTGACGAGCCTCGTCGTCGCCGGCCTCGCTTTCGGGGCCGCGGGCCTCTTCGGGGCGGGGACGCGACCGGGCGTCGTCGCCGACTACCTGGCGACGGTGAACCTCCTCCTCGGCCTCTTCAACCTCCTGCCCGGCTTTCCGCTCGACGGGGGGCGGGTCCTCCGGGCCCTCGTCTGGAACGCGACCGGGAGCCTCCGTCGGGCGACCGAGGTCGCCGTCCGGGTCGGCCAGCTCGTCGCCTACGGCTTCTTTGCCTGGGGCTTCTGGCGGGTCCTCGACGGCGAGCTCCTGAGCGGGCTCTGGATCGCCGCGATCGGCTGGTTCATCCACGGGGCGGCGTCGGCCTGGCTCCAGCAGGTCGTTATCGACCAGCGGCTCCGGGGCGTCCGGGTCCGGGACGTCCTCCGCCCCGACCCGAGCTTCGTCCTCCCGGGTGAGAGCGTCGCCCGCCTCGTCGACGAGATCATGCTCCCGGGGTACCGGCGGGCCGTCCCGGTCGTCGACGGCCGGGTCGTCGGGATCGTCACGCTCTCGGACGTCCGGGCAGTGCCGCCGGAGCGGCGCGCCTCGACGACGGTCGCCGAGATCATGGGTGGCCGCGACGGGGTGCGAACGGTCGGCCTCGACGACAGCCTCCTCGATGCCCTCGAGGCGCTCGGGGTCGGCGACTTCGAGCAGCTGCCGGTCGTCGACGGCGGTCGGCCGGTCGGGCTCCTGACCCGGGGCGACATCGTCCGGGCGATCCAGGTTCGGGAGGAGCTCGGGGTCGGGGGGTAGGGCGGGGAGGGGGCGGGAGCGCCCGGCACTCGACGGTCGCCCGGGGCGATCCGCCGGCCGGTTCGGGCGCTACGATGTCGGCTCGGCGCCGAGGTGGCGGAACGGCAGACGCGGCCGACTTAAACTCGGCTGGGGGCGACCCCGTGCGAGTTCGAATCTCGCCCTCGGCACCAGCGGTCGAGCGATCGCCGACTGCCGTCTGCGGAGGTCAGTCGGTCCCCGGCTGGCGTCTGAGTGCCGCCAGGCGTGCCGCTCGCGCAGATCGACGAGCGATCCGGGACTCGGCAAGGAAGGCGGCGAGCCCTTCGAGGTCTCGCTTCTCGACGAGACCCTGCGCCTGACGCGCCATCTGCGCGAGACGCTGTCCGTGGGCACCGAGATACGCTGCGAGGGCTCGATGCACGAGCTCCGCAGGGGTGATCCCTTCGAGCTCAGCCAAGAGCCGGATCGGCTGATGATCGGCGGCGTACACGCGAACCGGACTCGTGAGGATCTCGTCCAAGTTCCGAGGCGGTCGCGGGGCGGGTGATGTTGATGCCATTCGAAGGCCTCCGAGGGCGGCTGCGCGTCGGTACCAACCCGGAGCGCCGCAGCCTAGCCTTCGCACATCCTTACACGCCCCCGCTTGTTCTGCCCATCTGGGTCCTGGTGATCCAACACCCGTCCGGTGGCGCTCGTTCGCCCGCCTGCCGACGACGCCGTCACGACAGCGGCCCGGCGCGGGGCAGCCAGATCCAGCCCTCGACCCGGGCCGCGTCGGCCCAGTCATCTGGCAGCGGGTCGACCCGGCCGAGATCCTTCGCCAGGGCAACGAGGGCCGCGATGAGGGCGTCGAGCCGATCGTCGGAATCGAGGAGCTCCCCTTCGTGGCCGGCGAGGTCGAGTGCCACAAGGCCGGCGATGCCGTCGAGGATCGGACTGCGTTCCTTGCGACCCCCGGGTCCTTTGTAGCGACGGTGGTGTAGGTCCCAGCGGTGGAGCGCGGCCGCGGGATAGACCTCCAGGACACCGTCGCTGCCGTCCCGCGTCCTCGATTCGGGGCGAAGGCGGGAGTGGAGCCGGGCCGCCCGGAACGCCACGACGCCGATCCGGTCCGTGCTGACCGAGAGGGGCCACCGCCCGACCACCTTCCGGACGACCCGATCGGTCACGCGGTACCTGAGCTCGTCGCGGTCCGGCCCCTTCGTCCACGGCTCGCCCGCGGCGTGCGCCGAGACCGCCTCGACGAACGGGAGCGGCCAGCCCAGCGGGGCGTCGATGGCGACGAGGTCGGCTCCTTCGGCTAGGGCGACGAGGAGGTCGTCCTCGACCGGCTGGTAGAGCTCCAGGATGCGGGCCTGCCCGGCCTGCCATTCGAGGACGCAGGCGGCCGTGCCCTCCGGCTTGGAGGCGAGGTCCACGCCGACGAAGCGGCGCACGCGATGGGGTCGCTTATTCATGAGACTCTCGCGGTGGAGCCAATGTGGACGTCCAGGGTGTCCGATCTTACCAGTGGGTTCGGCGCGCTTCGGCCGAGTCTTTCGCAAATACCGAAGGCATGTTCAGCGCCGTCAGCTGGTCCTCAAGAGCGCTCTTGCCCACCTGGTGCGAAAGATAGATCTCCAGAACTAGCAGGGTCGCGGCGACAACGTCGCCGAGCGCTTGGTGGAAGGCTGCGGCGTCGGCCGGGGTCAGAGCACCCCGTAGGAATGCGTCGGCGTCCTGGTAGTTGGAGCGGATGCGCAGCCGATAGAGGAGGTCGAACAGCGTGGTGGGCCGCATCGCGCTAGCTCGCTGGAGTGCGGTGGACTTCGGGAGCCGCTTGCGCGATGCGCCACTCTTAGTCTGTAGCTCCCTCAGCCACCGTGGCCTGTGCTCCTCGATCTGCCGCTTCCGGGTTGTCTTTAGCGCTAGGAAGATGTGGTCCCAGCAGGTGCCGTTGCTTGGCGTCGCGATGTTGCTGACTCGTGACGGAATCCAGCCTGCGGGGAAGCCGGCAAAGCCATAGCTGTGCGGAGCGCCGGTCGCTCGACACGTCCAAGGGGCGGGAAATGGCGAACTCGAGCTGGCAATTTGGTCAGCGGTCCAACGCAACATCGCTCCGTGCGTTTTCGGCGCGTTGCCCGTGACCACCAAGGTCACCGCGTTCAGCGCCTCGAACACGGCGTAGTAGGCTTGCACGGGCGCCCAGTGGTTCGCGAAGGTGATCAGGTCGTCGCCACCGACGCGACGCGCCGAGTTGAGCAGCACCTCGGTGGCCCACGCATTGCGGAGGAACCGGCCCGCTCGCGCGCTCAGCGATCGGCCGGTGGGGGTACACGAGCGCCAACGCCCCGTATTCACGGCATTCGCCACCCCGGCCATTAGATCGGACGCGGACGGGCAGCTGGCATTGATCGCCATTCGGACCGCCTCCAGATATCCCCGGTAGGTCCGGAACGTCATCTCCTCATCCGTGCGTGGCCCCGCGATGAGGATGGTCCTGGCGTTCAACCGAGCTACGCCTCGCCTTCTTCGTCGTCCTCGACCGTGACGTCGTACGGGAGGCCGAGCTCGCGGAGGCCCTGGCGGGCCTCGTCGGCCCGGTCAGGGTAGAGGCCGCCCGGCGGCCGGGCCTCGAACTCGACTCGGACCTGGAGGCCGCCGTCGGGGGCCCCGACCTCGACGAGCCGCTGGAGGACCTTCGTGTAGAACGACGTCCACTTCTGATAGGGGATCGAGCCCTGCCAGCGAACGGCGGCGACGCGCCGGACGGGAAAGAGCTCCGGGTGCATCGACGGGCCCCGGGCGCCTTCGGTCGTGGCGACATCGGTGCCGCCGCCGCCCGGCAGGGGCTGGGGTCCGGGGACGTCGCCCTCCACAGCCGCACCGGAAGCGAGCGCCGCCTTGAGCGCCCGAGCCTCCTCGGCCGGGAGGAGGACGACGTCCTCGCCGAACTCGACATCGGCCGCTGCGAACAGCTCGTCGATGCGGACCCCGACGTACCCCTCATCTTGCTTCGTCGCATACCCGAAGCGCCCCTCGGCGACGCCCCGGGCGATCGTCTCCTTCAGCGCCTCGGTCCGGAGGAGTCGAGTGAAGGCCGGCGAGGCGTAGACGGCGTCCCGGACGTCCTTCGTCCTCCACTCCGTCAGGCTCGGCGGCCAGTTCCGGACGATCCGGTCCGGGGCGAGGCCGTCGCTGATCTCGTCGAACTGGCGGAGCCGGGCCTGGACGAGCTCCTGGTACGAGGCGGCGGCGCTCGAATGGAGGAGCCCCAGGTCCTCCTCCCGCAGCGTCCCGTCCCGAGCGAGGAAGGCGAGCCAGCGGTACGTCCGCCAGACCGCCTCGGTCAGCTCGGAGCCCGCGCGGCCCTTCGCCTCCGCGAGGTGGCGGCGGTCCTCCTCGTCGAGGCTCGGGTTCTCGGCCTCGAGCCGGACGCAGGCGAGGTGGCGGCGGGCGGCCTCGAGGACCTGACCGGCGCTGTCGGGGATCGCCCAGATCAGCGCGTTGCGGAACCGCCGGGCGCCCTGGCCGTGCTCCTCCATCGCCGCGGCGATGAAGGCCCGGGCCCGATCGCCGCGGGCCCGATCGAGGCCGAGGACGACGAGCCGGAGCGCCGGCACGTCCGGGATCGCCGCGGGGTTCTCGGGGAAGAGGACGGGCTCGAGCGGCGTCGTCACCCCGCGCCGCTCCCCGACGACCCGCCGGATCTCGGCCTGGGCGTGCGCCTCGACCTCGGTTGGATCGAGGGCGGCCCGGCGGTCCGCGAGCCGGCGGTTGAGGTTCGCCTTCGTCGAGAAGCGGTACTCGTTTCCCTCGGCGGTCAGGTAGTAGCAGGTTTCGCGGAGGGCGTCGAGGGCGGTCTCGACGTTCCCGATCTCGAGCCCGGGCTCTCCGACGGCGAGCCGGATCTCGGGGAGCGTCGCCCGCTCGCGGATCTGGCCGCCGCTCGATTCGAAGAAGATCGCCGTCGCGACCTTCCGATGGATCCGGGTGCGCCGGAGGCTCTCAGGCGCCTCGGCGTCGAGCCGCTCGGCGAAGGCCTCGGCGCCGGCGATATCGGACTGGATCGCCGCCGCGAGCTCTCCCTTCCCGAGCTGGTCGAGGACCGCGGTCCGGAACGCTGCGTCGTCGAGCGGCGCGGTTCCGAGGCCGACGAGGGGGTCGGCGTGGGCGCCCTGGAAGCCCTCGGCGTAGGCGATCGATACCCACTGGGCGAGGAGCCGGAGGATCCCCCGGGTCTGCTGGAAGGACGGCAGGCTCCGCCACTTTCGCTCGAAGACCGAGAGGACGGTCGGGTGGAAGGGGTACGTCGCGGTGAACCGCTCGACGGCCCGATCGATCGGGAACCATTCGGGGACGAGATGGCGGTGGTGATCGAGCCAGGCGGCGTAGGCGCGGGCGGTCGCCTCGATCGTCGCAGGGTCGCCGGGGTCGTCGAAGAGGCGGCGGCGGATGATCTCCGGGACTTCCAGGTCCTTGGCGAGGACGTACGGCTCGGCGACCCGGGTCAGGACCTTCCCGAGCCGGGCGAAGTCCGACCAGTCGTCGCTCGACATCTCCTCCTCCGACTTCGGGAGGGCGGCGACGACGACGAGGCGGTCCCGGGAATCGGCGAGGTCGGTGAGGTTGTGGACGTACTCGTAGAACTGGGAGGCGAGGGTGCTCTCGCCGACCCGGATCGCCCGGGCCGCGGTCATGAAGTTCATGACCTCGTCCATGAGGATGAGGACCGGCCGATCGGCGGGGAGCGAGCGGGCGATCGCCTCCTTGCCGGGCCGGACCCGGGCGGCGTCCTGCTCGGCGACGGCGGCGAAGAGGTCGGGGCGGCCGGCCGCGCGGGCGAGCTGCCAGGCGATGTGGCCCCAGGGGGTCCGACGGGCGGGTTCCCCGTCGCCGCCGGTCCCGGTCACGGCGTCCCAGCGGGTCCCGACGAAGACGGCGACGGCCGCCTGGGGGACGCTCGTCAAGCCGTTCGCCTCGAGGAGGGCACGGACGCCCGGGAGGTCGTCGGCGGCGGGGCCGAGCCTGGCGAGGTGGTAGAGGAGGGTGAGGGCGTGGGTCTTGCCGCCGCCGAAGGCGGTCACGAGGTTGAGGACGGCGTTCGCCCCGTCGTGGCGGCCGGAGAGGCGCCGGAGGACCTCGCCGCTGATCCGGGCGAGGCCCTCGGTGACGAGGGTCCGGGCGAGGAAGCGGCCGGCGTCGCCGTACTCGGCCGGGGCGTCGCCGGCGACGACCTGATCGAGGTGGACGGCGAACTGGGCGGCGTCGAGGGGTCGGCGCTCGCGGAGGTCCTCTCTCGGAACGGCGACGCGGTACCAGGGAGTAGTCACTGTGTCCTCAGCCAGACCATTTGAGCCGTCGGCGCCATCGTACCCAGCGGTCCGCCGCGCCGGCGGTCCTCCAGGTCGCGCAGGTTTGAAAGCTGGGACCCGACCAAGGTGCTTACGGTGCCACGCCCGAGTCGTTGACCTCGGTGGTCACTCGGTCCAGGGTCGACGCCTCGACGCACAAGATCGTCGAGCGGATCTGCCGCTCCGAGCTCATCCTCGTCGACGGCATCGGCCAGCTGCCGGCAGGGCAGGACGAGGCCGAGGCGCTGTACCGTCTCGTCGACGCCGCCTACGAACGGCGACCGGCTACTAAGCGGTCGGGACGGACCTTACCAGTTCGAGTAGATCCTGGACGGTGAGGCCATCGAGCATTTGGACCGCCGGGTCGTCCAGCCTCGCGGGATGGACCCGGCCGTTTGCGTCCACCCTAAACCGGCCTTGCGGATTGACCAGCTGATACAGCTCCAGGCCAGCATTCCAACGAAGCGCGACCGCGACACGTTGGCCGATTGCCAGTAACGGGTCATCGCGGAGCTCGAGCACAACCGGGCTGTCGGTGATGTCCGCCGGAGGATATGGCTGCGCACCGACGGGCGCTTCGGACGGGAGCGGTTCCACGGAACCCTTTGCGTCTTGTGCGGCATGTGTTGGTCGGTAGATGCCCCCCGTCTGCTCGAGCGTGATCACCCGCCCCGGCGACGCGTTCCCTCTGCCGACGTCGGTCACCAGGAGGTCGGCATTGGTGAAGGGCAGCGCCGGATCACCGACTGTCCGCCCGGGGCGAACGCCGACGACCTCCGCGACGACGAACAGGTCAGCTTCCGAGACGACCCCATCGAAGGTCGAATACAGCGGCCATGACGCGGTCGCGTAGATTCGGGGCAATCCACGGGGCGGATAGTCGTTGCCTCCGCCCGCGAGGACCTCTTGGCCTGTCGTGGGCACACTCGCGCGCGATGGCGGATGCGCCGCCGCGATGCCGGGGGACGCCTGCGCGCCGGGGTCGTCTCCACCGATCCCGCCAGCCGGCTGGGCCCCGCCGGCACAGCCTGCAGCCAGCAAGACGGCTGCGAGCGAACAGGGGGCGATATGCCCGTGACGTATCAACATCGGCTAGTCCGAGTGCCCGTATATCCCGTAAAGAGTCGAGGTGTCATGAGAATCGAAGTCAGGCGGCCATGCGTCCGCGAACTCATACATGCACGTTGTGGTTGCCTGCCTGTGGTCGAGGCCTCCTGAATGGCCGTCCTCCTGGCACATCAGGCTATGCTTCTTCGTATCGTCGAGGCCCGGGGCGTCAGCCTCGTCGAAAAAGATCTCGACGACGGTGAAGTGCCAGCCACTGTTACTAACGACGGACGTTAGTCCGTACCAAGACGCATTGTAGTCATCGCTGTATCCAGATATGTTGTTCGCACAGGTATTGCACACGCGATATGGGTACCAGCGGTTGTTAGCGTCGTAGTAGTGGGTCATGGTATGCCGAAACCACGTACCAAAAGCGTTCGTATCCGTGTGGTCGTGATACGGCACCCAACGGCTCAGCCCGCCCCCTGAGTTCTGTGGCCAGTGCCAGTTGAGCCACTTGTTCGAGGCCGACGCTGGGGGTGGTTGGAACACCAATGAGAGGGCGAGCATCAGAGCCACCGAGATGCGGGGATACGCGCAGAAGGGGAATTGCAAGCCTTCGTTCACGCGACCGACCACTTTCGCCCGATTGCTACTACAGTCACATAATAGCACCACTTCCATCGTTCGTCAATCTTCTGTACGGGTTCGGTACGTCCGTTACACCTCGCCGGGCAGGTAGCCGTTGGCGACGAGCCATTCCCGCGGGGTGAGGTAGCCCAGGGCCTGGTGGGGCCGGACGGTGTTGGAGCAGATCTCCCAGTCGGCGAGGGCGGCCGCGAGGGCCTCGAACCCCTGTTCGGCGTCGGTGACCTCGGAGAACTCTTCGGTGTGGGTCCGGTTCGCCCGTTCGACGGCAGCGTCCCAGCTTCGGACTCCGGGGCGGCAGGACGAAGAGGCGGATCCCCCGTTCGGGGGAGATCGCCTCGAACTCGGCCATGAACGCCGAGCCCCCGTCCCTGGCGGTCGTCTCCTCTCCGGTCTCCTCAGGCGTAACGGAGGTATCTGAACCTAGTCAGACGCTCGTCGGGGTGCGCCTCAAGCGGGTCTGGACCCGCTTGAGGACGAGGTCGTAGGACCCAGGCGGAGCCTCGCGCTCCAGGCCAGTGATCGAGCAAGCCCAGTCCCGGCCAAGACCTTCCCTCCTGTAGCCCGCGACCCTGCGGGCGTGTCGGGCCGTCAACCTAAGCCACACCCAGACGGCACCACATTGATCCAAACCGGCGGTGACAGGAGAGGGTCTAGCCTGGAACCTGCTTGGCCGCGGCGATGACGCCGTCGACCCAGCGCTTCTCCGGCGAGGCGGCCGGGTAGAGGGCCGAGAGGGCCTGGCTCAAGCGACGGAACTGGGAGTCGGCGGTCGCCTCGGCGAGGAGGTGTCGAAGGGCCGCCGACTGACCGTCGGCGAAGAGGAGCATCCCCTGGTGGAGCCGGTCGAGGGTCGTCCGGGCGTCCGGAAGCGCGTCAGGGTCGAGCGCCGAGCCCCCGAGCGCCGGCTCGTCGAAGAGGCCGGGCTGGTGACGGGGGCGCGCAACGTTCGTCCCGAGGAGGAAGCGCCGGCGGTCTTCGACCGGCAGGAGCGCCGCGACGTTGCCCCGGACGGCGACGACGCCGCCCGGACGGCCGAGGTCCTCCAGGTGAGCGCCGAGGGCCTGGGCGAGCTTGCGGGCCGTGTCGTAGTCGAGGGCAAACCCCCGGAGCGACGGCGACCTCGACGGCGCCTCGTCTTCGTCCTCGTCCTCGACGAGGGTGTCTGCGTCGGATCCCGCCTGCTCCCCGTTTCGTGCCGCCCGAAGCGTCCAGAGCCAGAGGGCGGTGAGGCGGGCGTCCTCCTCGAAGCCCTCGGCCTCGGCTCCGGCGAAGATCATCTTGAGCGCCTCCCGGGCGACGGCTGACCAGACGGCCGGCAGGAAGGCCGGGACGTCGGCGCGGCCATTCGGGGCCGAGAGGGGGACCCGCTCGCCCGCCGACGTCTCGACCCGCTCGTAGCGGGAGTAGACCTCCATCGCCGGTCCGAGGCAGGCAAAGATCGCGTCGGCGCCCTCGACGCCCTCCTTCGCAAGGCGGGGGAGCCAGTCGGCGACCCGGGCCTCGAGCTCGGCGCGGACGTCCCGCCACTCGCCGATCCCGGCGTCCTCGGGGCGAGGGCGGCAGACGATGTGGACGGAGGAGGCGAGGGCGGCGGAGTTCTGCTCGCGGAGCCGACCGGGTCGCTCGGTGTCGATGGGCCAGGAGCCGGTCACCGTCCAGCCGGCGTCGAGGAGGGCCTGAAGCATCGCCTCCCAGCCCGAGGTCGTCTTGTGGGCAAAGACGACGACCGCGACCCCGTCAGGCGCGAGGATCCGCCGAGCCTCGCCGAGCGCCCGGCGCATCTCGGCCTCGAAGAAGGAGCGGTCCTTCACGCCCCGGCCGTCGGTCAGGGCGGCGGGATTCACGACGATCTCGCCGGGCTTGGGGGTGAGCGGCGTCGAGAACAGTTCGGGGTGGAGCTCGCCCACCGTGCGCCGCAGCCAGACGTAGAAGAAGTCGGAGAGGTCGGCGTAGGGCACGGCGTCGTAGTAGGGCGGGTCGGTCACGACGCAGGGGACGGAGGCGTCGGGGAGGGGGAGGGCGCGGGCATCGCCCTGGGCGGCCTGTCCGGGGCCCACGCGGGAGGCGGCGCCGTGGCGGGCGACCTTCTCCACCCACTCGAGGGCCCCGTCCCAGTCGCCGGTGGCCCCTGAGAAGGGGTTGACTTCGGCGAAGTCCCAAACCATTGGAAGGGCCTGCCGAGAGAATGTGCTTGCGTGGGCCTCCACCGTGGTGCGCCAGCGGGCGCCAACGGTCAGAGCGTCGGCCTGGCGGTTCACGGCGATTCCCAAGCACGTCGCCACGGCGCGGGCGAAGGCGGCGTCTCCCGTCTCGCGCACAAGCTCCGCGTGGGCCTCGCGGACGGCGGCCGCGAAGGCCGAGAGGGCGAGGGCCTGACGGGGCAGGAAGAGGTCGCCCCAGGTGCGGAGCCCGTACTTCTGGATGCGGAAGCCCAGCGTGCCGTCGGGCGGCAGCTGCTCGTCGGGGACGAGGGAGAGCAGCCCCGGGTGCTCCGCCTCCCGCCGCCGAAGCTCCGCCTCCGCCGCCTGCGCCACCTCGACGTCGCGCTCCGTCGCCACCCGGTAATGGCGGCCCTGCTGGCCCGGGTACGTCCGGACGACCGCCACCATCCGGACCGGCAGCCCGCCCTGCGCCTTCGCCTGGGCCCGGACCCGGGCGACCGGAGTGACCGCCCGACAGACCGGGCAGATCGCCGAACCGCGCTTGACGGTTCCCCCGCCGACCTCCGTCGGCTTCTCGACGACCTCGAAGTCGACCCGCTTGGCGCCCTGATCGACGACAAGCCGGAGAGCGACCGACCGCCGTCCTTTTCGAGCGAGCGAGAGCTGCCGGAGGAGGGGGATCTCGGCGCCGCACCCGGGTCCTTCGCAGCGGGCGACCCGGGCCCAAAGGTGGGCGATCGGGACGGCGCCGTCCGGGTCGGGCGGGTAGAAGCGCCCGAGGTCGGCCGCGACCCGCTCGCGGACCCAGGCCCCCCAGGTCCGGACCGCCTCGGCGAGGCGCTCACCGTGGCGGGGGATGTCCTCGAGGACGACCGTGAGGAGGAGGGCGGCGACCGGGTTGTAGTCGAAGGCTACGGCGGCGGCCCCGACCCGGAGGGCTTCGAGGGGGATCGCCCCGCCGCCGGCGAAGGGATCGAGGACGAGCGGCGCTTCCTCGGGGTGGGCGGCCCGGACGAGGGCGCGGGCGCAGTCGAGGAAGACGGGTTCGGTCGACGCCTCCCAGGCCGCAAAACGAGCGATGAAGTCGAGGAGCGCCTGGCGGAGCCCCGCGCCGTCGGTCCCGACGGGCGGCCCGCCGGCCCGGTCGCGGAAGGTCCGAAGCGCTGCCGCCGCTGCGTCGCGAAACGCCGCCGGGCAGGCAGGGTCCGCCGGATTGGGGAGGAGGGCGCCGAGGACGACGGCCCGGCAGGCGGCGAGGGGTCGGCGGGCCCACCAGATGTGGAGGGTCGAGAGGTGGCCATGGCGGATCGACTTCTCCCGCCGGGCGTGGCGGGAGATCTCCCGGATCGGGAGGTCGACTTCGATCAGGCGGCGCGGGGCGCTCATCTACTGGCCGAACCTGGCACGATGAGGAACTTGGACAGCTTCTCCAGGCTCAGGGTGCCCTCCAGACCGATCGTCCGCACGGTCTTGGGTGCGCCCAGCTCACCCGAACCAACCTGGTAAATGAATGGGCCCCACCGGGGCCCGACGGAAAGGCTCCCACCGGGAGCGACAGGAGCGTACAGGACACCCGGCTGGTTCGCAACAAACCCGAACGGGGACGGTGGATTAACCCGCTGGCGTCAGCTTGTCGTCATGGAACGAGACGGAGTCCTGGCACCCCGTTGAAGTGCTTACGATTGTTCGTCGCGAGCGGGAGGTCGTGGCGGATGGCCGTCGAAGCGATCCAGGCGTCGAACTCCTGCATCGACCGTCCCTGCCCTTGCATTTCTGCCATGAGCCGGCCGCAAATTCGCGAGATCTCGAAGTCGTAGGGGACGACGACGAAGTTCCTGAGGCTCCCTTCAAGCGCCTTCAGACGGGTTTCACCCCAGCCGGCCTTGTAGGCGCCCTTGTACACCTCGGCCACGGTGGCGAACGAGAGGCAGAGCAAGCGGCTCGAAAGGTACGGCAAGTAGGGTTGCGCTTGCGGGTCCTGACGCGTGACGTACGAAAACACGTCGGTGTCGAGGAGGATCGCGTCTTTGGGCAGCAGCCGCCTCACGCCGGTACGGTCCGACGAGGCTCGTTATCGTCGATGAGCGCGAGGAAGTCGTCAACACTCATCTCCGATGGCCAGAAGTCGGCGGCTAGGGTGGCGACGTCCGTGACTGGCTTCACTCCCTGCTGGGCGGCGAGTTCTTCAATCGTCGGCGCCTCCCAGAAGCTCCTGACATCGGTTCGTGCGGTTTCGAATTCGATGACGTCGATCTCCTCGATCTCAAGTGTCCGAATCCGGCCGCTGTCGGGGTCGAGGGTGGCCTCGCCAGTAACGGTCACATGCCTGGTGAGGGCACGAAGGACGCGCTCGCGGAGTGCCTCGGTAAAGGTGCACTCCACCGATGCTCCGATGGGCGGGTCAACGCGGCACCGCAGGCTCGTTTCCTTAAAATCCCCCATCGACAGGCGGCCCTGGACCGTGCGTCGCTGCCGGAGTGGGTTCCGCATGAGCCCCTTGACGATCGCTCGCTTCGGCGGATCCAGGACGACGTGCTGATCCCAGGACTTGTCCGGCCGCCTCCCGCGTCCCGAGATCTCGACGCGGCTCACTCCTCGCTCGAAGATAGCCAACGTCTCCCAACACTCTGTCAACACGCCTGCGTCCCATCCCGTAGGCAGGGAACCACCCCCGGCAATCGACGAGAGCCCGTCGAGGAAGAGCTCGACGGCCAGTTCCCCGACGTCAGCTCCCTGTTCCGGCTCGAACGCCTTGAGCTGTGCCGGCTCGTGCGCTCTTGGCAGGCTGAGGTTCAAGACGGCGCTACCGCCGGGACCGAAGTGAACGACCTCGAGTCGGGTCCGGCTGGCGACCTCCGCGGGACGCCGGCCGGGTCGCCGGCTGCCGACCCCGCTGAGGACGAGGGCCACCCGGGCGATGCCATCTTGCAGTCCGCGCGCCAGAAGGACGAGGTCATCCACTGCTAGTCGGCCCGCGCTGACCGCAGGTCCCTCGATGCGGATGGTCAGCTCCGCTGCGTCGGTGTCCGTAGCGATCACCTCCTCTCGCCAAGGTCCCAGAATACCAACGCTGCGTTGACGGTTCCGTTACGGGGGGCTTCCCTCGTCCACCACGTCCGCGGGGGCGACGTAGTGGTCGACCCGGACGACCGGTTCCCAGGGCAGGCGGGCCGGGTCCTGGTGGACGATGAGCCGCGGGGACGAGGCACAGTCGTAGACGACGTAGAGGTAGTAGTCGTGGCCGAGGCGCTGGGCCGTCCGGTACTCGTTGGCCGTGAGCGCGATCGCGTCGGTCCCGGCCCGCCCCTTTACCTCGATGAAGCGGACCTCGCCGGCTCCCGGACCCCGCGACAGGATGTCGAAGCCCCGGTTCTCGGCCGAGACGTCCTCCGGCTGCCAGCCCCGCCCCCGTTCGTGCTCGATGGCGACCCGCATCGCGATCGCCTCGATCGCCGGGTCGCTGACCATCGGCCGCAGCTCGCCGGAGCGCTCGGGGTGAGGGAGGACCCAGGCCGATCCGAGGAGGGCGACGTCGGCGAGGACGAACTGGCGCTGCGAGGCAAGCTGGCGGCGTCGCTCCTCGAGGCGCTCGTTCAGCTCGTCGAGCCGCCGGTCGGCCTCCTGGAGGGCGAGGCCAACGTCCTCGCCCCGCCGCTGGCGCTCGATGAGCTCGACGATCTGGACCTGCTGGCGGTCGATGAGGGTCTGGAGGGCGAGCTCGACGTGCTGGCGGATCGTCTCGACCTCCTGCTCCCGTTCGCGGCGGACCTCGGTGAGGAACGGCTCGAGCGCCGATTCGAGGAGGAAGGCCTCAGCCTCGCTCCGGCTCGGGGCGGGGACGTTGGGGATATCGCCGGGCGACGCCGGGACGAGGTCGAGGAAGATCGTCGGTTGGCGGAGGGCGAGCGAACCCTCCTGGGCCTCGACGACAAAGAGTCGTCGGTGGAGGGTCTGACCGGTCCCGTCCTTGACGGAGGCGGCGAAGACGTCGAGCCGCGCCGGGTGCTCGCGGTGGAGGTCGTAGAAGCAGGCGCCGCGGCGGAGGTCGCTCTGGCCGTCCCGCCAGATCGCCTCGCGGACCGCCTCGAAGAGCGGGTGGCCCGGGGTCACCCATTCGAGGGTCGGGTCGGCCTCGAGGGCCGCGCGATCGAAGACGATCCGCCCATAGTCGCGGCCGAGTCGTCCGAAGCGCGGGGCGAGCTCCCGCCCGATCTGGGCGAGGCGGCGGGGGATCCGCCCGACCCGGGCGGCGAGGGGCCCCTCGGGTTTCGCCGGAACGTCGACGGAGGGAGCGGCTTCGAGGAAGAAGTCGCGAATGACCTCGGGGACGAGCCGCCGCTCCTTCGCCTCGGCCCGCTTCGCGACGAGGGCCGAGAGGTTGAGCTCCCGGCGGGCGAGCCCTTCGAGGGCCGAGCGGGTGATCCGCTCGAACTTCTCGCGGTCGACCTCCTCGACGATCCGCTCGAGGAGCTCGTCCCGGCTGACCCGACCGGCGTAGTGGTCGCGGAGGAGCCGCTCGACGAAGTTCGCCGGGACGACCTCGCCGACGACGTCGAAGACCTGATCCGAGCCGAGGGCCGAGCGGATCTCGTCGAGCCGCTCGAGGAGCGTGGCCAGGACCTGGCCTTCCCGGGTGTTCTGGGCGACGAAGTTGAAGACGAGGCAGTCCCGCTCCTGGCCGTAGCGGTGGATCCGCCCGATCCGCTGTTCGAGGCGCATCGGGTTCCAGGGGATGTCGTAGTTGACGAGGAGCCAGCAGAACTGGAGGTTGATCCCTTCCCCGGCGGCCTCGGTGGCGACGAGGACCTGGGCCTCCTCGCGGAACTCCCGCTCGGCGAACAAGCGGGTCCCGGGGGTATCGCGGTCGCCGACGGCCATCCCACCGTGGATCTGGGTAACCCGCAGCCCCCAGGCGCGGAGCCTGGCGACGAGGTAGTCGAGCGTGTCCTTGTGCTCGGTGAAGACGAGGAGCTTCGTCGTCGGGTCGGCGAAGATCCGCTCATCGGTGAGGACCGCGCGGAGCTTCTGGACCTTGGAGGAGACGTCGCGCGCTTCGAGGCGGCGGGCCTCCTCGATGAGGGGTCGGAGCTCGTCGCGCTCCCGGAGGAGGTCGTCGCGTTCGGCGGCGAGCGACGCCTCCTCGGCTGCCTCCTCGATCGCGGTCGCTTCGTCTTCCGGGAGCTCGTCGAGGTCGGCGAGGCGGCGCTCGTCGAAGGCGGGCGGCGGGGTCGGTGGACGGTCGGTCCCCGTCCGCACCGCGAGTCGCTCCTCGATCTTGGCGAGCCGCCGCTCGAGGCTCCGGCGAGCGGCGTAGAGGCTCGAGGCGAAGCGGCGCTGGTACATCGCCATCGTGAAGCCCAGGGCCCGTCCCCGGGCCGAGGCGTCGGCGGCGGCCCGGATCGACTGCGTCTGGACGTAGCGGGTCAGCGCCTCGTAGAAGTCGAGCTCGGCCGGATCGAGGTCGAAGGCGACGGTTCGGGCCTTGCGCTTCGTGAAGAGGCTCCGGACGACCCCGGTCTCGGGGTCCGGGAAGCTGACGAGCGCCTCCTTCGTCCGGCGGAGATAGAAGGGGGCGCGGTTGCGGCGGAGTGCCTCGTCGAGGCTCCGGACGTGGGCGTAGGCGTCGCGGTCGAGGAGCCGCAAGAAGAGGGCGAAGTTCTCCTTGTCGCCCTTGTGGGGGGTCGCGGTGAGGAGGAGGAGATGGTCGGTCCGCTCGGAGAGGAGCTCGCCGAGGAGGTAGCGGTCGGTCTTGTGGTCGGCGTCGGACGCGCTCATCCGGTGGGCCTCGTCGACGATGACGAGGTCCCACTGACCGGCGCGGGCAAGGCTCGCCTTCACCTCCTCGCGCTTCGCCCAGTCGATCGAGGTGATGACCTGGGGGCGGTCCTGCCAGGGGTTCGTCCCGTAGGCGTTCCGGAGGTCGATGCCCCGGACGAGCTCGAAGTGCTCCCGGAAGCGGTCGAAGAGCTCGCGCTGCCACTGGAAGGTGAGGTTCGCCGGGGTGACGATGAGGGTCCGCTCGACGAGGCCCCGGAGCTTGAGCTCCCGAAGGAGGAGGCCGGCCATGATCGTCTTCCCGGCCCCGGCGTCGTCGGCGAGAAGGAAGCGGACCCGGGGCAGCGGGAGCATCGCCTCGTAGACGGCCTCGATCTGGTGGGGGAGGGGATCGACCCGCGAGATCGAGAGCGAGAAGTAGGGGTCGTACTCGTAGGCGAGGGCGAGGCGTTCCGCTTCGACGGCAAGCTTGAAGCGGGCGGGATCGCCGTCGAAGGTCCCCTCGGGCGGCGCGACGTGGAGGGCGGCGAGCTGGGCCGGATCAAGGTAGAGCTGGTGGTGGCGGCCGGTCCGCAGGCCCTCGCCGGCGATCTTGAGGCGGCGCCCGACGGGCTCGGCGGCAACGACGCGGATGGGCTCGGCGAGGGCGGGTCCTTCGAGGACGGCGCCGGGGACGATCTGGGCCGGGTCGGTCACGCGCTCAGCATACGAGAACGGGACGGCGTCGCTGTCAGTGTTAGGGCGCTGTGCTCCGGGCGGTCAGGGCCCTCGCCCGACGCAATCCGACCCGTTGCCGGCTCCTGTGACGCCAGCGGACGGCAGACGAGAAAGCGGCGGATGCTGGCTGGGTCGCCCTTGTGGGCAGGGGGCGCGGCGTCTGATCCCACCGCCGGCGGGGTCAGCGGTCGCCCGGCCGCGACCTGCCCGCCGACGCCCGCCCCGCCGTACCCCGCGAGCCAGTCCGTCGAGAACCGACCCTGTCGCGAGCGGCGTAGGCCTCGGCCCCGGACGAACCGGCCCAGGCCTGGCTCCACACCCTCGCGCGGACACTCCTCCCAAAAGGGGTGACTCCAGCAACACTCGGTGGACCCCAGCGCGCTTCGGCCAGTTCGCCGACCAGCGTCCCTCGTCGCATTTGGGCCACCTGAAAGCTTCGCGTCACCAGGCGTCCCCAGCGGTCGAGCCCTTCTCGTCTAACGGAAGCTCTGGAGCAGGAGCGCTGCTCACTTCGAAGGCCCTGCCCTTCCCCGCCCTGGTGGGGCTGAGTGCTTGTTCGCGTAGACCGAGGCCTATTGCAAGGCTCGTGATTGGTGATAGGCCTCCTTCTCAGCCAGCTCCGGGGGGACCACCAGGGTGAGGTTGGTTGGGCGGGAGGGCGACCCTGAACGGCAGCGTTCGTTCGTGGTGGCCGTCTATTGCCACCTCGATGCTGTAACGCCCGTATGCCTTGAGTTCGAACGGGAGAGGCAAGACGACGGGGACGATGAGTTGTTCGTGAACGTCTAGTCCTTGGGGGATCTCGGAAACCTGAAAGGCGCCCCTGATCTCGCCGATTTTCGTTCCGTCTTCGTCAATCAGTTCGACCGAGAGCTCGTGTGGCCTCCCGACCTCCGTGCGGTGCACGTCGATAGTGAGGGCCAGGCTCACGTTCATTGGCGCGGGCACTTCGGGCCTGTATAGGCGAGTAATGCCGCCGCCCAGGACAAATAAGAGTCCTTCCCGCACCGAGGCTGCGTCGCAGAGCAGGGCTGTACTAACCCGCATGAGGGAGCAGCGGTTCAGGCAGGCGTCATGATCGCCCGACGGGCGTCGACGTCAGTAGAGTCGTTGCTTCCGATCGGTCGGCCGTCGACGGTCGGTCGCAGGCCGTCACCGGCGCTAAGCGTCGGCTGGGCCGCCAGCTCAAAGCGAACGTTGCTCCGGGCCTTCGGGTCGATGTGGAGATCAACGGCCTCAAGGGCGAGCGCCCGTAGCTCCTCCAGCGTGTCGGCCGCTACTGACAAGCCCGGCAGGGCCGATGTCTCTGCCCACCAGACGACGCCCGTCTCTTCGGCCGGCTCCAGGTGGACGACGAACGTGACGATCATGCTCCTGGCCTCCTTGATTATGACCGACTACAGCAGCTTACGCGCTTCGTCCTCCGTCAGTCCGATGTCCTGGACGAGGATTTTGCGAACCAGCCCTCCCGGCAGCTCCTGTCGATCATGGAAGCTCAACCGAAGGGTGGGGCGTCCCGGAGCATCGAGGGTCCTGTGCGAGCCATTTTGGCGAGTAATGGTGTAGTTCAACGGATGACGCGTCAAGATGCGTTCAAGTTGTGGCCAACGCATCGAAGGAAAGCGCCCCAAGGCGGTCGAGACTACCTCCTCCTGACCGGCGGCTACAACACCCCACCCCAACCGGGCGGCCATTCAGCATACCGCCGACGCCAAAAGACGTGGGTCCCGCAGCGCTCAACTTCCCAGTCGAGGGTTGCACGTGGTCACGCCGCGCCTTCGGCGAGCCGTGCCTCGAGCCATGCCCTCGCTCGCGGGTGCTCCGGCGCCTCCGTAAAGGTCGCGTAGATGAGGAGGTTCGTGTCGACGAGGATCACGGTACCCCGCGCTGCTGCCGACGCTCGTCATCGAGAACCGCGAGGACGCCAGACACGTCGGTGACGTCGAGGAGCGGACGTCCCGGGAGCGCCGGCAGCGGCCGTGGCCTCGGCGTCGCCCCGGCGACGAGCCCTCGCCGGAGGAGCCGATTGACGACGCTCCGGAGGTTCTCACCCGTTCGGCGCCGCTCGGCCTCGATTAGCGCGGCGACGTCGTCGTCGAGGGTGATCGTGGTGCGCATGATGCACACACTCTAGCATCATGCGCATCAGTTGCGACGGCGAGGTGTGGCGGATGGTCTCAGCGGATGGCCTGCTGGCAGCGAAAGAGCGCCGCGTCCGGCCGCGGCTCTGCAGCCTCCAGGAGGATCGACGCGGCGGCGAGATCCGACCAGGCCCGCCGGAGCCAGGAGCGTGCCTCGGCGATCCGCGCCGGGTCAGGCCGCATGGAGGACCTTGCCTTCCCGGAGGACGGTCGCGGCAAAGGACGCCGGCAGATGCCGTCGGCGCTCGAAGTCGGCGCGGTCCCAGAAGACCACGTCGACCGCGGCCGGGATCCCCTTGAGGGCTCGGTACGCCTCGCGCGAGCGGCGGTACCGCGATCCGGCGGGAAGATCGACGAGTACGAGGAGATCGTAGTCGCTGTCGGGATCGGCGTCGCCCCGGGCTCGCGAGCCGAAGAGGACGATCTGCCATGGCCGAAGCGCAGCGACCAACCGGTCGACGATCTCGCGGAGGATCGGGTCGGCCTCTAGTGGGACAACGTCGGGTCGCTCGGGCTCAGGTCGCGGCCGCGGCGAGGCCCTGCCGCCGGGGCGCCTCGCGAGTCGGGTCGCCACGTTCGTGCGAGATCAGGTCCGTCCTTCGGCCTTGGTTCGTGGGCACGAAGGGAAGACTACCGCTCGGAACCTGCGGCAGCCAGAGACGTCCTCGGCTTCCGCCGGCTGAGCTGCCTCGGCCGACCACGCCTCCGTGCGGTCGGCGGTCGAGCCCCGCGGCGGCGCGGCTAACGCCCGAGGAGCCCACCGAGGAGGCCGCGGCGGGCGGGCGCGCGGGCGGGGGCCGCTTCGGCGACGTCGCCCCCGAAGACCCGCTCGGCGAGGCGCGTCAGCGCCGCGGCCGGGGCCGAGCGCGGCGACCCCAGGACGACCGGTTCGCCCTCGTTTACGGCCTTGAGGTAGAGGTACGGGTCGTACGGGAGCTCGACCTCAATCTTCGCCCCGAGGGCGCTCTCGATGTCCCGCGGCCGGAGGATGTCGCGGCCAAAGATCCGGTTCAGGACGAACGTCGCGGCGCCGGCGGCCGTCCCGGTCTCGTTCAGGAACTCCATGAAGGCGTGGAGCGCCTTGAGCGCCGCGATCTCCGGGCTGATCGGGAGGATGAGGCCCGAGGCGGCTTCGAGGGCGGCGAGGGTCCGCTCGTCGAGGCGCGACCCGGCGTCGACGACGAGGCGATCGTACGTTCCGAGGGCCGTCGCCAGGAGTCGCCGGACGTGCTCGCCGGTCACCCCGTCGGCGAGGTCCGGGGCGAGCGGCGCCGCGAGGACGTGGCAGCCGCTGTCGTGGCGGAGGGCGTACGTCCGCAGCAGCTCGGGCTCCGAGAGGGCCGGCTCGTCGCGGACGAGCTCGGCGATCGACTGGCGCGGCTCGAGGTTCAGGTGGGTCGCTGCCTGCCCGAACTGGAGGGCGAGGTCGACGAGGCAGACCCGGTCGGGCATCTTCGCCGCGGCGGCGACAGCGACGTTCGTCGCGATCGTCGTCGTTCCGACGCCGCCCTTCGGGCTGAAGACGACGATCGTCCTCGTCTCCGGCCGCCCGACCGGGAGCTCGGCGAGACCCTCGGGTCGGCGGGAGCGCTGGAAGCGGAGGATGAGGGCGTCGACCCGGGCCTCCAGCTCGCGGGCGTCGAAGCCGCGGACGACGACGTCGTCGGCGCCGGCCTCAAGGAAGCGGATCCGCTCCTCGACGTCGTCGGACTGGGCGACGCACATGACCGCGACGGCGGCGAGGGCCGGCGTCCGGCGGATCTCGCGGCAGAGCTCGACGGCCGATTCGCCTTCGGGGAAGACGTCGATGACGACGAGGCCGACGCCGGCGGCGGCGCGAAGGGCGTCGGCGGCGGTGGTAGCCCGACTGACCGGATGGCCGGCGCCGGCGAGGGCGGCTTCGATGGCGGCGCCGACGTCCGGATCCGCCTCGACGAGCAGGATGGGGGTTGGTGGCACTGGGACTCCGATCAGGCTGGGCATGGCCGCGCGACGGGTTTCGCGGAGAGGATAGCGCGGCACCGGACCCGCGGGGCCGGCCCGACCCGGGTGGCCGTCGAAAGGGCCTATCAGAGGCCTGTCGAAGGGGCCTGTCGAAGGGGCCCGGGGCGGCGTGGTACACTCGCCGCCGTCCCTTTCGGCTCTGCGGCGAGTTTCGACCAGCAGGGCAAACCCAGAGGAAGGAGCAGCACCGGCCGATGCGCCGTTACGAATGCATGCTCGTCTTCCGGCCCGACGTGCCGGACGAGCGCCTGAACGAGGTCGTCGAGCGCCTCACCCGCCAGATCGGCGAGGCCGGCGGGCAGATCGTCAAGGTCGCCCCGTGGGGGCGCCGGCGGCTCGCCTACCCGATCGAGCACTACCGGGAAGGCTCGTACCAGATCGTCCTCTTCGATGCCCCGCCGAGCGCGATCATCGATCTCGAGCGGAGCCTCCTCATCACCGAAGAGGTCCTGCGGCACCTCATCACCCGCGTCGAGCGGCCGGTCCGACCGGCCCGCAAGGCCGCCGCTGCGGGCCCCGCCGAGGAAGAGGAGGAAGCCGTCGTGCCGGCTCCGCCGGCCGAGGAGGAAGAGGAGATCGAGCTCATCGACGAGTCCGAGAGCGAAGCCGCTCCGGCCGCCATCGACTAGGGAGGCAGGGCTGTGTCGCTCAACAAGGCGATGATCATCGGCAACCTGGGGCGCGACCCCGAGATGCGCTACACGCCGAGCGGCCAGCCGGTCACCCAGTTCACCGTCGCCGTGAACCGGAACTACCGGGACCAGAACGGCGAGTGGCAGGAAGAGACCGAGTGGTTCCGGGTCGTCTGCTGGGGCCAGCTCGCCGAGCGGACGGCCGAGTACCTCCGGAAGGGCCGCAAGGTCTACGTCGAGGGCCGGCTCCAGACCCGCCAGTGGGAGGCCCAGGACGGGACGAAGCGGACGACGACCGAGCTCATCGCGAACACCGTCACCCCGCTCGACCCGCGGCCCCGCGACGACCTCGAAGGGCCGCCGGCACCTCGGGCAGCCGAACGCGCGCCGGCGGCGCCGGAGCCGGTCGACGAGGCCTCGGATCTCGACGACTTGCCCTTCTAGCTCACCGACCGCGCCCGGTTCGGGCGCACCGACCGATCGAGGGAGACCCGACGAAGGATGGCTTCGAAATCGAAGAAGCGCGAGGACTACTACCGCGACCGCCGGCGCCGGAAGGTCTGCGCCTTCTGCGCCGACCGCTCGCCGCACATCGACTACAAGGAGGTCAACCGCCTCCGCCGCTATCTGTCCGAGCGGGCGAAGATCGAGCCGCGCCGCAAGACCGGGACCTGCGCGAAGCACCAGCGGGAGCTCGCCGTCGCCCTGAAGCGGGCGCGCCACGTGGCGCTCCTCCCGTTCGCGCCGCAGCACCTCCGCAGCTGAGTGGCCGCCTCGGCGGGGGTCGACGGCGGCCCTGAGGTCGAGCCGAGCGGGCTTCGTCCGCCTCCGCGACGCGATCCGCCGGCCCGCGCCAGGGGCGGGCACCGGCCCACCGAGCGGTGATCGTCGGCCTGGCGATGGTCGCCGGGGGGGTGGCGGCCGGTCTCTTCGGGGCGCTCCTCGGGCTCGGCGGCGGGATCCTCATCGTGCCGCTCCTGACCCTCGTCTTCGGGCTCCCGGTCCGGGAGGCCGTCGGGGTCAGCCTCGTCTGCGTCATCGTCACGAGCAGTGCCGCCGCCTCGGTTTACCTCGAGCGGCACGTCGCGAACCTGCGCCTCGGGATGACCCTCGAGCTCTTCACCGCCGTCGGGGCCGGCGTCGGCGGGCTCGTCGCCTTCCTCGTCGAGGAGCGGGTCATCGCGGCCCTCTTCACGGCCCTCCTCGTCTACACCGCCTGGTCGATGGCTCGGCCGCGCTCGGGCGGCGCCGACGAGCCGGTCGCCCCGGACGATCCGCCGCCGGACGGGGGCTTCCGCTCGAGCCTGAACGGGTCCGGCTACGTCGTTCGCCGCCTCCCGGCGGGGATGGTCGGGAGCTTCTTCGCCGGGATCATGGCCGCCCTCCTCGGGGTCGGCGGCGGTCTCGTCAAGGTCCCGGTCATGCACCTCGTCATGGGGGTCCCGCTCCGGGTCGCGACGGCGACGAGCAACCTCATGATCGGGGTGACGGCGACCGCCGGCGCCGTCGTCTACCTGACCCGGGGCGGGATCGACCCCTTCGTCGCCGGACCGACGGCGATCGGCGTCTTCCTCGGCGCGTCCCTCGGGTCGCGGGCCGCTCATCGGATCGACGTTCGGACGCTCCGGCTCCTCTTCGTCCTCGTCCTCGGGTACACGGCGCTCCAGATGGGGCGGCGCGTGCTCGGGGTCTAGCGGCCCGAGCGATGCGGGATCTCGAGCGGTCGGTCGGCCGGCTCCTCAGTTGGGGAACGTACGCGAGCGTCGCCATCCTCGTCGTCGGGGTCGGCCTCATGCTCGCCGCGGGCCGATCGCCCCTCGACCCGGCGTACCCGCCCCTCGATCCGGCCCGGCTCCCGGCCGACCTCCTCCGCGGCGAGCCGAGCGGCTTCTTGTGGCTCGGTCTCGTTGCCGCGATGGCGACGCCGGCGGCCCGGGTCGTCGCCTCGCTCGTCGGGTATGTCCAGGCGGGCGAGTGGCGGATGGTCGCGGTCTCGGTCGCCGTCCTCGCCGTCATCGGGGCGAGCATCGTCCTCGGCGGGGCCCTCGAGGGATGACGGACGGGCTCCTCGACGTCGTCGCCCTCCTCGTCGCCCTCGTCGTCATCCTCGTCGGGGCCGAGCTCTTCACGAACGGGATCGAGTGGTTCGGCCACAAGCTCGATCTGGCCGAGGGCGCCGTCGGCTCGGTCCTGGCGGCGGTCGGGACGGCGCTCCCGGAGACGATGATCCCGACCGTGGCGATCCTCTTCGGGGGGAGTGCGGCGGCGGCCGAGATCGGCGTCGGGGCGGTCCTGGGGGCGCCGTTCATGCTCGCGACGCTCGCCATGTTCGTGAGCGGCGTCGCCGTCATTCTGGCCGGGCGCAGGCGACCCACCGGGGACCGGATGATCGTGGCCCGGGACGTCCTCGGCCACGACGTCCGGGTCTTCGCGGTCGCCTACGCCATCGCCGTCGGCTCGGCCCTCGTCCCGAGCGACCTCCTCGGCGTTCGGCTGGCGATCGCCGCCCTCTTGCTCGGGATCTACGTCTGGTACGTCCGCGAGCACCTCGAGGCCGAGGAGCGGATCGAGGGCGAGGCCCTCTCGCCGCTCCGCCTCCACCGTCTCGACCGGGCGGGGCACCGCCGAAACCCGCGGGTCCCGCGCCTCCGGATCGTGACGGTCCAGGTCGCCGTCGCCCTCGTCTGCATCGTCGGCGGGGCGGTCGTCTTCGTCGACGCCGTCGAGGGGCTCGCCCGGGCGGTCGCCGTCCCCGAGGCGCTCCTCGCCCTCGTCATCGCCCCGATCGCGACCGAGCTGCCCGAGAAGTTCAACAGCGTCCTCTGGATCCGGGCCGGGAAGGACACCCTCGCCCTCGGGAACATCACCGGGGCGATGGTCTTCCAGGCCACGATCCCGACGGTCATCGCCATCGTCTTCGCCTCCTCGACCTGGGCGCTCAGCGCCGATTCGCTCCTCGCCTTCGTGTCGGCCGGGATGGCCTTCGTCTCGGCGGGGCTCATCTTCGGGCCGTCGCGACGCCGCCACCTCCACGGCCGGCGGCTCCTCGTCGGCGGTCTCGTCTACGCCACGTACCTGGCCCTCGTCGCGATCGTCCTCGCCGCCGGCTAAGGGCCCCGGGGGGTTCTGCCTCGGTCGGGTCGGGGACGCCGGCGCTGGTATCCTTGGGGCCAGCGTTCCACCCGTTCTCGCAGCGCAGGAGTCGCCGAGCATGCTCACCGAGAAGCCGTCCGCGACCTCCGCCCCGGCGACCCGCCCCGCCGGCGCCCCGGCCGACCTGGACAGCCTGATCTGTTACTTCCAGGGCGAGTTCGTTCCCCTCCGCGACGCCCGGGTCAGCATCATGACCCACGCCTTCATGTACGGGACCGCGGTCTTCGAGGGGATCCGGGCCTACTGGAACCCGGAGCAGGAGCAGCTCTACGGACTCTTCGTCCGGGAGCACGTCGAGCGGATCCGGCGCTCGTGCCGGATCATGCTCATGGAGCCCGTGCCGTCCGTCGACGAGCTCGTCGGCCTCATCGTCGAGACCGTCCGACGGAACGGGTTCCGGGAAGACGTCTACATTCGGCCGTCGTTCTACAAGTCGACCCGGGCGATCGGGGTCCGCCTCCACCACCTCGAGCACGAGCTCTACATCATCAGCCTCCCCTTCGGGAACTACATCGACACCGAGCACGGGGTCCGGCTCATGACCTCGTCCTGGCGTCGAAACGCCGACGAGGCGCTCCCGGCCCGGGGCAAGATCGTCGGCGGCTACGTGAACATGGCCTTCCAGAAGTCGGAGGCGGAGCTGAACGGCTTCGACGAGGCCCTCGTCCTCACCCCCGACGGGCACGCTTCGGAGGCGTCGGCGGCGAACCTCTTCGTCGTCCGCGACGGGGTCCTGCTCACGCCGCCGGTGTCGGACGACATCCTCGAGGGGATCACCCGGCGGGCGATCATCGAGCTGGCGGGCGATCTGAAGATCCCGGTCGAGGTCCGATCCATCGACCGCTCGGAGCTCTACGTCGCCGACGAGGTCTTCCTCTGCGGGACCGGGGTCCAGGTCTCGCCGGTCGTGGAGATCGACCATCGGAAGGTCGGCTCGGGCGAGGTGGGGCCGATCGCCTCGCTCGTCCAGCGCCGCTATTTCGACGCGGTCCGGGGCCGGCTCCCCGAGTACCGGCACTGGCTGACGCCGATCCCCCAGGCCTGATCCGGGGCGGGGTCGGGGCGCCGGGAAGCGGGCGGCCCGACCCGTCGGCTACGGCGCCGGCGGCGGGGTGAGGTTCGGCGTCGTCTTGGCGGTGACGACGAGGAAGTCGACCCGCGCCGTCGGGTCGGCGGTGGGGGTGACGTCGACCCCGAGGGCCTCGGTCAGGAAGGCGGCCGTCGCCGGGAAGCGGGTCTCCGCGCCGTTGTAGGCGAGGAGCCGGGTCCGGCTCGGGCGGCTGTCCGGCCGCTGGTTCGGGGCCGAGGCCGTCATCCCCCAGCTCTCGAAGTACCGGGCGAGGTCGCTCGCCTGGCCGGTTACGCCGGAGCCGTTGAGAACCCAGACCGTCGCCCCCTCGGCGGCGATGGCGTCTCGTCGCGCCTCGGCGGTTGGGTCGATGGTGAAGGCGTCCCGGACGGCGGCCCGGATCCGGCTGACGTTCGGGATGATGACGTAGCCGCGCGGGTCCCCGGAGAGGATCTCCCGGGCGTAGTAGGGCGGCGCGAAGACGTAGGACCGCACCGAGCGGGTGTCGACCCGCTCGGCGAGGGAGAGGAGCCGCGGGAGCTCGCCGACCGGGATGTCGGTCCGGACGGCCGAGGTGAGGGCGGCGACGAGCTCGTCGAGGCGCGGCAGGACGGCGGCAATGTCGGTCTGCTCGCGGAGCGAGAGGAGGACCCGCTGCTGCCGTTGGCCGCGGTCGAAGTCCGACGAGCCGTGGCGGGAGCGGGCGTAGACGAGGGCCTCGGCTCCGGTCATGTGCTGGACGCCGGCCGGGATGTAGACGCGCCGGAGCCGACCGTCGGGACCCGGGTAGCGATCGTCGACGACCGGGAGCTGGACGTTGACGGTGACCCCGCCGAGGGCGTCGATGACCCGCTCGAAGCCGTCGAAGTTGACCTCGACGAACCAGCGGATGTCGATGCCGTAGAGCTCGCCGAGGATCGCCTTGAGGGCGTTGTAGCCCCTTGTCCGGTCGGTCCCGGGCCACAGATCGGCGCGGTGGCGGTTGTTGACGAACCAGGAGTTGATCTTCGAGCGGTAGACGGTCCCCCAGAGGGCACGGGCGGGTCCGGCCGGGACCGGGACGTCGACGGTGTCGCGGGGGAGGGTGAAGAGGGCGACCTGGCCGCTCGGGGGGTCGATGGAGGCGACGATGAGGGTGTCGGTGTTGTGGCCGCCACCCTGCTCGTCGGCGCCGATGAGGAGGATGTTGAGCCGCTCGGTGCCGTTCCAGGGCGGGAGCGGCGAGGGCGACGGGAGGGCCGAACCGACGGGGCTCGGCGACGGGCTCGCGGGGTTCGTCGGGCTCTCGCCTGCCGTGGCGCCCGGCGAGGGGCTCGGGCTCGCCTCGTCGCAGGTCGCGGTTCCGGTCTCGTCGAAGATGCAGTTCACGAGGGCCATCGCCTGGAGGTCGTAGCGGGCGACGGCGACGTGAAAGCCGGTCATGACGACGAGGACGGCGAGGAGGCCCGCTGCGGAGGCGGGCCCGACCCGAAGCCGGGGCGGCCCGTAGCGCCGGTCGGCGGCGAGCTCGGCGGCGTTGAGGAAGGCGGTGACCCGCCAGGCGTCGACGGCGGCGACGGCCCGGTAGACGAGGAGGAGGACGTCGACGACGAGGATCGCCGTCAGGACGCTCGGCTGAAAGAGGAGCCCGAAGAGGGTGAGGCGGTCGAGGCGGAGGACGATCCCGGCGACGAGGGCGAGGGCGAGGAGCGGCGGGGCGGCAAAGCCGAGGGCTCGTGCCGGCGCGCCGGCGTAGAGGTGACCGAGACCGGGGAAGAGGATCGAGAGGACGGCCGCGGCGAAGGCGGACCGGGGCGTCCGGCGGGGCGACGCTGGGTCGTGCATCGCGGGTAGGATACTTGCTGCCGGCGATCGGCCCCGCCGCGCCGCCCGGCGCGGCCCCGGAGCCGCCCGCTGCCGGCCCGTCACCGAGCCCGCTGCGAAAGGACACCGTGTTTCGACCCGTACCCAGTAAGCCGGACCTCATCGCCCAGGAGCACGAGATCCTCGCCCTGTGGCGGGAGCGCCGGACCTTCGAGCGCCTCCGCCGCCAGAACGCCGACGGGCCCCGCTGGAGCTTCCTCGACGGTCCGATCACGGCGAACAACCCGATGGGCGTCCACCATGCCTGGGGCCGGACGTACAAGGACCTCTTCCAGCGCTTCCGGGCGATGCTCGGCCACGCCGAGCGGTGGCAGAACGGCTTCGACTGCCAGGGCCTCTGGGTCGAGGTCAACGTCGAACGGGAGCTCGGCTTCACCTCGAAGCGCGACATCGAGGCCTTCGGGATCGCCGAGTTCGTCTCGCTCTGCAAGCAGCGGGTCCTCACCTACGCCGCCCGCCAGACCGAGCAGAGCATCCGGCTCGGCTACTGGATGGACTGGAACGACCCCGACGAGCTCCGCCGCCTCCGCGATCTGCTCGCCGAGGACCCGTCGCGGGTCATCACCGTCGAGGGCCCGAAGGGGCCGGTCACCGACACCGTCGAGATGATCGTCGGCCGCCTCGGGATGCCGGAGCTCGGGGGCAGCTACTTCACGTTCAGCAACGAGAACAACGACCTGATCTGGTGGTTCCTCAAGGAGTGCCATCGGAAGGGCTGGCTCTACAAGGGCCACGACACGATGCCCTGGTGCCCCCGCTGCGGAACGGGGATCAGCCAGATGGAGATGAACGAGGGCTACCAGGAGCGCGACGATCCGGGCCTGACCGTCGTCTTCCCGCTCCTCGACCGGCCGGGCGAGGCGCTCCTCGTCTGGACGACGACGCCCTGGACGCTGACGGCGAACGTCGCCGCGGCCGTCCATCCGGACCTCCCGTACGTCCTCGTCCGGGAGGGCGAGCGGCGCTTCTGGCTCGCCCGGGGGACCCTCGAGCGGGCCCTCGTCGACCGGTACGAGGTCCTCGAGGAGCGGCCGGGCGCCGAGCTCGTCGGCTGGCGGTACGCCGGCCCCTTCGACGACCTGCCGGCCGTCGAGGCCGCCTTCGCGGCGGCGCCGGGGGGCCGCTACGAGCATCGGGTCGTGGCCTGGGACGAGGTCGGCGAGGACGAGGGGACGGGGATCGTCCACGTCGCGCCCGGGTGCGGGGCCGAGGACTACGCCCTCGGCAAGGCGCTCGGGCTGCCGATGATCGCGCCCCTCGACGAGTTCGGGGTCTTCATCGAGGGGTTCGGGCCGTTGAGCGGCCGCGACGTCCGGGAGGTCACCGAGCCGATCGTCGAACGGCTGCGGGAGACGGGGCGCTTCTATCGCCTCGAGGTCTACCGGCACCGCTATCCGCACTGCTGGCGCTGCGGGACGCCCCTCGTCTTCCGGCTCGTCGACGAGTGGTACATCAGCATGGGCCCGGTCTACGACCAGCCCCGGGAGACGCTGACTCGGGAGCAGATCGACGCGTCGCTCCGCTACCAGATCATGGAGGTCGTCGACCGGATCCGCTGGATTCCGGAGTTCGGCTACGAGCGGGAGCTCGACTGGCTCCGGAACATGCAGGACTGGATGATCAGCAAGAAGCGGTACTGGGGGTTGGCGCTGCCGATCTACGACTGCCCGGCCTGCGGGACCTTCGAGGTGGTCGGCGGCCGGGACGAGCTCCGGGAGCGGGCGATCGAGGGCTGGGAGGTCTTCGAGGGCCACACCCCGCACCGACCCTGGGTCGACGCGGTGAAGATCGTTTGTCCGGGCTGCGGGCAGCCGGTCAGTCGGATCCCCGACGTGGGCAACCCCTGGCTCGACGCCGGGATCGTCCCGTTCTCGACGCTCCACTACCGGATCGATCCCGAGTACTGGCGGCGCTGGTACCCGGCCGACTTCATCACCGAGAGCTTCCCCGGTCAGTTCCGGAACTGGTTCTACGCCCTCCTGGCGATGGGGACGGTCCTGCGCCGCGAACCGCCGTTCACGACGATCTTCGGGTACGCGACGCTCCTCGGCGAGGACGGTCGGCCGATGCACAAGAGCTGGGGCAACGCCATCGAGTTCGACGAGGCGGCCGAGCGGATGGGCGTCGACGTGATGCGCTGGCTCTTCGTGAAGCAGCGACCCGAGGAGAACATCCTCTTCGGCTGGCACGCCGCCGACGAGGCGCGCCGGGAGCTCCTCGTCTTCTGGAACGCCTACGCCTTCTTCGTCACGTATGCCCGCCTCGCCGGCTGGACGCCGGGCGAAGGAGGCCCGCCGGTGGGCGAGCGCCCGCTCCTCGACCGCTGGATCCTCTCGCGGGCCGCCTGGCTCGCGGCGACGGCCGAGGACCGGCTCCGGGACTACGACGCCATGCGGGCCGCCGGGGCCGCGGCCGAGTACATCGACGACCTCTCGACCTGGTACCTCCGCCTGAGCCGCGACCGGATGCGGCGCCGGGCCGAGCCGGCGGATCGGGCGGCCGCCTTCGCGACGCTCCACGAGGCCCTCGTCGTCGCCGTCCGGGTCCTCGCCCCGATGCTGCCGTTCCTTTCGGAGGCGATCTACCAGAACCTCGTCGTCGCCGTCGACCCGAGCCGACCCGACAGCGTCCACCTGACCCGCTGGCCGACGGCCGAGGTCGCCGGGTACCGGGACGAGGCGCTCGAGGCGGCGATGGCCCTCGCCCGGCGGGTCGTCGAGCTCGCCCGGACCCTGCGCGGCAACGCCGGGATCCGGGTCCGCCAGCCCCTCGCCCGGCTCTGGGTCGCTCTTCCCGACCGCGACGTCCCGCACCTCGACGAGCTCCTCGAGCTCGTCCGGGCGGAGGTGAACGTGAAGACCGTCGAGCGGATCGCCGACGAGCACGACCTCGTCGAGCGGCGGGTCCGCCCGATCCTCCCGAAGGTCGGGCCGCGGCTCGGGCCCCGGGTCCCCGAGGTCATGGCCGCGGTCAAGGCCGGCCGCTTCGAGATCGCGCCGGACGGGAGCGTCCGGGTCGGCGACGTCACCCTCGCCCCCGACGAAGTCGAGATCGTCGCCGCCCCGCGTCCTGGGCGCGCCGTCGCCCACGCCGACGGGATCGTCGTCGGCGTCGACACCGAGCTCACCCCCGAGCTCCTCGCCGAGGGCGACGCCCGGGAGCTGGCCCGGGCGATCTTCGACCTCCGCCGGACGGCCGGGCTCGAGTTCGACGACCCGATTGAGCTCTGGGTCCACCCGCTCCCCGAAGCCCTCATCCCCTTCGTCGCCGACGTCGCCGAGGAGACCCTCGCCGTCCGCTGGGCCGGCAGCCCGCCCCCCGACAGGCTCGTCAACGACCGGGTCGAGCTGAGCTCGGGCGAGGTGGCGATCGCGCTCCGTCGGGCGGATGGCTGAGGCGCCGGCGGTCGTGGCGCGGGTCGGGCGGCGCTGGCCGCTCTTCCTCGGGCTCGCGGCCGTCGTCGTCGCCGCCGACCAGCTCACGAAGGCGTGGCTCGTCGCCCGGCTCGCCCCCGGCGAGTCGGTTGCCGTCCTCGGGGACTGGCTCCGCTTCGTCCACGGCCGGAACACCGGCGGCCTCTTCGGGCTCTTCGGGGGGCACGCCGAGATCCTCGCCCTCGTCTCGCTCGGCGTCATCGGCCTCATCGTCGCCTACCATGCCCGGGCGGTCCCGAGCCGCTTCTTGAGTGTGACCCTCGGCCTCCTCCTCGGCGGAGCGATCGGGAACCTCCTCGATCGGCTTCGGCTCGGCTACGTCGTCGACTTCGTCGACGCCGGGATCGGGAACGTCCGCTGGTACACGTTCAACGTCGCCGACGCGGCGATCAGCTTCGCCCTCCTCGGGCTCGTCGCGATCGCCCTCTGGCCCGAGCTGGGCCGGGACCGCGGTGCGTGAGCCGGCACCGGGACGGCGCGTCCTCGTCGTGCCCGAGGGCGGCGAGCCGCGTCGGGCCGACCGCTTCGTCGCCGACGCGACCGGCCTCTCCCGGAGCTACGTCCAGCGTCTCATCGCCGAGGGGCGATGCACGAGCGAGGGGCGGCGCCTCCGGGCCCGGGACGTCCTCCGGCCGGGGACCGTCGTCGAGCTCGACGTCCCGCCGGTCCGACCCCCGGAGCACCTCGAACCCGATCCGACGATCCCGCTCCGGATCGTCTACGAGGACGACGACCTCCTCGTCGTCGACAAGCCGGCCGGCCTCGTCGTCCACCCGGCC
Organism: Chloroflexota bacterium; assembly: GCA_042408925.1. Classification (GTDB taxonomy): domain Bacteria; phylum Chloroflexota; class Limnocylindria; order Limnocylindrales; family CSP1-4; genus BPIH01. Next base: position 2,122 of record JBHOQO010000124.1, on the reverse strand, counting down.
CCGGGGCACCCGGCGGGGACGCTCGTGAACGCCCTCCTCGCCCGGGGCGACCGCTACGGCGGGATCGCCGGGGTCGGACGGCCGGGCCTCGTCCACCGCCTCGACCGCGACACCTCGGGGCTCCTCATCGTCGCCAAGCACGACGCCGCCCAGCAGAGCCTGATGGCCCAGCTCAAGGCGCGACGGGTGAAGAAGACGTACCTCGCCCTCGTCGCCGGGGAGGTCGCGGCGGCGGTCGGTCGGATCGAGGCGCCGCTCGGCCGCGACCCGCGGGACCGGCGCCGGGTCAGCGTCGTCCCCGACGGGCGACCGGCGGTGACGGGGTATCGGGTCCGGGAACGCTTCCCGGGCTGGACGCTCCTCGAGGTCGATCTCGTGACCGGGCGGACCCACCAGATCCGGGTCCATCTCGCCGCCATCGGCCATCCGGTCGCGGGCGACCCCGTCTACGGGACGGGGACGGCGCGGACCGGGCCGCCGGGGCTGACGCGGCTCTTCCTCCACGCCTGGCGGCTCGAGTTCACGAGCCCCTCGACGGGCCGCCTCCTCCGGCTGACCGCGCCACTGCCGGCGGAGCTCGAGGCGGTCCTCGAGGCCTGTCGTCGGCGCGCCGCCGGCGGCCTCGTCGCCGTGGGGGAGGGGAGCGGTGGCTGAGATCGGATCGTCGCCGTCGGCGGAGGCGGCGCTCGGGGCCGGGGCCGGGTCGAGCGGATCGCCGCTCGAACGGCTCCTCGATGCCGGGCCGCCGGGCTCCGTCCTTGGCGCGCCGGGGGCGCTCCTCGTCATCATCTCGGGCCCCTCGGGGGTCGGCAAGGACACGATCATCGCCGCCCTCCGGGAGCGCCACCGGAGCCCCGACTACCACTTCGTCGTCACCTGCACGACGCGGGCGCCGCGGCCCGGGGAGACCCCGGGGGTGAGCTACCACTTCCTGCGGCCCGAGGAGTTTGCGGCGCTCCGTGAGGCGGGCGGCTTCCTCGAGGCGAACGAGGTCCACGGGAACTGGTACGGGACGCCGCGGGCGGAGGTGGCCCGGGCCCTCGCCGCCGGGCGGGACGTCATCCTCAAGATCGACGTCCAGGGCGCCCAGGTCGTGAAGGAGCGGGTCCCGGACGCCCTCCTCGTCTTCGTCGTCCCGCCGTCCCTCGAGGAGCTCTTCCAGCGGCTCCGGAGCCGGGCGACCGAGAGCGCCGACGAGCTCGAGCTCCGGCAGCGGAACGCCGCCATCGAGCTCGCCCGGAAGGACGACTACGACTACGTCGTCGTCAACGAGACGGGCCAGGTCGATCGGACGGCGGCGATGATCGACGCCATCGTGACGATCGAGAGGCGAAAGCACCCGACGCGTCGGATCCGCGTCTAGGAGGGTCCGGTGGCCGAGGCCGAGGCAGGACGCTCCCCGGTGGCGGGGTCGTCCGCGGGCGGCGACGTCACGGCTGCCGGGCCGCGCCGCTCCGAACCCGAGCCGCGGGACTTCGTCGCCGTCGCCGTCGACCTGCCGGGTCCGGCCGGCCTCGAGCCCCTCACGTACCACGTCCCACCCGAGCTCGTCGACCTCGAACCGGGCGAGGCGGTCCTCGTCGAGGTCGGTCGCCGCCAGGTCGTCGGGATCGTCGTCGGGCCGGCGCCGGTCCCGGACCGGGAGACGAAGCCGGTCCGGCGGCGGATCCGCTCCGACGGCCCCCTCCTCCCGCCGCTGACCCTCGCCCTCGCTCGGTTCGTGAGCCGGCACTATCTGGCGCCCCTGGCGACGGTGATCCGGGCCTTCCTCCCGCCGGGGCTCCTCGACCGGGTCGAGCTCGTCGCCGAGCTGACCGCCCGCGGCGCCGACGCGCTCCGGTCGGAGGCCGGCCCGCCGGAGGGGTCGGAACCGGCGGGCGGCGGCGCCGTCCCGCCGCACGGCTCCCTCGGTGCGGAGGACCGACGCCTCCTCGAGGCACTGGCGGCGGGGCGACGCCGGGTCCGCTCGCTCGCCGGCGCCGACGGGCGGGTGTCTCCGATCAGGCGGGCTTCTCCTTGGCCATCTTCTTCAGGTCCGCCGCCGTCAGCAGGAGGGGGTCGGTCCGCTTCTCCACCGTCTCCCGGGTGACCACGCAGCGCTTCACGTCCGCCCGGGACGGGA